>DASPPM010000213.1:0-2786 GCA_035625535.1 Alphaproteobacteria bacterium
AGAAGCGATAGACCGCGGTCTCGAGCACCTCCTGCAGCGAGAGGCCGTTCGTCTGGCGCTGCCAGCCGACGAAGCGGCTGCCGTCGTACTCGAGCGTGAGCTTGTAGCGCGTCACGCGAGCACCGTGCCCGCGGGGACCGCACGCCCGCGCAAGTAGTCGGGTGCCTCCATCGCCTTGCCGCCCGCGCGCTGCAGGCTGAGGAGACGCAAGGCGCCCGAGCCGCAGGCAAGCGTCAAGCTGTCGTCGAGCGCTGTGCCGGGCGGGGCGGCAGTGCCGGCCGCCGCGGCTTCAGCGGCAAGCACGCGCACGCGCTCGCCCGCAAGCTCGCACCAGGCGCCGGGGGTCGGGCTGAAGGCGCGCACGTGCCGCGCGAGCAGCTCGGCCGGGCGCCGCCAGTCTAGCCGCGCCTCGGCCTTGCCGATCTTGTGCGCGTAAGTGACGCCCTCCTGCGGCTGGGCCTTTGCCTCAAGCCGCCCCGCCGCAAGCCCGTCCAAAGCCTCGAGGATGAGGCGGGCGCCGAGCTTGGCGAGCGCGCCTGCGAGCTCGCCCGCGGTCATATCGGGTGCGATCGCGGTGCGTGCCTGCAGAAGCACGGGCCCGGTGTCGAGGCCTTCGTCCATCTGCATGATGGTGATCCCGCTCTCGCTGTCGCCCGCGAGGATGGCGCGCGGGATCGGCGCCGCCCCGCGCCAGCGCGGCAAGAGCGAGGCGTGGATGTTGAGGCAGCCAAGGCGCGGGGTCGCGAGGATCTCCCGCGGCAGAATGAGCCCATACGCCGCGACCACCGCCGCATCGAGGGCGAGTGCTGCGAGATGCGCCGCTTCCGCGGGATCACGCAGGCTTTTGGGCGTGCGCACCGGGAGCTTCTGCGCCTCGGCGAAGCGCGCGACAGCGGAGGGCTGGAGCCGCTGGCCGCGCCCCGCCGGCCGTGCGGGCTGGGTATAGACCGCCAGCACGCCGTGGCCGGCGCCGAGGAGAGCCGCCAATGCCGGCACGGCAAATTCGGACGTTCCCATGAAGGCGAGCCGCATGGTCACGACGCGCCCAGGAGGCTCACGCCGGCACGGTCTCTTTGAGCTTCTTGGCCTTGCGCAGCTTGCGCAGGATGATGCCGCGCTTGAGCGCCGTGAGATGATCGACGAAGAGGATGCCGTCCAGGTGATCGATCTCGTGCTGGATGCAAGTCGAGAGCAGGCCTTCCGCCTCGAGCTCGCGGATCTCGCCCTCGGCGTCGAGATAGCGCACCCGGCAGCGTAAGGGACGCTCCACGTCGGCATAATGCTCGGGGAGCGAGAGGCAGCCCTCCTCGTAGGTCGCGAGCTCCTCCGAGCGCCACAGGACCTCGGGGTTCGCCATCTGCAGGGGAGCCGGCTTGGCACCCTCCTTGGCGATGTCGACGACGAGCACGCGCTTGGCGACCCCCACCTGGGGTGCGGCAAGCCCGATGCCGGGGGCCGCATACATGGTCTCCAGCAGGTCGTCCATCAGCCGGCGAATCTCGCCGTCCACGCGCTCGACTCTCTTGCACTTGAGCTTGAGGCGCGGGTCGGGGGCCGTGATGATCGGCAGGATCGCCATGGATGCTTGCTCTTTGGAATGGTTCCAATCGCTTGACCATGCCTTAGGTATGGACTTGCCGCCCGCGCGTCAAGCGGGGAGCGCGGGGCTTGGCCGCGGCTCGGCGCCGGCGAAGCGCCTCGTCGCCCGAGGGCGTTGCATGCTAGCTTGAGCCGGCGCAGCGAAAGGGACCGGCATGGACACTGGCCTCGTCATTCTGCTCTCCGTCGTCGTCCTCGCGGCGGCCGCCGTCCTCCTTTTCATGCTGCGCGGCGGCCGCGGCACGGCCGACGGCGGCAGGCAGGGTGGGGAGCTTGCCGGCCGGCTCGACCAGATGGCCACCTCCCAGGCCGGCACGCTTGCCGCGATGCAGGCGCGCCTCCAGGCCCAGGAGCAGGCGCTCGCCAAGCTGCTCGAGGAGCGCCTCGATCAGGTCGCCAGCCGCGTGAACGAGACCCTCGAGAAGACGACCAAGGCGCAGAGTGCCACCTTGGGCGAGCTGCGCGAGCGCATCGCCAAGATCGACGCGGCGCAAGTCAACATCAACGAGCTCTCGAGCCAGGTCGTCAGCCTCAACCAGATTCTCTCGAACAAGCAGGAGCGCGGCGCCTTCGGCGAGATGCAGCTCCAGGATCTGGTGCAAAGCGTCCTGCCGCCCTCGGCGTACAGCTTCCAGGCCCAGATCGGCGCGGGCAAGCGCGTCGACTGCCTGCTCACCCTACCCATGCCGCCGGGGCCGATCGCGATCGACGCCAAGTTCCCGCTCGAGAGCTACAAGGCCCTGCGCGCGGCGGCGGACGAGGCGCAGCGCCAGCAGGCCGCGCGCGCCTTCCGTGCCGACATGCTGAAGCACATCGGCGACATCGCCGAGAAATACATCGTCCCCGGCGAGACGGCCGAGGCGGCCCTCCTCTTTCTCCCCTCGGAAGCCGTCTATGCCGAGCTCCACGCCAACTTCGGCGACGTGGTCGACCAGTCCTATCGCAAGCGCGTCTTCGTGGTCTCGCCCACCACGCTGTGGGCCACCCTCAACACCATCCGCGCCGTGCTCAAGGACGTGCGCATGCGCGAGCTCGCGAGCGTGGTCCAGAAAGAGGTCCACATGCTGCTCGAGGACATCCGCCGGCTCGGCGAGCGGGTGGACAACCTGCAAAAGCACTTCACCAATGTGAACGATGATATCCGCCAGATCGGTATCTCGCGCGACAAGGTGACGAGGCGCGCCGAG
>DASPPM010000214.1:0-7660 GCA_035625535.1 Alphaproteobacteria bacterium
CTTTAAGGAAGGCCATGCGCCCGGACGTCGACGAGATCGAGCATCTGACCGACGCCTATTTCAATCGCACCAAGACGGTGGTGGGGCGCTTCGGCGATACGCGCGCGACCTACGCCGTCTTCCTGCGTCGGCCCGTGGTGAGCGCGCCTCGGCTTGCCATCGAGTGGCTTCAGGCGGTCGCCGAGCGGCGCCAGACCAAGTTCGAGATCGAGCTCAAATATCCGGAAGGCAAATGGGTGGGCGCCGGCGAGGCGCTTTTCTACCTCTCGGGCCCGCTCTACCACCTCGTCGATCTCGAGACGATCTACCTGCAGAAGGTCGGTCCGCCGTGCGTGGCCGCCTACAACGCCTTCACCATGTGCTCGGACTTGCCGGACGTCGCCTTCCTCGCCATGGATGCGCGCCATTGCGCCGGCAGCGAGATGGCGGAGATGATGGCCTATGCCGCCTCCGTGGGCTCGGCGCGCGCGCGGCGCAAGGTGGGCGCCAAGGGCTTCATCGGCAACGCGACGGATGCGACCGCGCATTATTTCGGGCAGACGAAGGGGCTCGGCACCATGCCGCACGCGCTCGTCGGCTACGCGGGCTCGACCGTGGCCGCGGCCGAGATGTTCCGCGAGGCCCATCCCGACGTCGTGCTTACGGTGCTGGTCGATTATTTCGGCAAGGAGGTGACGGATGCGCTCGCCGTCTGCCGGCGCTTCCCCGAGCTCGCCGCCAAGGGCGAGCTCGCGATGAGGCTCGATACGGGTGGCGGACGCTTCATCGAGGAGCTCGACCCGCCGCGCTCCTACGCGGTGCTCGAGCGCAACGCGCCCGACGCCATCCGCGGCTTCCGTACCGATGTCGAATTGCGCTACCTAATCGGCACCGGCGTCTCGGCGGCGGCGATCTGGCATTTGCGCGAGCGCCTCAACGAGGCGGGCTTCGACAAGGTGAAGATCGTCGCCTCCTCGGGCTTCGGCCCCGCCAAGTGCAAGGTGATGGCGGCGGCGTTGGCACCCATCGACGTGATCGGCACCGGCTCCTATCTGCCCGAGAACTGGCACGAGACTTACGCCACCGCCGACATCGTCGCCTACGACGGCACGCCGCGCGTCAAGGTCGGCCGCGAGTGGCTCCTGCGGAAATAGCCCGCCCTCAGCTCCGCCGCGCGATGGCGTCGATCTCGATGCGCGCCCCGCGCGCGAGCGCGGTGACGCCGATGCAGGTCCGTGCCGGCAGGCGGCCGGGGGCGAAATAGCTGCGGTAGACCGCGTTCATGCGCTCGTACTCCGTGAAATCGGTGAGGAAGACGCGCGCCGAGACGATGTGCTCGAGCCCGAGCCCGAGGCCCTTGAGGACGAGGCGCAGGTTCTCGATCGTGCGCCGCGTCTGCCCCTCGATGTCGGGCGGCAAGGGCGCCTTGTCGTTCGGCGGGTCGTTCGGAATTTGGCCGGTCAGGAGAATCCAGTCTCCCGCTTCGACGGCGTGGCTATAGGGGGCGACCGGCTGGGCGGCGCCCTCGATCATGTGGAAGATTGGCGGCATGGCGCTCCTCCCTATGGCAAGAACGCCGCGAGCGTAGCTGATCGGCGCATCCGGATCACGGGGTGTCGGCGGCTCGCGGTCTGCCTTCGTCTCCCCGCCGCCATTGACAGTTCCCCGGCCCGCTCCTAGGTTTCTGTTGCAGCGCAATAGCTTCGCTTTCACCTTGGCGGCTGCGGCTTGGGCCGCACGGGGACCATGACCGACATCCTCTCGATCGCCTTGGCGCAGCTCAACCCGACCGTCGGCGACATCGCGGGCAACGTCGCGGCGCTCCGCCGCGCCCGCGCCCAGGCGGCAAAGCAAGGTGCCGATCTCATGGTCTCGACCGAGCTCGTCGTCGCCGGCTATCCGCCCGAAGATCTGGTCTTGAAGCCCGCTTTCCAGGATGCGGTCGAGGTGGCGGTCAAGGATTTCGCCAAGGAGACGGCGGACGGCGGGCCTGCCGTGATCCTGGGCGCGCCTTGGCGCGGCGGCGACAAGCTCTTCAACGCGGCACTCCTGCTCGAGGGCGGCGACATCTCCTATATCCGCTTCAAGCACGAGCTGCCCAACTACGGCGTCTTCGACGAGAAGCGCGTCTTCATAGCCGGCCCGGCGCCGGGCCCCGTCGTCTTCAAGGGGGTGCGGCTCGGGCTCCAGATTTGCGAGGACATGTGGTTTCCCGACGTGAGCGAGACGCTCGTCGAGTCGGGGGCGGAAATCCTCATCGTCATCAACGGCTCGCCGTTCGAGAGCGACAAGCCCGACGAGCGCCTCAATCTCGCGGTGGCGCGCGTGAATGAGACGGGTCTGCCGCTCATCTACGTGAATCAAATCTGCGGCCAGGACGAGCTGGTGTTCGACGGCGCCTCGTTCGCGCTCAATGCCGATCATTCACTCGCGGCCCAGCTCGCCGCCTGGCGCGAGGAGGTCGCGACGACGCGCTGGCAGCGCGAGGGCAAGGGCTGGCGCTGCGTGGCCGACAGGATCGTCCCCGTCCGCAACGGGCTCGAGGCGATCTATCAGGCGATGCTCTTGGGCGTGCGCGACTACGTCACCAAGAACGGCTTCCCGGGCGTTCTCATCGGGCTCTCGGGCGGCATCGATTCGGCCTTGACGGCGGTGGCGGCGGCGGATGCGCTCGGCCCCGACAAGGTGCATTGCCTGCGCCTTCCCTCGCGCATCACCTCGCGCGAGAGCATGGAGGACGCGGCGGAGCTTGCCCGGCTCGTCGGCTTGCGCCTTGATACCGTGTCGATCGCGCCCGCGGTCGAGGCCTTCGATGCCATGCTCACGCCGGCACTCGGCGCGCACCCGAAGAACGTCACGGCCGAGAACATCCAGCCGCGCGCGCGGGCGATGGTGCTGATGGCGCTCAGCAACGCCACGGGAAACATGCTGCTCACCACCGGCAACAAGTCCGAGATGTCGGTTGGCTATGCGACGCTCTACGGTGATATGTGCGGCGGCTACAACGCGCTCAAGGACATCTACAAGACGACGGTCTACGCGCTCTCCCGCTGGCGCAACCAGGTGCATCCCGAGGGTGCGCTCGGCCCCGCGGGCAGGGTCATCCCCGAGCGCATCCTGACGAAGGCGCCGACGGCGGAGCTCAAGCCCGACCAGACCGACCAGGACACGCTGCCGCCCTACGAGATCCTCGACGGCATCCTCGAGTGCCTGATCGAGCACGAGATGCGGCCGGAGGAGATCACAGCCAAGGGCTTCGCGCGCGAGACGGTGATGCGCGTCTGGTCCATGCTGGACAAGGCGGAGTACAAGCGCCGCCAGGCCGCCCCCGGCGTCAAGATCACGCGGCGCGCCTTCGGCCGCGACCGGCGCTACCCGATCACCAACCGCTTCAAGGGCTGAGCGGCGCGATGACCGTCGCCGTGCGAGTGGCACCCAGCCCGACCGGCCGGCTCCATGTCGGCAACATCCGCACGGCCCTCATCAACTGGCTCTTCGCCAGGCGCCACGGCGGCACCTTCCTCTTGCGCATCGACGACACCGACGAGGAGCGCTCGACGCGCGCCTACGAGGAGGCGATCGAGCAGGATCTCGCCTGGCTCGGCCTCAGCTGGGACCGCTTCGCGCGTCAGTCGGACCGGCTGCGGCACTATGCCGAGGCGGCGCAGAAGCTCATGGCCCAGGGGCGGCTCTATCCCTGCTACGAGACGCCGGAGGAGCTCGAGCTCAAGCGCAAGATGCAGCTCGCGCGCAAGCTGTCGCCCGTCTACGACCGTGCCGCCTTGAGGCTCAGCCTGGAGGAGAAGCGCAGATACGAGTCGGCGGGTCGGCTGCCGCACTATCGCTTCCTCCTCTCCGAGCGGCCGGTCGAGTGGCAGGACCTGGTGCGCGGGACTGTGCGCTTCGAGCCGGGTCATCTCTCCGATCCCGTGCTCATGCGCGCGGACGGCCGTCCGCTCTACACGCTCGCGTCCGTCGTCGATGACCTCGAGCTCGGCATCAGCCACGTCATCCGCGGCGAGGACCACGTCGCCAACACCGCCTCCCACATCGAGATCTTCGCGGCGCTTGGCGGCGAGCCGGCGGCCCTCGCCTTCGCCCATCTGCCGCTCTTGACGGATGCGAGCGGTGCGGGCTTCTCGAAGCGCCTCGGCAGCCTCTCGGTCGGCGATCTGCGCGCGAGCGGGGTCGAGCCCATGGCGCTCAACAGCCTGCTTGCCAAGCTCGGCACCTCGGACACGATCGAGCCGCGGCACTCGCTCGACGAGCTCGTCGCCGAGTTCGATATCTCCCATTTCAGCCGCTCGACGCCCAAGTTCGATCTCGACGAGCTGACGCGGCTCAACGCACGCCTGCTTCATTCGACGCCCTTCGAGGCCGTCGCCGGGCGGCTCGAGGCGCTCGGCTTGCGCGGCGTCGACCGCGGCTTCTGGCAGGCGGTGCGCGGCAATCTCTCGCGGCTCGACGACGCGGCGATCTGGTGGAGAGTGGTGCACGGCGAGCTCGCCCCCTTGATCGAGGATGCGGAGTTCGCGCGCCAGGCCGCGGCCTTGCTGCCGTCCGAGCCGTGGGACCGCGGCACCTGGGCAGCCTGGACCGAGCACCTCAAGCAGGCGACGCGCCGCAACGGCAAGGCGCTTTTCCATCCGCTGCGCCTGGCCCTCACCGGCCGCGAGCGCGGGCCCGAGCTTGCCGCCCTCTTGCCGCTCATCGGCCGCGCGCGCGCGCTCGCGCGCCTGAACGGCGAGGCCGCATGAGGCGCATTTTATCAAGGATGCTGTGTGCGGCGGCTCTCGCCCTCGGCGTGAGCCTTGCCGCAGGCGCAGTCGACGTGTGGAAGGAGGTGCGCTCGAGCGAGGGCGGCTTCACGGCCGTCTTTCCCGCCGATCCCAAGATCAGGACCGAGCCGCCCGATTTGAGCGGCGGCGTCGCCAACGTGTATCTGGTCGATCTCGGCAAGACCGCCTATGAGGTGAGCTATACGGACTACCAGCCGGGGACCTTCGCGGGGCGCAGCGTCGATGCGATCTTCAATCTGGCGCGCGACGATCTCGTCAAGGGCCAGCCGGTGAAGCTGCTCGCCGACCGCAAGATCACGCTTGGCGACCGTCCGGGGCGCGAGGTCGTCTTCGCCGACCAGGACGGCTATACTCAGGTCTATCGCTTCTTCGTCGTGAAGGACCGCATCTACGCGGTCGTCGCCGGCGGCCCGGCCGGGAGCGAGAAGAGCCCCGAGGCCAAACGCTTCTTGGAGTCGTTCCGGCTCGTCGCCGGGAAATAGCGCCCGCACTCGACCGTCGTCCCGCCTTTTGTTACCAATACGCGGTTGGCCCCGGGGGATGTCGTGCCGCTCGCGCTTTACAATACGCTCAGCCGCAGGAAGGAGCTCTTCGAGCCGCTCGAGCGGGGCCTCGTGCGCATGTACGTCTGCGGCCCGACGGTCTACGATTTCGCGCATATCGGCAACGCGCGGCCGGTCGTCGTCTTCGACGTGCTCTACCGTCTCCTCAAGCGGCGCTACCCGCGGGTGATCTATGTGCGCAACATCACCGACGTGGACGACAAGATCATCGACGCGGCGCGCGAGAACCATGAGGCGATCGAGGCGCTGACGCGGCGTACCGCGGAGGCCTATCACGCCGACATGGCGGCACTCGGCGCGCTGCCTCCCGACATCGAGCCGCGCGCCACCCAGCACATCCCCGAGATGATCGCGATGATCGAGCGCCTGATCGCCGGCGGCCATGCCTACGAGGCCGACGGACACGTGCTCTTCAGCGTCGCCTCCAAGCCCGACTACGGCAAGCTCTCGCGCCGCGACCGCGAGGAGATGATCGCGGGCGCTCGCGTCGAGGTCGCCCCCTACAAGCGCGATCCGGCGGATTTCGTGCTGTGGAAGCCGTCCACCGCCGAGCAGCCCGGCTGGCCGAGCCCGTGGGGCCGCGGCCGGCCCGGCTGGCACATCGAGTGCTCGGCGATGAGCGAGCGCCATCTCGGCGAGAGCTTCGACATCCACGGCGGCGGGCTCGACCTCGTCTTTCCCCACCACGAGAACGAGATCGCCCAGAGCGAGGCTGCCCACGGCGAGCCCTTCGCGCGCTACTGGCTCCATAACGGCCACGTCATCGTCAACGGCGAGAAGATGTCGAAGTCGCTCGGCAATTTCCTGACCGTGCGCCAGCTCCTGGAGGAGGGCATTCCCGGCGAGGTCCTGCGCCTCGTGCTCATCGCCACGCACTACCGCCAGCCCCTCGACTTCACGCGCCACGGGGTGGAGCAGGCGCGCGCGCGGCTCGATCGCTGGTACCGTGCGCTGCGCTCGGCCAAGCCGGCGAAGGCCGCGAGCCTGCCTCTCGAGTTCGAGGCCGCCCTCGACGACGACCTCAACACGCCCTTGGCACTTTCCGTCATGGATGCGCTCGCGGGCGAGACGCTCGCGGCGGAAGGGGCTGAGGCGAAGTCCGAGCACGCCCGAGCCCTTCTCGCCTCTGGTGCCGCACTCGGCCTCCTCGAGGAGGCGCCCGAAGCCTGGTTCAAGGGGAGTGCCGCGGACGGGGACATCGAGGCGATCGAGCGCCTCATCGCTCAGCGCAACCGGGCGCGCAACGCGCGCGACTTCGCCGAGGCCGACCGCATCCGCGACGAGCTCGCGGACCGCGGTATCCTGCTCGAGGACGGGATCTACGCGACAATCTGGCGTAGGAAGGGCTAGAGCAGTTTTACTCCGAGTGGATTTGCCACCCCCTCACCCAGCTCGGGGTAAGGCTCGGCTTCGCCTCGCCAACCCTGCGCAACCCTCTCCCCCTTCAGGGGGAGAGGGTAGGGTGAGGGGGCTGCTTCCAAATCAACGGGGCATGCTCTAACGGCCCTGCTCAGAATCCGAGGAAGATCATGTCGAGCGCGCTTGTGATCTCGTCATGCGCATGCTCGAGTGAGCCGATGCGCGTGCGCAATTCCGAGACAGGAACGGCCGCCATGAATTGCGTGACCATGACATAGCGTCGATTGGCGATCTCGAAGACCGGATTGAGCCGCCTCGCGGGGCGCGGGGCATCTTGCTCCGGCATCAGCGGGACGACGATGCGCGTATTCAGCCCGCCGATGAGGGTCGACTGGACGTCGAGGAGATAGCCCGTCGCCGCGGGATTTTCGTAGAAGTCGAAGCGCGCCATCAGAACATGCGGTAGCGCGCCAACGGCAGCCCATGGCGTTCAATGTAGTCGTTGGAGGAATTCAGCGCCTCCTCGTTTTCGGCGAGCCAGCGTTGGGCCCTGGCGTCGACGATGGCCCGTGCCAGGCCGTGCTCGCACGCGCGCGAGAGGTTGATGCCGAGCTCCCTGGCCTCGGCAAGCAGCTTGCGGTCGAGCGAGACGTTGGTAGGCCGCCGCAGCCGCTCGGCCGCGGATTGGACGGAAGGCGATTTGCGCACTATTTGTCTCCATAAAATGTGCACACAATCATGCGCCACTGTTTCGAGTATGTCAATCGCTGAGCCGAGCTTGTGCGCAGGCGGCGTTTTGACTTCACCCCGCGTTCCATGGCAGTTTGCCGCCCCCCGATGTGCGGGAGCGAAACGGCGGGCGATGCGCATCTATCTTTACGACAGCACCTTGCGCGACGGCGCCCAGACCCAGGGCGTCGACTTCTCGGCCGCCGACAAGGCCGCGATCGCCCATGCGCT
>DASPPM010000215.1:0-2662 GCA_035625535.1 Alphaproteobacteria bacterium
TCTGGCGCTCGGCTTCCGGCTCTACGAGCGCGAGGCATCCTCTTCCCGAGCTGAGGCGGGCGCGCGCCCTTCATTCGTCCGCGCGGGCGGCGCGCAGGCGTTTCAAGGCGGAGCGGCGTGCCTTGTCCGCGAGTCGCCGGCGGGAGGCACCCGGTGAGGGCTTGGTGGGCTTGCGCGTGAGAGGGGGGACTGCGGCGCGCGCGATGAGCTCGACCAGTCGCGCGAGCGCTTCTCGGCGGTTCTGCGCCTGGGTGCGGTGCCGCTCGGCGGCGATGATCAAGATGCCCTCCTTGCTGAGGCGCTTGCCGGCCAGGCGCTCGAGCCTTGCTCTCACGGCCTCGGGCAGCGAGGGGGAGCGGCGCACGTCGAAGCGAAGCTGCACGGCGGTCGCCACCTTGTTGACGTTCTGCCCGCCGGGACCAGAGGCGCGCACGAAGCGCTCCTCGATCTCGCGCGCGCCGATGGCGATCTCGTCCGTGATACGGAAGAGGCTGGCAGGCAGCGGCTCGCCCGTCGCTTCCGGCTTTTCTCGCGGCAGGGCAGTGCGGGACTTTCCCGGCCCTTTCGCAGCGCGCCGCTCGCTCATGAGCGAGAGGCCGTCTCGGGCTTGCGCTTCCCGGGCTCGAGGATGTAGCTGTGGCAGGCCCGCTGGATGGCGGGGCGCTGAGGAAGTTGAATAGCCGCAGAGTCGCGCGGCCATGGTGTCCTCTTGACAGGCGGCCTCGGGCAAGGCATGTTGCAATTAACAATGAGTTTCATTTGCACTTGAACCGAGGGGAACCGCCGCCGATGGCCAGCCACGTGCTCAATGCCGGCCGGCTCAGCGCCGCGCGCTGGCGCGCTTTCATTGCCGTGCTCGGCCCTGGCCTCGTGGTGATGCTCGCGGACACCGACGTCGGCAGCATCATCACCGCCGGGCAGAGCGGAGTCCAGTGGGGCTACAGGCTCCTGCTCCTGCAATTCGTCCTCATGCCCATTCTTTATGTGGTGCAGGAGCTGACCGTGCGGCTCGGCATCTTCACCGGCAAGGGACATGGCGAGCTGATCCGCGAGGTCTTCGGAAAGCGCTGGGCCTGGCTCTCGGTCGGGGGACTGGGTGTCGCGACGGCGGGGGCGCTGCTCACGGAGTTCTCCGGCGTCGCGGGTGTCGGCGAGCTCTTCGGCGTGCCGCGCGCGGCGAGCTTGATGCTCGCCACGGGCTTCCTCCTGGTGGTGGTGTGGACGGGATCCTACCGGCGCGTGGAGCGGGTCGCCATCGCGCTGGGGCTCTTCGAGTTCGCCTTCTTCTGGGTCGCTTACGCGTCCCAGCCGCAAGGGAGCGAGCTGGCCGAGGGGCTCATGCACATGCCGCTCGAGAACAAGGACTACCTCTACCTTGTCGCCGCCAACATCGGCGCGGTCATCATGCCGTGGATGATCTTCTATCAGCAGTCGGCGGTCGCCGATAAGAAGCTGCGGCCCGAGCATTACCGCGATGCCCGCTGGGACACGGCGATCGGCGCCGTCATCACACAGCTCGTCATGGCAACGATCCTGGTGGCGACCGCTGCCACCATCGGCAAAACCAACTCGGAGGCGAGCCTCAACACGATCGGCGACATCGCCGAGGCGCTCACGCCCTTTCTGGGGCCGGGGATCGGCCACTTGGTCTTCGGCTTGGGAACGATCGGCGCAGCGATGGTCGCTGCCATCGTCGTTTCTCTCGCCTCGGCCTGGGGCTTCGGCGAGGTGTCAGGCTACAAGCACTCGCTCGAGCACCATCCCTTGGAGGCGCCCTGGTTCTACGGCGTGTTCACGGCCGCCGTAGTCGGTGGTGCCATCGCCGTGGCGCTCGTGCCGAATCTCGTCACGCTCAATATCGCCGTCGAGGTCATGAACGCGCTGATGCTGCCGCTCGTTCTCGGATTTCTGGTCCTCTTGGCCATCCGCGCGCTCCCCGAAGACCACCGCCTGCGCGGTTCCTATCGCTGGTTCGTGATTGTCGTCTCAGTGCTCACGGTCGGCCTCGGCGTCTATGGCGGCATCTCCGGCGCGGGGCTGTTCTAAGTCTCTGCGCGCGATTCCGCCTATCGCAGAATCCAGCAAGCGCCGCGCCCGCTCACAGGCGCGAGGCCGCCTCGACGCGGATGGCCCATGCCGCTTGCGCCGCCGGGCGCTCGAAGACCGCCTTGTCCCAGGCCTTGAGCTTCTCGAAGCGGGCGAGATCGAGGTGTTGGCGCGGGCGCAGCAGCACGCAGCCGGCATTGAGATCGGCCGTGGTGAAGCGCTCGGCCGCGAGATAGGACCTCTTCGCCAGCTCGCCCTCCAGCACCGCGAGAAGCGGCTCGAGCTCCGCGAGCGCCTTCGCCGCCAGCTCGGGCTGGCGCTCCTCGGCATCGAGGATCGCGCTGTGGAAGGCCCACTGCATGGCCGGCCGCTCGAGCTGGGTTGCGGCCCACAAGGTCCATTGCAGGGCCAGCGCCTCCTCTTCGAGCGTGCGGGGGGCCAAGGGGCCGCCATGCTTCTTCACGAGATAGAGATTGATGGCGAGCGATTCCCACATGATGAAATCGCCGTCCTTGATCGCCGGCACGCGGGCGTTCGGGTTGATCGCGCGATAGGCCTGGCTGTAGATCGAGTTGTCGTGCCAGCCGATCGGCACGTTCTCGTATTCGATGCCGAG
>DASPPM010000216.1:0-5638 GCA_035625535.1 Alphaproteobacteria bacterium
TGAGGCCGCGCAGGGCCAGGAAGCTGTCGAACGGGCCGGCCACGGCGCCGACGGCGTTCTGGAGGAAGGCGAGGCGCTCGGCGAGCTCGCGGTTCTCGCCGACGGCGACGATACCTCCCACCATGTCCGAATGGCCGTTCAAGTATTTGGTCGCCGAATGGAGGACGATGTCGAAGCCGAGCTCGAGCGGTCGCTGCGCCCAAGGTGTCGCGAAGGTGTTGTCGCAGACGGTCAGGATGCCCTGCTTGCGCGCGGTCTCGGCGACGCGCTCGAGGTCGACGAGCTTGAGCAGCGGGTTGGTCGGCGACTCCACCCAGATCATGCGCGTCTCGGGGCGGAGGGTGGCCTCGAGCGCGGCACGCTCGCTCAGGTCCGCATACGAGATCGAGAGGCCGGCCGAGCGCTTCCTCACGCGCTCGAAGAGCCGGAAAGTTCCGCCATAGAGATCGTCCATCGCGGCTATGTGGGCGCCGTGATCGAGGAGCTCGAGCACCGTCGAGGCGGCGGCGAGGCCCGAGGCGAAGGCGAAGCCCTGCCGTCCGCTCTCGAGGTCGGCGAGGCAGCGCTCATAAGCCATGCGCGTCGGATTCTGGCTGCGCGAATACTCGTAGCCCTTGTGCACGCCCGGGCTCTCCTGCACGTAGGTCGAGGTCGCGTAGATCGGCGTCATGATGGCGCCGGTCGAGGGATCGGGGCTCTGGCCCGCGTGGATCGAGCGCGTGGCGAAGCCGAGACGGTTGGGCTTCGGGGCTTTCGGCGAATCCGGCATGACAACACTCCGGCCGCGGCTACTTCATGCGGCGGCGCAAATAATTGAGAAGATCGATGCGGGTGATGAGGCCGAGGAATTGCTCGCCCTCGCGCACGATGGCGACATGGCCGCCCTTGAGGATATCGAGTACCGCCGAGAGGGGGGCCGAGGGCGCCACCGTCTCGAGCTTCTTCGTCATGGCGCCCGCGACGGGCTCGCGGAAGCGGTCCTCGTGGTCGAAAACGCGGATGAGGATGTCCTCCTCGTCGACGATGCCGACGATGCGCTCGCCCGTCGTGACCGGCAGCTGCGAGATGTCGTAGAGCTTCATCCGGCTCAAGGCGGTCATGAGGGTGTCGTCGGGCTTGACCGTCACGGTCGCGTGCTGGCGGTGCTGGCGGGAGATGAGGTCGGTCAAGTCGTGGCGCTCGGCGCGCTCGATGAAGCCCTGATCGAGCATCCAGTAGTCGTTGTACACTTTTGAGAGATATTTGTTCCCGCTGTCGCACACGAGCGTGACCACGCGCTTCGGTGTGCTCGCCTCGCGGCAATATCTGAGCGCCGCCGCGATGAGCGTGCCCGACGAGGTGCCGGCGAGAATGCCCTCCTTGCGCAGGACCTCGCGGCAGACGAGCAAGGCCTCGCGGTCCGGGATGACGTAGCTGCGCTTGACGCGCGAGAGATCCGCGACGGGCGGCACGAAATCCTCGCCGATGCCCTCGACGAGCCAGGAGCCCGCCGCCTCGCCGACCTTGCCGCTCTCGACATAGCCGGCGAGCACGGAGCCCTCGGGGTCGGCGAGAATCATCTCGACCGCGGGCGCCGTCTTCGCGAAGTAGCGCGAGAGCCCGGTCAAGGTGCCGCCCGAGCCCACGCCGCAGACGACCGCATCGAGCCTGCCCTCCATCTGCGCCCAGATCTCGGGGCCGGTCGTCTCCTCGTGGGCTTGCGGGTTGGCGGGGTTGGCGAACTGGTTGACGTAGAAGGCGCCGGGGGTCTCGCGGGCGAGCCGCTCCGCCATGTCCTGATAGTACTCAGGATGACCCTTGCCCACGTCCGAGCGGGTGAGGACCACCTCGGCGCCGAGCGCGCGCAAATGGAAGATCTTCTCCTGGCTCATCTTGTCGGGGATGAGGAGGATGAGCCTGTAGCCCTTCTGGGCGGCGACGAGGGCCAGGGCGAGGCCGGTATTGCCGGCGGTCGCCTCGATCAGCACGCCCCCGGGCTTGAGCCGCCCTTGGCGTTCGGCCGCCTCGATCATCGAGCGCCCGATGCGGTCCTTGATCGAGCCGCCCGGGTTCTGGCTCTCGAGCTTGACGAAGAGCCGCGAGCCTCCGCGCTCGAGCCGCGTGAGCTCGACCATCGGCGTATTGCCGATCAGCTCGAGCACGTTGCGGTAGGCGCGCTCGCTCGGCGGCATTTGAGCCTCCTTCAGGCGGGACGGCCTTGAAGATAGCCCCTTTAGAGGCCGCGTCCAGGACAAAGGGGCGCCGGCCGGCGCGCGAAAACCCAGCATGGCCAAGTGCTCTCCACGCGATTTGAGCATTGCCAAGCGGCCGGGAGGGAGGCATTGAAGGGAGCATTGAACTCGCCCCCAAATGACGGCATTCTCTTGCCCTGACAAGAACGCAATGCGTTGGCAACGACGCTCGAACTGGGAGGACGTCATGACAAAAGCAAATGCGCGGAAAACTCCATACGGTCTCAACCGGCGCCGGCTGCTCAAGGCAGGCGTGGCACTCGGCGCGCTCCAGCTCGCTGCACCCTTCATCCTGAGCGCGCGCGGCGAGGAGCCGGTCAAGATCGGCATGGTCAATCCGCTCACCGGCATCCTGTCGGCATTGGCGCAAAGCGAGGTCGAGGGCGCGCAATACGCGCGTGACGAGGTCAACAAGAAGGGCGGCATTCTCGGCCGGCAGGTCGAATTGCTCGTCGAGGACTCGGCGAACGACGTCGGCACCGGCGTCCAGAAGACGCAAAAGCTCATCGACCGCGACAAAGTGGACGTGATCCTCGGCGACGTGAACTCCGGCATCGCTTATGCCATGTTGCAGGTGACCAGCCAGAAGAAGGTGTTCCATATCGTGCCGGGCGGCCACACCGATCCGCTCACCGGCACGGACTGTAAATGGAACGTATTCCGCATCTGCAACACGACCTCGATGGAGGCGGCGGCGGTCACGCCGGAGCTGGTGAAGAAGTTCGGCAATAAATGGTTCTTCATCACGCCCGACTACGCTTATGGCCACACGCTGCAGGATGCCTTCGTCAAGAACCTCAAGAAGCTCGGCGGCACCTTTGAAGGCGACTATCTGCCGATCAACACCTCGGATTTCTCCGCCACGCTGATCAAGGCCAAAGCCTACAAGCCGAACGTGCTGCTCAACAACATGGGCGGGCTCGCGCAGATCAACTGCATGAAGCAGTTCACGCAATTCGGCATGGATAAGGACATGGGGCTGGGCGGCGGGCTGTTCGAGCTGGAGAGCGTCAAGGCCGTGCCGAAGGAGGCGCAGGCCGGGTGGTGGGACATGGAATGGTGGTGGAATCAGCCGAACGTGCCGCATGTCGCGGAGTTCGTCGCCGACTTCCGCAAGGAGGTGAAGAAGACCCCCACCGCCCGCAACTGGTTCGGCTACGTGGCGGTCCATTCCGTGCGGCTCGCTGCGGAAAAGGCGAAGTCTCTCGCCGGCCCGCAGATGTCAATCGCTCTCGAGGATCTCGAGCTGCCGCCGGACGTGGCGCTGCAGCCCGGCAAGGTGCGTTACCGCGCCGGCGACCACGAACTGCTGCCCAATATTTTCGTGGGCGAGATGCATCCGCCGACGAGCAGCCCCGACGACGTGTTCACGGTGCAGCAGATGGTTCCCGGCGAGACGGCCGCGGGACCGGTTTCCGAAACCGGCTGCAAGATGGTCCACCCGGCCTGAGTGCTGTGGAACGGGCGTTGCGCTGTCGCGGCCGCGGGCCGCGGCGGTGCAACGTGTCCGCGTGACGAGCCATCAGAGGAGGGCGGTCCGTGCTGCAACTTGTCCTGTTCAACGTCACCAACGGGCTGATCCTCGGCGCGTTCTACGTGCTGATGGCGTTGGGGCTCTCCTTGATCCTGAACCTCAGCCACGTCATCAATTTCGCCCACGGCAATTTTCTCGCACTCGGCGGCTACCTTGCCTTCGTGCTGGCGCCCTACATCGGCTTCGGGGGTGCGCTCGTGGTCTCGCCGCTGCTCGCGGGCGTACTCGGCTTCATCATCGAGCGGCTGATGATCCGCCGGGTGTACAATCGCGATCCCGTTTACAGCCTGCTGCTGACCTTCGGTCTCGCCTTTATCATCCAGGATTTCTGCCGCTTCGTCTGGGGCCCCAACGGCCTGCCGCTCGGCGTTCCGACATTCCTGTCACAACCGGTCAACCCGACGTGGTTCTTCCTCACCTGGTACCGCATGTCGATGGTGGTGATCGTCGTCGCCGCCGTGGCCGCGCTGTTCGCCTTCCTGCGCTATTCGCGGATCGGCGTGCGCATCCGCGCCGGCACGCTCGATCTGGACACGGTGGCCGTGCTTGGCGTGAACGTCGGCATGCTGCGCTCGCTGAACTTCGCGCTCGGGTCGCTGCTCGCCGGGTTGAGCGGGGTGCTGGCCGCCGGGCAGATCGGCCTCAATCCCAATATGGGCGATGAGCTGCTCATGCCGAGCTTCATCGCCATCATCGTCGGCGGCGTCGGCAGTCTGACGGGCACGCTCTTCGGCGGCCTCTTGATCGGACTGGCGGCGGCGCTGACCACGGTCTTCTATCCCGCCGCGAGCGAGGCGGTGATCTACGTCATCATGATGGTGGTGCTGCTGATCAGGCCGCGCGGCCTCCTGGGCGAGGAGGGGATGCTGACGTGACCAGCGTGACGGTCGGCGGCGCGGCCAAGCGCATTGCCGGGGCCAACTGGCTCCCGCTCGTCGCCGTTTGGGCGGTGCTGCTCGGCGCGCCGTTGTGGCTGCCGCTGCTCGGCGGCTATACAGCACTCGCGGGGCGCGTGCTTGTGCTCGGCCTCGCGGCGATCGGGTTCAATCTGCTGCTGGGCTTCACCGGAGTGATGAGCTTCGGCCACGCCGCCTATTTCGGCCTCGGCGCCTATGGCGCGGGCCTGACGCTGAAGTATCTCGCCGCCAGCACGCCGCTCGCCATGCTCCTCGGCACGCTCTTGGGCGGACTGGCCGGCACGCTGTTCGGGCTCCTGATCGTGCGCCGGCGCGGCGTTTATTTCGCCATGGTGACCATCGCCTTCGGCCAGGTGTGCTACTACATCGCTTACAGCTGGAACGATTTTACCGGCGGCTTCGACGGGCTGCGCGGCTTCCAACGCGCGCCGATCGGACTCGGCCCGGCCCTTCTCGACATCACCGGCGACGGGCCGGTGTTCTACTATTTCCTGCTCGCGGTTTTTGCGGCGGCGGTGACGCTGATGGGCCTTCTCTTGCGCTCGCCCTTCGGCCGCACCCTGCTGGCGATCCGCGAGAACGAGCGGCGGGCGCGGTTTCTCGGAATTCCCGTGGAGCGGCACATCTGGATGTCGTTCTCGCTTTCCTGCTTTTTCACCGCACTCGCCGGCACGCTTTACGCGCTCCTCAACAACTTCGCCGATCCGCTCTCGCTGCATTACTCGCTCTCGGGCGAGATCGTGATCATGACGGTGATGGGCGGCATGCGCACCTTCTGGGGACCGCTCGTGGGGGCTGCCGTCTTCGTCGTGCTGAGCGATTACATCTCGAGCATGACGGAGAACTGGATGTCCTTCATCGGCCTTCTCTTCGTCTTCGTGGTGCTGTTCTTCCCGCGCGGCATCCTCGGCTTCGTCGCGCGCAGGGACCAGGGCTGAGGGAACGTCCGTCTAGAG
>DASPPM010000217.1:0-5186 GCA_035625535.1 Alphaproteobacteria bacterium
CGGCACCTCGTCGCCGTCGACCTTGAGCTCGCCCTTGAGGGCTTGAACGATCTTGTTGGCGGGATTTCTCGCATCCTCCCCTCGCGCGAGCCCGGTCAACAGGACGAAGAAGCGGTCCCCTCCGACATACGCGGCCGTGTCTTCCACGCGCAGCATATTGCGCAGGCGCCGGCCCGCTTCCCTGATGGCGCCGTCCGCAACCGTCATTCCCCGGCTGTCCCTCAAACCCTTGAGCGAGACCAGCTCCAGGCATACGACCGCGACGGCACCCTTGGCGCGCTTGGCGAGCGGGAGCGCCTGCGCCAAACGGTCCTCGAACAGGGTTTGATTCGGCAGTCCCGTCAGCCGGTCGTAATAGGCAAGGCGATCCCGGTGCGCCTCGGCGTCCTTGAGCTCCGTGATGTCGAGTGCGATGCCGTCCCACTGGACGTCGCCATTGTCGAGCTTGCGCGGCCGCGACAAGGTTCTCAACCAGCGCGTCTGACCATCCGGGGTGAAGAGCCGCAGCTCGACCACCATGGGCGACAGCTCCTTGGCCGACTGCGCGAGGGCTTCCCTGAACCGACCGCGGTCGTCGGGATGGATGGAGCGAATGAAGTGCGCGCCGTCGCGAAGCATCTCCGCCGGATCGACGCCATAGAGATCCCACATGCGAGGGCTGACGTAGGTGTATGTGAAGCCCCCATCGGCCTTGAGGACGCGCCGGAAAATCGCGCCGGGAACGTTTTCCGCGATGCTGAGAAGCTGCTCCTCCTTCTCGCGCCGTGCCTGCTCCGCGCGTTTGAGCGCGGTCACGTCGATGCGCACGCCGGCAGTGCCGCCGTTGCTCATGCGACGCTCGGAAATCACGAGGAACGTCCCATTGCTCAGCGGTTGCTCGACGAAGCCCTTGGGATCGCGGTGACGTGCCAAGCGCTGCGCGATCCATTCCTCCTCGCGGCCCGGTGCATCGGCATAGATGCCCTTTGCGACGCCCGCGCGGAGGATGTCCTCGAAGCGGGCGCCGGCCACGAAGCTCTCGGCGATCCCGGGATGCAGCCGCTTGTGCGCCTCGTTGCACATGACGAAGCGGTCATCGCGGTCATAGATCACGAAGCCGTCCGAGACGCTTTCGATGGCGTCGCGCAGCAGCGCCTCCGCCTCCTCCGCGCGGCGCAGCGCTTCGACGACGGCGGTCTCGTCGGTCGCCGTTCCGCGATAGCCGCTGAAGACCCCCTTACGGTCGAAGACCGGCGTGCCGCTGACGCAGAAATGCATGCGGCGGCCAAGCGCCGTCACGAAGGAATAACGGAAGCGGTGAAACGGCCGATGGGCGTCCAAATCGGACTTGTGCTGGCGCCAAAGCTCGTCCGTTTGGGGATCGCCGGCGGCGAGCTGCCATCGAGTCCTGCCGAGGACGTCTCGAGGATGAATGCCGGCCGCCTCGTTCCTCTCGCCCGCGATGGAGGTAAAGCGATGTTGCGCGTCGGTCTGCCACAGCCAGTCCGCGGCGGCGGCGGTAAAGTCCTGGAAGCGCTGCTCGCTCTCCGCGAGCGCAGCATTGCGCTCGGCCAGCAGGCGGCCGAGCGCGTCGCTCTCTGGTCGTTTGCGAATGAACATCACTCGCGGCAGGGTGACATACCGCGGGTGTTTATTCCATTCGCAAGGACCAGCAGAGAACCAAAAAATCGTGCAATTTTGTGGCCGTTCGCGCGAGCGCGCAAATCGCGACGCGCGCGAGAAAGCTGGAGCGCAATCCAGTTCGGTGGAAGCAGCCCCCTCACCCTACCCTCTCCCCCTTCGAGGGGGAGAGGGTTGCGCAGCCTTAGCGAGCGTAGCGAGCTTAGGCAAAGCTGGGTGAGGGGGCGATTCCACTTCGTCGGATATTGCTTTAGGTATTATTCAAGATGCCTGCCATCGAAAGCGCGTGGCTGGAAGCTCAGTGATCCACGGACCGTGGCCGCCACCCCACTCAAAAGGCCTTGGGGAATGCGGGGCGAGGCCGATGCTGCGGGTGAGCCGGAGCCAACCAGCGTCAATGCTCCGCTGCTCCCCCGCCATAGAGCGTCCGCGCGCGCTCCTCGAAGGCACGGACCATACGCCGCACCGCCTCGTTGAAGAGCAGCGCCATCGCCTTTTGCAAGATGCGCGAGTGGAATTCGAAGTCGACGTAGAAATCGATGACGCAGGTGCCGCCCGGCTGGCGCTCGAAGATCCAGTGATTGTTGAGATACTTGAACGGCCCCTCGTGATAGGTGACATCGATGCGACCAGGCTCTTTCAGCACCACGCGCGAGGTGAAGCGCTCGCGGATCATCTTCCAGCCGATCACGAGGTCGGCGACGATCACCTCGCCCTCGCGCCTGCGGATGCGCGCGGCACGGCACCAGGGCAGGAACTCCGGGTAGCGCTCGATATCGGCGACGAGGGCGAAGAGCTGGTCCTGCCGATAGGGCAGATGGCGCCGCTCGGCATGGGTCGGCATCGCCCGCCCGCGCCTAGCGAGAGGCGAGCAAGCGATCGCGCGCCTGGCGCAAGCGGAGGAAGTCGTCGCCCGCGTGATAGGAGGAGCGCGTGAGCGGCGAGCTCGCTACCATGAGGAAGCCCTTGCCGAAAGCCATCGCCCTCATGGCTGCGAACTCCTCCGGAGCGACGAAGCGGGCGATCGGCGCGTGCTTGGGGGTCGGCTGCAGATATTGGCCGATGGTGAGAAAATCCACCTCGGCGCTGCGCAGATCGTCCATCACCTGATGGACCTCCTCCTTGCTCTCGCCCAGGCCCGCCATGAGGCCGGACTTGGTGAAGATGGCGGGGTCGAGCTCCTTGACATGCTGCAGGAGGCGCAAGGAGGCGAAGTAGCGCGCACCCGGCCGGATCGCGGGATAGAGCCGAGGCACGGTCTCGAGATTGTGGTTGTAGACGTCGGGCTTGGCCGCGACCACGATCTCTGCAGCGCCTGACTTCCTCAAGAAATCGGGGGTCAGGACCTCGATGGTGGTGCCGGGTGCAGCCTCGCGGATGGCATGGATCGTCGCGGCGAAATGCCCGGCCCCGCCGTCGGGCAGGTCGTCGCGGTCAACCGAGGTGACCACGATGTGGGAGAGGCCGAGTGCGGCGACCGCCTCGCCGACATGGGCGGGCTCGTGCGGGTCGAGCCGGTCCGGAAGCCCGGTCGCCACGTTGCAGAAGGCGCAGGCGCGCGTGCACACGCTGCCGAGGATCATAACCGTAGCATGGCGCCTGGCCCAGCATTCGCCGATGTTGGGGCAGGCCGCCTCCTCGCACACCGTGTTGAGACGGTGCTCGCGCATGAGCTTCCGCGTCTCGTGGTACTCGCGGGAGACCGGCGCCTTGACGCGGATCCATGCCGGCTTGCGCGGAATGGGATGGTCGGGCCGGTTGACCTTCTCGGGGTGGCGCGGGCGGGGAGCCTCAACCGTCATGAGCTATGCGCCTCGCAGCGTCACGCGGCCGAAGACCTTGCGCGCGCGCAGATCCGCCTCGACGTCCTCCACGAGCTTGTCGCAGGCGGCCTGGTTGTAGCCGGGCCGGGCCGCATCGAGCACCAGGCTGGTCTCGACCACGGTGACCACGTCCCAGCTTCCATCCGCATTGGGCTGGAGGGCGGTGAAAATGCGCTTGACCGAGGCGTTGCCCCTGAGGCCCGCCTCCTCCATTGCCACGCTCGGAACGATGATTTTCACGCTCTCACCCGCGTCGCTTTACCGACCGTCTAGAAGTGGATCGCGCGGCCGTACGCGTCAAGCACCGCCTCGTGCATCATCTCGCTCAGGGTCGGGTGCGGGAATACGGCGCGAATGAGCTCGACCTCGGTCGATTCGAGCGTCTTGGCGATGCCGTAGCCCTGGATGAGCTCGGTCACCTCGGCGCCGATCATGTGCGCGCCCAGAAGCTCGCCCGTCTTGGCGTCGAACACGGTCTTGACCATGCCGTCCGGCTCCCCGAGTGCGATCGCCTTGCCGTTGCCCACGAAGGGGAAATGGCCGACCTTGACTTGATGGCCCTTGGCCTTGGCCGCCGTTTCGGTCAACCCCACGCTTGCCACTTGCGGCATGCAGTAGGTGCAGCCCGGCACGTTCGTGACATCGAGCGGATGCACGTCATTGAGGCCGGCGATCTTCTCGACGCAAATGACGCCCTCGTGGCTCGCCTTGTGCGCGAGCCAAGGCGGCCCCACCAGATCGCCGATCGCGTAGACCCCGGGCTCTCCGGTCTCGAGCCACTCGTTCACCACCACGTGCGTCTTCTCGACCTTCACTTTGGTGCCTTCGAGCCCGATGTTCTCCACGTTGCCCGCGATGCCGATGGCGAGGATGACGCGCTCGAAGGTGGCTTCGCTCGTCTTGCCGCCCGCCTCGATCGTGGCGGTAACGCTTCCGGCTCCCCTCTTGAGCGACGTCACGGAAGCGCTCGTGTGGATCTTCATCCCTTGCTTCTCGAAAGCCTTCTGCGCAAAGGCGGAGATCTCCTCGTCCTCCACGGGCAGGATGCGCGGCAGCACCTCGACCACCGTGACCTCGGCACCGAGGGTGCGATAGAAGCTCGCGAACTCGATGCCGATGGCGCCCGAGCCGATGACCAGGAGCGATTTCGGCAGCGCCGGCGGCACCATCGCCTCCTTGTAGGTCCATACCAGCTTGCCATCGGGCTCGAGGCCGGGCAGCGCGCGCGCGCGCGCGCCCGTCGCGAGCACGATGTGCTTGGCCGCAAGCTCGGCCACCGCCTTGCCGTCCTTGGTTAGCGCTAGCTTGCCCGCACCCGCGAGCTTGCCGTGGCCGTCGAAGACGCGGACCTTGTTCTTGTTAAGGAGAAACTTGACCCCGTTCGAGAGGCGGGCCGCCACCTTGCGCGAGCGCTCGACGACCTTCTTGGCGTCATAGGCGACGTTCTCTGCGCTCAGGCCGAACTCGCCGGCATGCTGCATGAGGTGATAGACCTCGGCCGAGCGCAAAAGCGCCTTGGTCGGGATGCAGCCCCAATTGAGGCAGATTCCGCCCAAATGCTCGCGCTCGACGACAGCCGCTTTCATGCCGAGCTGGGCCGCGCGGATGGCGGCGACATAACCTCCCGGCCCGCCGCCCACGACGATGATGTCGAACGTTGTATCCGCCATGCCCAGGCCTCATTCCCAGAACGTCGTTGCGAGCTCAAGACGAAGCAATCCGGAATCCGCCACGCCGTCCTGG
>DASPPM010000218.1:0-3828 GCA_035625535.1 Alphaproteobacteria bacterium
GGATCTTCCAGCGCCCCAACGCCACGGGCGAGGCGGGAGCGCTCAAGCGCTACGGCACCGGCCAGCGCGGCGAATTCGACAAGCGACGAGTGTGAAAGAATGGGAAGGGAAGATTTAGCGCAAAGGACGCAAAGGATGCGCCAAGGACCGAGAGGAATATTTGGCCAAATCCTCCACGTCCTCTCTGAGCCCTCCGCGTCCTCCGCGCTGAAACTTGCTTGGAATCCTTGTCACGAAGGAGTGTGGTGTCATGTCGATCGACTATGCTGAGCGCATCCCGAACAACGTCCATCTCGCCGAGGACCGCCGGCTTCAGCGCGCGCTCGAGGCGTGGCAGCCGCATTTCCTCGAGTGGTGGAAGACGCTCGGCCCCGAGGGCTTCCAGGCCAAGGACGTCTACCTGCGCACGGCCGTCTCCGTCGACGCCAAGGGCTGGGCCAGCTACGGCATGGTCAAGATGCCCGACTACCGCTGGGGTATCTTCCTCGCCGACGCGGCACCCGAGCGCAAGATCGGCTTCGGCGACTTCTACGGCCAGCCCGCCTGGCAGGAGGTGCCGGGCGAGTTCCGCGCCACCTTGCGCCGGCTCATCGTGACCCAGGGCGACACGGAGCCGGCCTCGGTCGAGCAGCAGAGGCGGCTTGGCCAGAGCTGTCCCTCGCTTTACGACATGCGCAACCTCTTCCAGGTGAACGTCGAGGAGGGCCGCCATCTCTGGGCCATGGTCTATCTCCTCCATGCCTATTTCGGCCGCGACGGGCGGGAGGAGGCGGAGGCGCTCCTCGCGCGCCACTCGGGAGATGCCGACAATCCCCGTATCCTCGGCACCTTCAACGAGCCGATCCAGGATTGGATGTCGTTCTTCTGCTTCACCTACTTCACCGACCGCGACGGCAAGTTCCAGCTCAAGTGCCTGGCCGAGAGCGGCTTCGATCCCTTGGCGCGCAGCTGTCAATTCATGCTGACCGAGGAGGCGCACCACATGTTCGTGGGCGAGACCGGCATCGGCCGCGTCATCCGCCGCGCGCTCGAGGTGATGAAGGAGCTCGGCAGCGAGGACGCGGAAAAGGTCCGCGCGCACGGCGCCATCGATCTCGCGACCGTGCAGCGCTACATCAACTTCTGGTGCTCCTCCTCCGTCGATCTTTTCGGCTCCGAGGTCTCGACCAACGCCGCGAGCTATTTCGCGAACGGCCTCAAGGGCCGCCCCGACGAGGCCAGCTACGAGGAGCACCGCTGCCTCGGCACCACCTATGCGATCGACAGGCCGCGCGAGGGCGACGGCGTCGAGAGCGAGGAGGTGCCCATGCGCAACGCCATGAACGAGATCGTGCGCAAGGCCTACTTGCGGGACTGCGACATCGGCGTGCAGCGCTGGAATCGCCTCATCAAGAAGGCGGGGGTCGCCTTCGAGCTCAAGCTGCCGAGCGAGCGCTTCCGCCGCGCGGTCGGCCTGTGGGCGGGCCACCACTTCGACCCGTCGGGCAAGCCCGTCACGGCGGCCGAATGGGACGCGCGCGTGCACGAATGGATCCCGACCGAGGCGGACAAGGCCTTCGTCCAGAGCCTGATGCGGCCGGTGACCGAGCCCGGCAAGCTGGCCGGCTGGATCGCGCCCCCCGAGCGCGGCATCAACAACCTGCCGGTGGAGTACGAATACGTAAGGCTGTAGAGTCCGGGTTCCGAATTTCACGACATCAGGAAAGGACCCGTCATTGCGAGGCGCCCCAAGGGCGCTGAAGCAATCCAGATTGAGTTTCGCAGCAGACGCCCTGGATTGCTTCGCTACGCTCGCAATGACGCCTATTTCCGGGTGAGGCGAGCGTCCGCTTGCGCCCCGACGCGCGATATAGCGCTTCGCCCCTTCGCCCGCCCGATGCCATAATGGGGCCGCCATCACCGGGTGCCGCCGTGTACGACAAGAAGAAGCTTAGAGCCCTGCGCGCGAAATACGCCGACGCCAAGGGCAGCGACGTGTTCGATCCCGAGTTCAAGAAGGTCGTCTCGCTCGTCTTCGCGAGCCGGGACCGGCGCAAGCTGCCCTATGCCGACGTCTCGACCTTCTTGGGGGCACCCTATCGGCCCGAGGCGGCCGAGTCCGCCGACTTCGCCGGGCTCGACGTTGCGCTCGTGGGCGTGCCGATGGATTTGGGCGTGACCAACCGCTCGGGAGCGCGGCTCGGCCCGCGTGCCGTGCGCGGGGTCGAGCGCACCGGCCCTTACAACCACGCGCTCAAGGTGGTCCCTTTCGCCGAATGCAAGGCCGGCGACATCGGCGACGTGCCGATGCGCTCGCGCTACAGCCTCGAGCAGTGCATCGAGGACATCGCCGCCTTCTATGCGCGCATCGAGGCGGCGGGCGTGCGGCCGCTCTCGGTCGGCGGCGACCACTCGGTGACGTTTCCGATCCTCAAGGCGCTCGGGGCGAAGCGCCCGCTGGGCCTCGTCCATATCGACGCCCATTGCGATACCGGCGGCGAATACGACGGCTCGAAGTTCAACCACGGCGGCCCCTTTCGGCTCGCCGTGCTCGAGGGCGCGCTCGACCCCGAGCGCACCATCCAGATCGGCATCCGCGGGCCGGCCGAGTTTCTCTGGGAGTTCTCCTACGACTCCGGTATGACCGTGCTCCACATCGAGGACGTGATGCGGATCGGCATCGCGGGCGTGGTCGAGAAGGCGCTCGAGGTGGTGGGCGACGGCCCGACCTACATCTCCTTCGACGTCGACGGCCTCGACCCCGCCTTCGCCCCCGGCACCGGCACGCCCGAGGCGGGCGGGCTCACCCCGCGCGAGGCGCAGCAGATTCTCCACGGCCTCAAGGGCATCGACGTCGTCGGCGGCGACGTCGTAGAAGTCGCCCCGCAATACGATCCGACCAGCAACACCGCGATGGTCGGCGCCCAGATGCTCTTCGAGATGCTCTCGCTCATGGTGCTGGGGCGGCACTTCAAGCGGCGGCGGTGACGTGAATCTGTCGACCGGGCCCCCCCTCCGGGTCGGAGCGGTGGCACTCGCGCTGGCGCTTTTCCCGGCTCTAGCAGGCGCTGCGACGCCGGCCGATTGCGCTGCGCCCGATGCGATGGCGGACGGCTGGCCGGTTTCATCCCCGCAGCAGCAGCACCTCGATCCCGCGCTGATCTGCGCCATCGGCCCCGAGCTTGAAAAAATGCCGGAGGCCAGTCCGAACGGCGTTGTCGTCGTGCGCAACGGCGTGCTCGTCTACGAGGATTATTTCGCCGGCGCCGATCAGCGCTGGCCGGAGCAGCATTGGGGCGAGTCGCTCCCGACGATGCCGCACGACGCGGGTACCCTCCACGATCTGCAATCGATCACAAAAGGCGTGGTCGCCCTCTTGGTAGGTATCGCCCTCGACCGCGGCTTGATCGCGACCGTCGATGCTCCGGTCCTCTCGCACCTCACCGACTATGCCGATCTGCGCACCCCGGATAAGGACCGCATCACCTTGCGCGATCTCATGACGATGACCGCGGGCCTGCGCTGGCCCTACAAGCCTTATCTCAGCATGGCGCGCCGAATGGACGGCGCAAAGGACCCGTACCGCTTCGTCCTGGAACAGCCGCTGGTGGCGCCACCGGGCATGCTCTGGCACTACAACAACGGGAGCGTGGAGCTGGTCGGCGCCGTCGTGCAGAAGGCCGCGGGCCGCCCGCTCGATCAGTTCGCCAAAGAGACGCTCTTCGAGCCGCTCGGCATCAAGGATTGGGAATGGGGGCGCATGGCAAGCGGCGCTCCCGGTGCCTCCTGGGGCTTGCGCTTGCGGCCGCGCGATCTCGCCAAGATCGGGCAGCTCGTCCTGGATTACGG
>DASPPM010000219.1:0-9006 GCA_035625535.1 Alphaproteobacteria bacterium
GGTGTGGTTGCCGTCGTGCCGGCCAAGGACCTCGGGCAGGCGAAGGAGCGGCTCGCCGGTCTCCTCGCCCCCGAAGAGCGCCGCGGCCTCGCGCGCGCCATGCTTGAGGACGTGCTCACCACCTTGAGGGCGGTGCCCCCACTCGCCGGCATCCTCGTGGTGACGCGCGATGCCGAGCTCGCGGCCCTCGCGCGCGCCTCGGGTGCCTACCTCATGAGCGATCTGCGCCACGAGGGGCCGACGGCTGCGATAGCGCTCGCAGCACGGCGTCTCGCAGCCGAAGGGGCAGCCGCCATGCTCGCGGTGCCGGCGGATGTGCCCTTGGCGACGCCGGGCGAGATCGCGGAGATTCTCGCGGCCGGTGGCGCACCTCCCGCAGTGACGCTCGTGCCCGCGCTCGCCGACATGGGGACCAATGGCATCGCACTCCGGCCGGCCGATGCGATCCCGCCGTGCTTCGGGCCGCAAAGCTTCTTCCGCCATCAGGAGGCGGCCCTCGCGCGCGGCATCGAGCCGCGCATCCTCAGGCTTTCGGGCCTCGGGCTCGATGTCGACCGCCCGCAAGATCTGGCGGCGTTCCTAGCACGTCCTTCGGCCACGCGGAGCTATGCCTATCTCGTCGAGTGCGGCATGATCGAGCGCTTGGAGAAGAAGGCCGCAGCCGACGATGCCGCGCGCCTCGGCAAAAAGAAAGGATGACGATGCAAGCGAGACTGAGCCATCTGATGCGCGAGGTGGTGGAGGGACGCCGGCTCGCGGCCGACGAGTGCTTAGACCTCGCCGAGTGCGAGGCACTGCCCGCCCTCACGGCGGCGGCGGCGGCACTGCGCGATGAGGCGCACGGCCGCCGCGTCTCCTATTCGCGCAAGGTCTTCATCCCGCTCACGCGGCTCTGCCGCGACGTCTGCCACTATTGCACGTTTGCGTCGGCACCGCGCCGGGGCGAGCGCGCTTATCTCACGCGCGAGGAGGTGCTCGCGATCGCCCGCGCAGGTGCCGAGGCCGGCTGCAAGGAGGCGCTCTTCACCTTGGGCGACAAGCCCGAGCTGCGCTACGCGGTCGCGCGCGCGGAGCTTGCGGCTCTCGGGCACGCGAGCACCATCTCCTATCTCGTCGAGAGCGCGCGGCTCGTGTTCGCGGAGACCGGGCTCCTGCCGCACGCCAACCCGGGCGTGCTCAACGCCGAGGAGATCGCAGCACTCCGCGCCGTCGCGGTCTCGCAAGGCCTGATGCTGGAAACGAGCGCCGAGCGGCTCTGCCGGCGCGGCGGGCCGCATTTCGGCTCGCCCGACAAGCACCCGGCGGTCCGCCTCGACACCATCCGGCTCGCGGGCGAGGCCGCCGTCCCCTTCACCTCGGGCATCCTCATCGGCATCGGCGAGACCAGGCGCGAGCGCATCGAGGCGCTCCTTGCCTTGCGCGAGCTTCATGAGCGCCACGGCCATCTCCAGGAAGTCATCGTGCAGAATTTCCGCGCCAAGCCCGCGACCCGCATGGCGGAAAGCGAGGACGCCCCGCTCGCCGAGCTGCTCTGGACGATCGCCATAGCCCGCCTCGTGCTGGGCGGCCCCATGAACATCCAGGCGCCGCCCAATTTGAGTCCCGGTGCGCTCGAGGCGCTGGTGCGCGCCGGCATCAACGATTGGGGCGGCGTCTCGCCGGTGACCCCCGATCACGTCAATCCGGAGGCGCCCTGGCCGCATCTCCGCACCCTCGAGCGCACGACGAACGCGGCCGGCAAGGAGCTCGTCGAGCGGCTCGCCGTCTATCCCGAATATGCGCAGGCGCCGCAGCGCTGGCTCGACGCGCGCCTGGCGCCCGCGGTGCTCGACCTGATCGATGCCGAGGGGCTCGCGCGCGCCGACGATTGGTCGCCGGGTGCGAAGGCGGCGGCGCCTGAGCGCGAGCTCTTGCTCATCGCCGCACCCCGGCCGGTGCCGCTCGATCAAGGGATCGTACGCGCGCTCGCGCGTGCCCAAAAGGGCGAGACCCTGGACGAGGCGGAGGTGGCGCGCCTGTTCTCGGCGCGCGGCGCCGATTTCGCCGCCGTGTGCGCGGCTGCCGATGAGCTGCGCGCCGCGGTCAACGGCGATCGCGTGAGCTACGTCGTCACCCGCAACATCAACTACACCAACGTCTGCTACTTCCGCTGCCAGTTCTGCGCCTTCTCGAAGGGCAAGCTGAGCGAAAACCTGCGCGGCCGGCCTTACGCGCTCGATCTCGAGGAGATCAAGCGCCGCACGCGCGAGGCCTGGGCGAGGGGGGCCACCGAGGTGTGCATGCAGGGCGGCATCCATCCGGAATATACGGGTGCCACCTATCTCGACATCTGCCGCGCGGTCAAAGAGGCGGCACCCGCGATCCACATCCACGCCTTCACCCCGCTCGAGGTCTCGCAGGGTGCCTCGACGCTCGGCCTGAGCGTGCCCGACTTCCTCACGGCGCTCCGCGAGGCGGGGCTCGGCACGCTCCCGGGCACTGCCGCCGAGATCCTCGACGACGAGGTGCGCCGGGTGATCTGCCCGGACAAGGTCACCACCGACGAATGGCTCGCGGTCATGGCGGCCGCGCACGCGCTCGGCATCAGAAGCACCGCCACCATCATGTTCGGCCACGTCGAGCGTCCGCTTCATTGGGCGCGCCATCTCCTGCGGGTGCGCGCGCTCCAGATGCGCGACGGCGGCTTCAGCGAGTTCATCCCGCTCCCCTTCGTGCACATGGAGGCGCCGATCTACCTCAAGGGGCGCGCCCGGCGCGGCCCGACCTTCCGCGAGGCGGTCTTGATGCACGCGATCGCGCGCCTCGTCCTCCATCCCCACATCACGAACATCCAGGCCTCTTGGGTGAAGATGGGCCCGCGCGGCGTCGCGGCGTGCCTCAAGGCCGGCGTCAACGACTTGGGCGGCACCTTGATGAACGAGACGATCACGCGCGCGGCGGGTGCCGTCCACGGCCAGGAGATGTCGCCCGCGGCACTCGAGGCGATGATCGGCGCCGCGGGGCGCAAGCCCGTGCAGCGCACCACGCTCTACGCCGCGGCCCCGGCCGAGCGCCGCAGAGCCTCCTTCGCCGCCGGCCCGCTCGCCGAGGCGGTCAACACGCCCGCGCGACGCTACGAGCGCGGCCTCTCGCCCGCCCACCCGGCGGCGCCAGAGGTCCGATTCGCGGCTGGACCGCGCTAGGACGCGGACTCACGCAGCCGCGACCCCGGCAGCATCGCTCCGATCACGCGCCATGTGCAGCCGCCGAGCTCGCAACGCCGCGCGGGCCATGGTTTTCCGGAATTCAGCCCGGCAAGGCCGTATTCCGGCTTTGTCGGCAGCCGCGATGGGCGTATTCTTTCTAAGGAAGAGCCGGCAAGGTCGGCCATCCGGGGGAATGTCGGGCTATATGTGGATGGAATGAAGGCAACCGCGCAGATAACGATGGTTGCGGGGGCGCTTTTGTGCCTGACCGCGTGCTCGGAAGCTCCCAACCCGGACACGGTTAAGTTTCAAGCGGGCGCGGTCGACGATCCCGTCGAAGCGACGAACCGGGACATCTTCGACGCCAACCAGTTCGCCGACCGCAACGTGATGAAGCCGGTGGCCGAGAGCTACCGCGACGAGCTGCCCAAGGACGTTCGCCGCGGCATCCACAACGTGCTCAGCAACCTGAATGAGCCCATCGTCGGCCTCAACGACGTGCTGCAGGGCAATTTCGAGCGCGCCTGGACGGCGGTGTGCCGCTTCGTGGTGAATACGACGGCGGGCGCGCTTGGCATCATGGATGTGGCGTCGAATTGGGGCCTCAAGCACCAAGACGCCGACTTCGGGCAGACTTTCGGGGTATGGGGCATCCCCGAGGGGCCCTTCGTCGAATTGCCCTTCTTCGGTCCCTCCGACCTGAGGGACGCGGTCGGGTTGGTCATCGGCATCGTCGCCAATCCGTTCTTCTTCGCGGGCGGAGGGGTCGCCGTCACCGCGGTCGGTTACAGCCGCTCCGCGACCTCCGCGGTGGACCAGCGCACGGAAAACCTCGACACGCTCGATTCGATCGAGCGCACCTCGGTCGACTATTATGCCTCTTTGCGCAGCCTCTATCTGCAGCGCCGTGAAGCGCTCGTCGACACGGGCAGATTCCCCGGCGGAGCCGGCGGCGAATACATCGACTCGAGACTCCCCGCGGCGGATACCTCCGCGGCAGAGCCGCCGAAGCCGGAGACGCCGGCCACCGCGACACCCCCTGCAGAAACGCCGGCGGCGCTCACGACGACGACGGCGCCTTAGCTTCGTTGCCGCCAACCGCGCCTAGTCTCGGTCCGGCGGGGGCGCCATCGCGACGGTCGGGAGGGAGACGAGATCTTCTAGGGTCGTGCGAGAGACATCCCGAAGCCACTCCGCCGATGCTGTTGAAACGCCGGCCGCGGGTCCCCGGCCGCTGCTGATCTATGACGGCGATTGCGGATTCTGCCGCTACTGGCAGCGCTACTGGCAGAAGCTCACGGGTGAGCGCGTCGATTACAGGCCGTATCAGGAAGTGGCGGCGCAATATCCCGCGGTCCCGGTCGCCGAGTTTCAGCGCGCGGTGCAATTCATCACGCCCGACGGACGTCGCGCCAGCGCCGCCGAGGCCAGCTTCCTCGTCCTCAGCCACGCCCGCGGCCGGGGATTCTGGCTGGTGCTCTACAGGAGACTGCCCGGTTTCGCGGCGGTCTCGGAACTGGTCTACGCGTTCATCGCCGCGCACCGCCCCGCCTTTTACCGGATCAGCCTGCTTCTGTGGGGGAGGAACTACGAGCCGCCGCGCCACGATCTTGTCGCATACCTCTTCCTGCGCCTCTTCGGGCTGATCTATCTCGCGGCCTTCGTCTCCTTCGGCGTGCAGGCCCTGGGGCTGATCGGCAGCCATGGCATCATGCCGCTGGCAGACCTGGTCGATGGCGTCGCCAGCCGTCTCGGGCCGGAGCGGTTCTTCCTGATGCCGATGGTGTTCTGGTTGAGCGCCGGCGATTTCGCCATAGAGGCCGTGTGCTGGGCAGGCGCCGGGCTGTCGCTGCTGCTGGTCTTCAATCTACTGCCGCGGTTGAGCCTGTTTCTGCTCTATGCGCTCTACCTCTCGCTGTTTTACGGCGGGCAAACCTTCATGACGTACCAGTGGGACACCTTCCTCTTGGAGACCGGGTTCATAGCACTCTTGTTGAGCTTCGCCACGGCGCCGGGCATCTGGCTGCTGCGCTGGCAGCTCTTCCGTTTCATGTTCATGTCGGGCGTCGTCAAGCTCTTGAGCGGCGATCCCAACTGGTGGAGCTTGTCGGCGCTGTCGTATCACTTTCTGACCCAGCCGTTGCCCACACCGCTCGCCTGGTACGCGGCCCGCCTGCCGCAGAGCGTGCTGAAATTCTTGACCGGCGGCATGTTTTTCGTCGAGCTCGTTCTGCCGTTCCTGATCTTCTGCCCGCGCCGGCTGCGCTTTTCGGCGGCCTTCGGCATCCTGCTGCTGCAAAGCTGCATTCTCATCACCGGGAACTACAACTGGTTCAACCTCCAGACGATGGTGCTGTGCCTGGCGCTCTTCGATGACGCGGCGATACGAGCGATATTCCCGCAGCGCTTGGCCCGGGTGCTGCCGGCGCGCGCGGAAAAGAGGGCGCCGCTGAGGGCAGTCACCGTCGTCGTCGGCGCATTCGCGCTGCTGACCGTGTTCTGCAGCCTGGTCGAGATGGACGAGCGTTTCGGCGGCAGCCCGCCCGCGCCGGCCGCGGCCGTGGACCGGCTCATCGAGCCGCTCCATATCGTCAGCAGCTACGGCCTCTTCGCGGTCATGACCACGGAGCGCGACGAAATCGTCATCGAGGGCTCCTACGACGGCGTTCTATGGCGCGAATACGAATTCCGCTACAAGCCGGGCGATGTCGCGCGCCGCCCGCGCTGGAACATCCCGCACCAGCCGCGCCTGGACTGGCAGATGTGGTTCGCGGCACTCGAGGACCCGCAGCGCCTGAGGTGGTTTTGGCACTTCCTCCATCGGCTGCTGGAGAACGAGCCCGCGGTGACGGCGCTCCTGGAAAAGAACCCCTTTGCCGACAGGCCGCCCTTGTACGTGCGCGCGGAGTTCTACGACTACACCTACGCAAGCAGCGAGGAAAAGGCGAAGGGCCTGTGGTGGCACCGTCGCCCGCTGGGGCTCTACTTCCCCGAGGTGCATCTGAAAGGCGAGTGACCCGGTTCGCCGAAAGGAGTTCCCTCTCCCGCAAGCGGGAGAGGGGCAAACCAGCGCCAAGGCGGCGCGGGCCTTCAGCTCCTGAGCCGCGGGATGATCTCCTTGGCGATGATCTCGATCTGGTCGGCGCGGTACTGGTAGGGCACGAAGATGAGCTTCTGCACGCCGACCTTGAGCTGGGCCTTGAGCTGGGCCACGCACTCGTCGACCGTGCCCATGATCGCCGAGTCCTTGGTCGATTCGCTCCACGAGGCGTAATCCCACTCCTTGGTGAGCCATTCCATCATCGGAGCCTCGATCGCCGCGCGCGATTTGCCGACCATGATGGGGAGCTGGTTGCCGTTGAGCAGCCCGCCCGGGTCCTTCCCCGCCTCGGCGGCGAAGGCGCACACCTTGCCCCAGGATTTGGCGAAGCTCTCGGGCGTATAGAAATAGGTGAGCCAACCGTCGCCGGCGGTGGCCGCGCGCTTGAGCACGCGATCGACGTAGCCGCCGATGAGGATGGGCGGGCGCGGGCGCTGGTAGGGCTTGGGGAACATCACCGCGGCCTTCATGTGGTAAGGCGGATAGTCGCCGGCCACGAGGTCCTCGCTCCACAGCCTGGACATGATCTCGAGGCTCTCGTCCATGATCTTGCCGCGCTTCTCGAAAGTCACGCCGACCGAATCGAACTCGCGCTTGTACCAGCCGGACGCCATGCCGAGGAGAAGGCGCCCCTTGGAGATGAGGTCGATCGAGGAGAGCTGCTTGGCGAGAAGCACGGGGTTGCGGATCGGCAGCACGAGGATGCCGGTGCCGAGCTTGATGCGCTTGGTGCGCGCGGCGACCGCCGTCAGAAGCGAGAGCGCGTCGATGATGGGGAAATGCGGCTCGACGCCGAGGAGGATGTGGTCCCACACCCAGAGCGAATCGAAGCCGAGCTCCTCCATCCGCACGCCGTACTCGACGAGCGCCGTCGCATCCGGCAGCTCGGGAAAGGCGGTGAAGTTCCGCATGGCGATTCCGAAGGTGTTCGCGAGGCCGGGCATGAGCGCTCCTTATGGGTTCGCGTGGGTCAATCCCTCACCCTTCCCATCCCTGGCGGGATGGGCCCCTTCCCTCTCCCGCTTGCGGGAGAGGGTGGCCGCGGAGCGGCCGGGTGAGGGAGGGCAAGGCACGATCTTCCGAAATCAGGCGATGTAGAGCTTGTCGGGGTCCAGGTGGCGCAACACGGCAAGCTCGCGCTCGCTCGGCGGCTCGGTGGTGCCGAGCTCGCGCGCCACGAGGAGCTCGAAGCCCGTGTTGTCCCGAACCTCGCCGAGGCCGACACCGGGATGCAGGGCGAGAACCTCCATGCTCCGAGTCTCCTCATCGAAGCCCATGACGGCGAGGTCGGTTACGACGCGGTACATTCCGCCGGCCAGCAGGCCGCTCTCCCGCCTGCTCTCGCCGCCGCGGATGAAGCCCGGGCTGGTGATGAAATCGACCTTCTCGACGAAGCGGCGCTTCTCGTGCTTCATCGCGACGATCATCTGGGTGAGGCTCGCGATGTCGTTGCCCCCGCCCGTGCCGGGGAGGCGGGTGGTGGGATTGTCGGGGTCGCCGATGAAGGAGCTGTTGAGGTTGCCGTGGCGGTCGATCTGGGCGCCGCCCATGAAGCCGATGTCGACATAGCCGCGCTGCAGGAGGAGCAGCACGTCGGTCGAGCTCAGCACCATGTTGGCGCGGCGCGTGCAGCGCTGCTCGTTGGTCGAGGGCGGCAGCTGTCCCGGCTCGACGAAGGCGCCGATGATGCCGCCCTCGAAGAGTATGGTGAGGCCCGGCGCGCGCAGGCGCTGGGCGAGCGTGGCGGCAAGGAGCGGAATGCCGACCCCCGCGAACACCACCTGCCCCTCCTCGAGCAGACGGCTCGCCATGACCGCGAGCAGCTCGCTCGCCGTGTAGTTCCGCGCGCCCGTCTTGGTCATCGTCTCAGTCGTCATAGATGCGCCTCCCGCGGCGGCTGGCGTCGAGCATCTCCTCGACACCGAGGAGCTTGAGATATTCGGCCCAGTCCTTGGGCCCGTGGACATGGCGCTCGAGATATCCGGCGATCCCCTTCTCGGCGTCCTTGCGCAAGAGGCCCGCGTACATGTCGAGATGCTTGAAGAAGGGCTCGTAGACCCCGTAGCACTCGTGCGGGGCGCAGCCGAAGGGCACCTCCACCACGGCATCCACCGTGAAGAAGGGAACCTTGGTGTGGTCGGGCGCACGCCTGATCTGGTCGTTGGAGACGATGCGCTCGGTCGTCAGGATGACGCGGTTCGCCGCCATCGCCAGATCGATGTCCATGAACTGGAGCCCGTCCATCTGGGCGTTGCCGTAGGCATCGCAGCGCTGCACGTGGATCAGGGCGACATCCGGGTTGAGGGCCGGCACCAGCACGAGCTTGTCGCCGGTGAAGGGGCAGTCGATCTGCCGCACCTCGGGCAGCCGCGCCAACACGTCGGAGCCCATCATCGAGCGCATGGGCAGGAACGGCACGCCCATCGCACCCGCGCGGAAACGCATGCCCATCGCCATATGGCTCCACTCCTCGAAGCGCGCCCGCTTCTCCTCGGTATAGAGGCGCATGATCTTGGAGACGCCCCAGACGATGCCCTGGCTGAACCAGCTGGTGATGACGTAGTTGCAGGCGCCGGAGGCGAACAGCAGCTCGCCCTCGCTCGAGGTGATGCTGCGCGCGCACGTGAGCCCCTTGCGCCCGGCCCGGATGAGCGCCCACACCATCGCCATCGGCGTGCGCGAGAGCGTGCTGCCGCCGATGCCGACGGTGGAGCCGTCCTT
>DASPPM010000220.1:0-2846 GCA_035625535.1 Alphaproteobacteria bacterium
ACAGCTATGCTCAGCGCGGAAACCTGCCCGCACTCGCGGAAGTGGTCGCCTCGGGCATGCAGCTTTTCCCGATCATGAGCCGGCTTCGCCTGATGCGACATTGGGGTGGCGTCATGGACATGACAATGGACGGCAGCCCAATCATCGGCAAGCTGCCGCTCTTCGGGCTCTATCTCGACGGCGGCTGGTGCTACGGCGGCTTCAAGGCGACCCCGGCGTCGGGTTGGGTCTTCGCTCATACGATCGCGCACGACCGCCCGCATGCGCTGAATGAGGCGTTCTCGCTCGAGCGCTTCTCGACCGGCCATGTGCTCGACGAGAAGGGTGCCGGACCCGTGCCCAATGCCCATTGAGAGGGCTCGGCGATGCTGCTGATCACATGTCCCTGGTGCGGCGAGCGCGACCACACGGAGTTCACCTACGGCGGCGATGCTTCGGTCTCGCGCATCCGTCCCGCCGCCCAAGCGCCGCTCGAGGCGTGGCACGACTATGTCTACTTGCGCGACAATCCGCTGGGACGCCACCTCGAGCTCTGGCACCACACGGCGAGCTGCCGGCGCTGGATCACCGTCGAGCGCGACACGCTCACCCACGCGATCACGGCGACGGCACCTGCCGGCGGTGGCAGCGGGAGTGGCGCTCGGTGAGTCAACCCTTCCGCAATCGCGAGGGCGGGCTGATCGACCGCGGACGCACGATCGGCTTCAGCTTCGACGGCAAGCATTACGAGGGCCATCCGGGCGACACGTTGGCGTCGGCCCTGCTTGCGAACGGGGTCCGCGTCGTCGGGCGGAGCTACAAGTACCATCGCCCCCGCGGCGTGCTGACGGCGGGGCCCGAGGAGCCGACCGCACTCGTGCGGCTCGGCGCGCGCGGACGGGCCGAGCCCAACACGCGTGCCACCATGGTCGAGCTCTACGACGGGCTTACGGCCGAGAGCCAGAACCGCTGGCCCTCGCTCGCCTTCGATCTCGGCGCCGTCAACGGCCTGCTCTCCCCGTTTCTCCCCGCCGGGTTCTATTACAAGACCTTCATGGCGCCGCGCGGCGGCTGGAAGCTCTACGAGAAGATCATCCGCAGGGCGGCGGGCCTCGGTATCGCACCGCGCGAGCCCGATCCCGACGTCTACGAGAAGCACCATGCCCATTGCGACGTGCTGGTGGTGGGCGGCGGCCCGGCGGGCCTGGCCGCGGCATTGGCCTCGGCACACGCGGGCGCGCGCGTGATCCTCGCCGACGAGACCGCGGCCTTCGGCGGCCAGCTCAAGCGCGAGCGCATGACGATCGAGGGCAAGCCGGCGCTCGACTGGGTGGCGGGAGCCGTGGCCGAGCTCGCGGGCACGGCCGAGGCGAGGCTTCTTCTGCGCACCACCGCCTTCGGATATTACGACCACAATCTCGTTGCGCTCTGCGAGCGGGTTGCTGACCATCTTGCGGCACCGCCACCCTACACTCCGCGGCAGCGCCTCTGGCTCGTGCGCGCGCGCGAGGTGGTGCTGGCGACGGGGGCAATCGAGCGGCCGCTCGTCTTCGCCGGGAATGACCGCCCCGGGATCATGCTCGCGAACGCTGCGCGCGCCTATGTCAACCAGTTCGCCGTGCGCCCGGGCCTGACCGCGGTGGTGTGCACGAACAACGGCGACGCCTATCGCAGCGCCGTCGATCTTGCGGACGCGGGCGTGCGCGTCACCGCCATCGTCGACGCGCGGCCAGGTGCCGCCGGGCCGTTGGAGGCGCTTGCGCGCGAGAAGGGAATCGAGATACTCGCGGGCCACGGGGTTGTCGCCGCGCATGGCCGCAAAGGGGTGCGCGCCATAGAGGCGATGGCGCTCGACGCCCGCGGCGTGCCTGGCGGGAGAAGCCGCACGCTTGCTTGCGATCTCGTCGCGGTCTCGGGCGGCTGGAGCCCGAGCGTGCATCTTCACTCCCAATCCGGCGGCAGGCTCGACTATGACGAGACGCTCGCCGCCTTCGTGGCGGGAGCCTCGAAGCAGCGGGCGCGCGCGGCGGGAGCGGCGCGCGGACAGTACACGCTCCGCGCCGCACTCGCGGACGGCGTCGAGTCGGGCGCTGCTGCGGCGCGCGCGGCCGGCTTCGGCAGCGGCGCCGCGCCGCCCGTGCCTCGCGTCGAGAAGGAGGCCGAGGTCCGGCTGCGCCCGCTCTGGTCCGCGGCGCCGGCCGCGGGTCGCAAGGTCAAGCGCTTCGTCGACATCCAGGACGATGTCACGGCCGAGGACGTGGCTCTCGCCGCGCGGGAGGGCTACGTCTCGGTCGAGCATCTCAAGCGCTATACCACCCTCGGCATGGGCACCGACCAGGGCAAGACTGCGAACCTGAACGGCCTTGCCCTCATGGCGCAGCTGCGCGGCCAGCCGATCCCGTCGGTCGGCACGACCACCTTCCGGCCGCCCTACACGCCGGTCACCTTCGCGGCACTTGCCGGTCGCGAGGCCGGCAGGGCATTCCAGCCGATCCGGCGCTCGGCGATGCATGAGTGGCATGAGGAAGAGGGCGCCGTCTTTGTCGAGGCCGGCCTCTGGCTGCGGCCGCGTTACTACCCGCGCGGACGCGAGGACATGCGCGCGGCCGCATCGCGCGAGGCCAAGCACGTACGCGAAGCGGTCGGCCTCGTCGATGTCTCGACCCTCGGCAAGATCGACATCGCAGGGCGCGATGCCGCCGGGCTCCTCGACCGCGTCTACGTCAACGGCTGGAATACGCTTGCCGTGGGCAAGGCGCGTTATGGGCTCATGCTGCGCGAGGACGGCATCGCCTTCGACGACGGCACCACCTCGCGCGTGGGCGAGGGTCGCTATTTCATGACCACGACGACGGCGAACGCGGCAA
>DASPPM010000221.1:0-15803 GCA_035625535.1 Alphaproteobacteria bacterium
GAGCGCGTCCATCTCCATGCCGTCGATGACGGCGAGAAAGTCCTCGCGCAAAAGGCCGTACTCGGCGACGGGGCGCAGAAGCGCCCGTGTCGTCGGCCGCGTGGGCGCGCCCGCGTAGAGCCGATCGATCTCGCGGCGCCATTCGGCGAGGCCCTGGCGCTTGGCCTCGGCCGTGCCGCCCTCGTCCGCGATGTCGTCGACCTCCCGGCAGAAGGCATAGATCGCGAACATCGCGTCGCGTCGGGCGGGCTCGAGCAGGCGCATGGCCCAGAAGAACGAGGTGCCGGAGCGCTCGGTCACCGCGCGCACATGGGCGCGCGCCGCGGCCGTGGGGGCACTATCGCCGGAGAGGGCTTCCGCCATCGCGCGGTCTCAGGCAGACGGGCGCGGAGCGCGCGCGTAGGTGCGGCCCTTCCACGCCCCGCCTCTGCCGCGCCAGTGGCGCAGCGCCGAATCGACCGTCATGGCCGTGTAAAGCGCCGCCGCCAAGGGAAGCAGGGACGCGCGCCACAGCGGTTCTTTGTAGAGCGCCAAAGTCGGGCAATACATGATCGCCATGAATGCCCAAGCAAACACGGCAAAAGCGCCCACGAGGTAATTGCCCGAGAGCGGCGCCTGGAGTGCCAGGAGCGGCGGCGAGAGGAAGACCGCCGCCATGCCCGTGACCGCGGCGAGAAGGAGGAGGGGAGAGTACTGGAGCTGCGTGTAGGCCGAGCGCGCCACCATGTGCCAGATCACGCCCAAGCTGTCATAGGGCCGTATGCTCTTGACCGTCTCGGTGAGGCCGAGCCAGATGGCCCCGCCGCGGCCTTTGATGAGGCGGGCGAGCGCTACGTCGTCGATGATGGCATCGCGGATCGCGGCAATGCCTCCGCCGTCGGCGAGGGCCGCGCTACGCACCAGCATGCAGCCGCCGGCCGCGGCGGCCGTGCCCGTGTCGCGGCGGTTCACCTGCGCAAAGGGATAGAGCATCTGGAAGAAGAACACGAAGGCCGGGATGAGCAGGCGCTCCCAGAAGCTCGCTACGCGGAGCAGCACCATGAGCGAGACGAGGTCGAGGCGCTCGCTCTCCGCCTTGGTGACAAGACGGCGCAAGTTGCCCGGATCATGCACGATGTCGGCATCGGTCAGCAGCAGATAGACCGCAGACGAGAGCCCCTCGGCGCGGTGCACGCCCTGCTCCACGGCCCACATCTTGCCGGTCCAGCCGCTTGGTAGCGGCGCTCCCGCGACGACCGTGAGCCGCGCGGCGGCGGAGAGCTCCTCGGCCACAGCACCGGCGAGTGCCGCCGTGCCGTCTTCGCTGCGGTCGTCGACCAGGGCCACGGAGAAGCGGCCCGGGTAGTCCTGGCGCAAGAGCGAGGCGATCGACCGGGCGATGACATCGGCCTCGTTCCGTGCCGGCATGACGACCGCGACCTCGGGCCAGGAGGCGAGCGGCGGCGCGCTTTCCGGGAGACGGGGGGCGTCACGCCAGAAGCCGCGCCGCAGGAAGCGCGCGGCGAGGCAGCCCACCGAAGTGATGAGCGCAAGTAGCGCAAGTACCGTGGGCGTTAGTGCCATAGCGGGTGGATAGCGCAGGGCCGGGGCCTAAGCCAAGACCTTTCGACGCCCAGTCTAAAGCGAGCGCGTCGCCTCAGCGGCTCCTCTGAGCAGAGTGCGCACGACGCCCAAGGCCGCCACGAGGAGGAAGGCAGGCTTGCCGAGCTCGACGCGCTCGGCCACGGGATCGCGCCGGCGCAGCATCGCCGTGAGGCGCTGCGCGAGTGCCACGATGGCGCCCGATTCATAGGCGAGCCGCCGGTTGCGCAATTGCCCGGGCAGCTTCCGCGCCTCTTGGAGCAGGGTCTCGGTCCCGTCGAGGCAACGATCGAGCACGCGCCTGAGCCCCGCGCTGGCCCGAGGGGCGGCGAGTGCCGCGACGCTCTCGCCTTCAGCCGCGAGCCAGTCGAGCGGCAGATAGACGCGGTCGAGATTGCGGTAGTCGTCCTTGCAGTCCTGCAGGTGGTTGATCACCTGGAGTGCGTTGCAGAGCGCGTCCGACGCCCGGTAGCCGCTCTTCTCCTCGCCGTGGAGGTCGAGCAGGTAGCGCCCCACGGGTGCCGCCGAGAGCATGCAATAGCCGTGGATGAGCTCGTCCCAGCTCCGGTAGCGCAGCACCGTGGCGTCGCGCTTGAAGGCGGTCACCAGATCGATGCAATGCTGGACCGTGACGTTGGTCTCGCTCAGGCTTCGGCGCAGCCGGTGCGCCTTGAGGTAGGCCGGATCGCCCTCGCGGCGCCCGAGGATGGCCGCCTCGAAGCCGTCGAGCCGGTCGATCTTCTCTTGCGCCGAAAGCCGCGGGTTGTCCGCGATGTCGTCGATCGCGCGGGCGAAGGCATAGAAGAGCGCCACATGGGGACGCAGCTTCGCCGGCAGGAGCCAGGAGCCGACCGGGAAATTCTCGTCCCCGGCCCCCTTGCCCGAAGGCGTCTCGGCCGTTGTCACGCGCGCGCCGCTCGCCATGTCCCTTCCCGCCTCGCTTGCCCCCGCCTCGCCTGAAGAACGCAGCCCCGAGCCTGCCATGCGCATGGGTAGCATATTTTTGCGCCCGCAATGAGGAGAGAGACGTGGACGGGGAGGGGGCGGTGGACAGCAGGGCGCACGGCCGCTACAAAGGGCCGCGGACGGGGGAGAGGTAACGAGCGATGACGGTTCTTGTGACAGGGGCGGCGGGGTTCATCGGCTTTCACGTGAGCCGGGCGCTCTTGGCACGGGGCGAGCGCGTCGTCGGCGTCGACAACCTCAACGACTACTACGACGTGCGGCTCAAAGAGGCCCGCCTCGAGCGGCTCGCGGCCGAGCCCGGCTTCGCCTTCCTCCGCCTCGATATCGCCGAGGAAGGCTCGATCGCAGCGCTCGCCGGACGCGAGCCGGCGATCGACCGCATCGTCCATCTCGCGGCCCAGGCGGGCGTGCTCTACTCGATCACCAACCCGGCGGCCTACATCCGCGACAACATCCAGGGTCAGCACGTCTTGCTCGAGCTCTGCCGGCGCTTGGGTCGCCTTCGGCATTTCGTCTACGCGAGCTCCTCTTCCGTCTACGGCGGCAATCGCAAGCTGCCCTTCTCGATCGCGGACCGGGTCGACGAGCCGGTCTCGCTCTATGCCGCGACCAAGCGCGCCGACGAGCTGATCAGTCACACCTACAGCCATCTCTTCCGGATTCCGGCGACGGGCCTGCGATTCTTCACCGTCTACGGTCCCTGGGGCCGACCGGACATGGCGATGTTCATCTTCACCAAGGCGATCCTCGCGGGAGAGCCGATCCGCCTCTTCAATTATGGCAACATGCGCCGCGATTTCAGTTACATCGACGACGTCGTGGCCGGCGTGCTTGCGGTCCTCGAGCGTCCGCCGCCCGAGGGAGACGCCGCACCCCACCGCCTCTACAACCTCGGCCACCATCGCGCGGAAGAGCTGCGCCACCTCGTCGAGCTCATCGAGCGGGCCACTGGGCGAAAGGCGATCGTCGAGCTCGCCGCCATGCCGCCCGGCGACGTGCCGGAGACGTTCGCGGATATCGAGGCGAGCGTGCGCGATTTTGGCTTTGCGCCGCGCACGCCGCTCGAGGAGGGCGTGCCGCGTTTCGTCGACTGGTACCGCGATTATCACGGGCTGTGAGCGCGCGCCGTAGCGGCGCGCGTCCCGCGCGCGGCTCTTACCGGCCGTAATCGTCGTGTATGCGGATGATGTCGTCCTCGCCGAAATACTTGCCCGTCTGGACCTCGATGAGATCGAGGGGGATGTGCCCCGGATTCTCCAGCCGATGCACCGAGCCCACCGGGACGTAGGTCGACTCGTTTTCGTGAAGCGTGAATATCTTGTCGCCGATGGTGACGCGTGCCGTGCCGCGCACGACGGTCCAATGCTCGGCGCGCTTTACGTGCTTCTGCAGCGAGAGCTTGGCACCGGGTTTCACCGTGATGCGCTTCACCTGGTGGGAAGGACCGGCGTCGATGCTCTGATAGCTGCCCCACGGGCGATCCACCTTGCGGTGCTGGATCGCCTCGGGGCGGCCCTCGCGCTCCAGTCTCTCGACGAGCTGCCTGACGTCCTGGGCGCGCTCCCTGGGCGCCAGCAGCAAGGCGTCCTCCGTCGCGATCACGACCAGCCCCTCAATGCCGATCGCGGCCACGAGGTGGCCGTCCCCGCGGATGTAACTGTCGCGCACGTCGAGCGTGACAACGTCGCCGATCAGCACGTTGCCCGCATCGCTGCGGTCGCCGATCGACCACAACGAGGACCAGGAGCCGACGTCGCTCCAGCCGATGTCCGCCGGGACCACCACGGCGGCTTCGGTTCGCTCCATGACCGCATAGTCGATCGAGATCGACGGGACCTCGCGGAAGGCATCGCCGCCGAGGCGGAGAAAATCGAGATCGTGGGAACTCTCCGCGAGGGCTGCGCGGCAGCCCGTGAGAATGGGCCGGGCGAGCCGCTCGATCTCGGCGAGATAGCTGTCCGCCCGGAAGAGGAACATGCCGCTGTTCCAGTAATAGCCGCCTTGCGCCAGGAATCCCTCCGCGGTGGCGCGGTCAGGCTTCTCGACGAAGCGGGCGATCTTGAAGCAGCCGGGCGCCCTGTTGAGCGCCGCGCCGGCCCGAATGTAGCCGTAGCCCGTCTCGGGTTCTTTCGGCGTGATCCCGAAGGTGACGATGGCGCCGTCGCGGGCCGCGCGGGCGGCCTTCTCGACCGCGCCAAGGAAACCCGCCTCGTCCAGAACGACGTGGTCCGACGGAAGCACGAGCACGAGGGCGGAGGGCGAGCGCTCGGCCGCCATGAGAGCCGCGACCGTCACCGCGGGGGCAGTGTTGCGGCCCAGGGGCTCGAGCACGATCGCGTGCGGCGCGACGCCGATCTCCCGCAGCTGCTCGGCGATGGCGAAGCGATATTCTTCATTGCAGATCACGATCGGCGGTTCAAAACGCGCTCCTTTGCCGACGCGCAGGACGGTCTCTTGCAGCAGGCTGTGTTGCGAGACGAGCGGCAAGAGATGCTTGGGATAGGCCTTGCGCGAGAGCGGCCAAAGGCGGGTCCCGGACCCGCCCGAAAGGATGACTGGCTGGATTGTCCCGTCCATGGGTCCTGCTCTCACCGATCCCGCGCTGGCCCCTTATACACCAGCTTTCGCTCGCGTCCTACCCGGTAGGAGGCCGGGAAACGGCCTGGGTGAGCCTTCTCGGCCGCGACCCGAGGTGCCGCCTGCCGCCGAGGGCGGCGCGCGCCGAGACCTGCCCGTGCCCTCTTCGATTGACAAGCGCGGACGCGAAGGCTACGAGCCTGTCTCCGGACCGCTTTGGGCCCGGCCATCTCGCGCGGGCCCTCGGCCGCGCTCGACCGGGAGCGACATTCATCCTCTCCGCGCAGCACAGCATGACGAGCTCTCCGCGCATCGCCGTCGTCGGCCTCGGTTATGTCGGCCTGCCGCTGGCCATCGCTCTTGCCCGGCATTTCGAGGTGGTCGGCTTCGACATGGACAAGGCGCGCACCAATGAGCTCCTACGCGGCCACGACCGCACGGGCGAGGTGAGCGAGGCGGTCCTGCGCGCGAGCCGGCTCGCCATCGTGAGCGAGCTCGAGGCGATCCGCGGTTGTCAGCTCTTCATCGCCACCGTGCCGACGCCGGTCACCGAGGAAAAGCGGCCGGACCTCACCGCCGTGCGCGCGGCCTGCCGCATGATCGGCAGCGTGATCGCGAAGGGCGCCATCGTGGTGCTGGAGAGCACCGTCTATCCCGGCGTCACCGAGGAGATCTGCCGCCCCGAGATCGCCGCGGCCTCCGGGCTTCAAGGCGGGGTCGACTTTCACGTGGGCTATTCGCCCGAGCGCATCAACCCGGGCGACCGTCTGCACACCGTCGACCGCATCGTCAAGGTGGTCGCGGGCGAGACGCCGGAGGTCACCGAGCGGCTGGCGGCGATCTACGGCGCCATCAACGGCGGTCAGATCCATGCCGCCAAGAGCATCAGGACCGCCGAGGCGGCCAAAGTGATCGAGAACGCGCAGCGCGACATCAATATTGCGTTCATCAACGAAGCGGCGATAATTTTCAACAAGATGGGCCTCTCGATCCATGACGTGCTGGCGACCTCGTCGACCAAGTGGAACTTCCTCCCCTTCCTGCCGGGCCTGGTAGGCGGGCATTGCATCGGCGTCGATCCCTTCTTTCTCGCGCACCTCGCGCATAGCCTCGGTCATGATCCGGAGATCATCCTGGCGGGCCGGCGCATCAACGACCGCATGGGCACCTATGTCGCGAACGAAATCGCCAAGGCGCTCGGCGCGCGGCGCGGCGGCGCCGACGGGGCGCGCATCCTGGTGCTCGGCCTCACTTTCAAGGAAAACATTCCCGATCTGCGCAACAGCAAGGTGGTCGACCTCGTCCGCGGCTTGCGCGCGCGCGGCCACCGCGTCGAGGTCCATGACCCTTTCGCCGATCCCGACGAGGCGAACGGGCTTTACGGCATCGATCTCCTGACGAACCTTGCGGGGGTTGCCGGTTATGACTGCGTGGTGGGAGCCGTCGCCCACGATGAGTACCGCGCGCTCAAGCCGAGCGACTTCGCGCGTCTTCTGCGGGCGGACGGCCTGGTCGCGGACGTCAAGGGAATCTGGCGCGGGATCACGCTGCCGGCCGAGACGGGGCGCTGGGAGCTCTAGGCCCCCGCTTGCGGAGTTTAGCGCCGTGCGGCGTGAAAGCGGGACGAGACGGGCTCGCCGCGACGTCCGGCCTGCTTGCACCGGCGCTGCGGCTCTGTCGGGCGCGCGCATCAGGCAGGGGTGGATGACGCGATGATGCGGGCCGTCTTTCTCGATCGCGACGGGGTGCTCACCGAGGAGGTATATTACAAGCGCACCGGACGTTGGGAGGCGCCGCTCGCTCCCGAGGACCTGGTGTTGCGGCCGGGGGTGGGGGCAGCCCTGCGCAGCCTCGCGGGCGGCGGCTACGCGCTCTTCCTGGTATCGAACCAGGGCGCCTATGCGAAAGGCAACACGACGCTTCAATCGCTGTGGGGCGCGCATCGGCGGCTGATCGACCTCCTCGCCGCCGAGGACGTGCACCTCAAGGACTGCTTTTATGCTTTCGGCCATCCGGAGGGGGTAGTGCCACATTTCTCGGGGAGCTCGGTCGAGCGCAAGCCGAGCCCCTATTTTCTCCTCGTCGCGGCGGCGCGATACGAGATCGACTTGAGCCGCTCATGGATGGTGGGCGACCAGGACATCGATATCGCGTGTGGCCGTGCCGCGGGCGTGCGCACGATCCTTGTCGCCAATCCGCACGCGGGGGAGCGGGCCTGCGGCTCGAGCCCCGACTTCCGTGCCGGCGACCTCGGGGAGGCCGCGGCGATCATCGCGCGCTCCTGCGCAGCCGGTTAGTTGCTTGTGACGGGTAATGATTTGCGATACAAGGCTCTTGGCGGCGGAAGCCGCCGGAAATCCAAGGGAAGAGGAACATGCCGAAGGTCCAATCGCTTCGCATAAAGCTATTTCTTGACGGCGCCGAACTTCAATCGATGAAGGAAGCGGTGGCGTCGAATCCCTTGATTAAGGGCTTCACCACCAATCCGACGCTCATGCGCAAGGCCGGAGTCACGGATTATTCCGCCTTCGCCAGGGAGGCGATCGCCGCCGTAGGCGGGCGCTCGATTTCCTTCGAGGTCTTTTCGGACGACTTCGACACCATGGAGCGGGAAGCGCGCGAGATTCACACCTGGGGCGGCAACACCTATGTGAAGATCCCCGTCACCAACACGAAGGGCATCAGCAGCGCGCCGCTCATCCGCAAGCTCTCGGCCGAAGGCATTCCGCTCAACGTGACCGCGATCCTGACGGCGGCGCAGGTGCGCGAGGTGGCAGCGGCCCTTGCCTTGAAGACGCCGAGCATCGTCTCGGTCTTTGCCGGGCGGATCGCCGACAGCGGCGTCGATCCCATGCCGATCATGCGCGAGTGCGCAGGCATCCTCGGCAATCGCCCCAAGGCGGAATTGCTGTGGGCGAGCCCGCGCGAGCTCCTGAACATATTTCAGGCGGAGGAGGTCGGCTGCCACATCATCACGGCGACAAAGGACGTGCTCGCGAAATTGTCGCTCGTCGGCAAGGACCTGTCCCAGTATTCGCTGGAGACGGTCCAGATGTTCCATCGCGACGCCCACGCGGCCGGCTATCAGCTCGTGCCCCCCATCAAGGCGACGAGTGCGGCGTGAACCCCCTTGGGGCGGTGCCTCCCGCGGGCGGCGCGGCCATTTCGGGCTTCCATCTCCGGGCCTTTTAAGGCTATCTATGGTCTTGCTGCGCCGCGACAAATGCCGCCTACGGCGGCGCGGCGGGGCGCCGATGCGAGGTCGCCTCGGCGGCGCCCCTGGCACCACCACCATCGGATAGACAAGGAAGCGTCGCGGTGCGGAAAGTCGCGTTGATCACGGGTGTGACCGGCCAAGACGGCGCCTATCTGGCGGCCCTCTTGCTCAGCAAGGGCTACGTCGTCCACGGCATCAAGCGGCGGGCATCGTCCTTCAACACCGGGCGCGTCGAGCACCTCTACCGCGATCGGCACGAGAAGGGCGTCTCCTTCTTCCTGCATTACGGCGACCTCACCGATTCGACCAATCTCATTCGCCTGGTCCAAGAGACGAAACCGACCGAGGTTTACAATCTCGCCGCTCAGAGCCACGTCCAGGTCAGCTTCGAGACGCCCGAGTACACCGCCAATGCGGACGGCCTCGGTACGTTGCGCCTCTTGGAGGCGATCCGCATTCTGGGCATGGAGAGGACGGTCCGGTTCTACCAGGCCTCGACGTCGGAGCTCTACGGTAATGTCAAGGAGGTGCCGCAGCGGGAGACAACGGCCTTCCATCCGCGCAGCCCCTATGGCGCGGCCAAGCTGTACGCCTATTGGATCACGGTCAACTACCGCGAGGCTTACGGCATGCACGCCTCCAACGGCATCCTCTTCAACCACGAGGGACCGACGCGGGGCGAGACCTTCGTCACCCGCAAGATCAGCCGCGCCGTGGCCGCGATCGACGCGCGGCTGCAAGCGGTGCTCTATCTCGGCAATCTTGACGCCAAGCGCGATTGGGGCCATGCCCGCGACTATGTGGACGGCATGTGGCGCATTCTGCAACAGCCGGAGCCCGACGATTACGTGCTGGCAACTGGCGAGACGCACTCGGTGCGCGAGTTCGTGGAGCTGGCCTTCAGCCATGTCGGGCGCACCATCGAGTGGCGCGGCAAGGGGGTCGATGAGCGCGGCATCGACGCGCGCAGCGGCGCCACGCTCATCCGCGTCGACCCGGTCTATTTCCGCCCGACCGAGGTGGACCACCTGATCGGCGATCCTTCCAAGGCGCGCGCCAAGCTCGGCTGGCGGCACAGCGTGAGCTTTGCCGAGCTCGTGCGGGAGATGGTCGAGTGCGACATCCGCGCGCTTGCCGAGGAGAAGAGCGCAGAGGCGGGCGGGAGCGTGGTGGCACCGGCGCGCCGCGTCGCCCGTATCCACGAGGCACGCTGACGATGGCCTCCGAAGTCGCGCTCATTCTCGGTATCTCCGGCCAGGACGGCGCCTATCTCGCGCGTCTGCTGCTCGACCGCGGCTTTGCCGTGCACGGGACCTCGCGGGATCGCGAGATGGCGAGCTTCGCCAACCTCCTCCGCCTGGGTGTCGGCGAGCGGGTGCATCTCCACTCCGCGGTGCCGAGCGACTTCCGCAGCGTGCTGCAGGTCATCAGCAAGGTGCGGCCGAGCCGCATCTTCAATCTCGCGAGCCAGTCCTCGGTCGGCCTTTCCTTCGATCAGCCGGTCGAGACGCTCGACAGCACCATCGGCGGCACGCTCAATATCTTGGAGGCGATGCGCACGCTCAATCTTTCGGCGCGCTTCTACAACGCCTCCTCGAGCGAGTGCTTCGGCAATACCGATCGGAATCCAGCGCACGAGGAAACCCCCTTCCGGCCGCGCAGTCCCTACGGCGTCGGCAAGGCGGCGGCCTTCTGGGCGGTCGCCAACTACCGCGAGGCCTACAACCTCTTTGCCTGCTCGGGCATCCTCTTCAATCACGAGTCGCCGCTGCGTCCAACCCGTTACGTGACGCAGAAGATCGTGCGGGGAGCCGCCGACATCGCCGAAGGTGCGGCCGGCCGCCTCAGCCTCGGCGAGCTCGACATCGCCCGCGATTGGGGATGGGCGCCCGAGTATGTCGAGGCCATGGCGCGCATGCTCGAGCTCGACCAGCCTGAGGATTTCGTGATCGCGACCGGCAAGCTCAGCACGCTCGAGGACTTCGTGAGCCAGGCATTCGGCTATTTCGGCCTCGACTGGCGCACGTACGTCGAGATCGATCCCGAGCTCAAGCGACCGTCCGACATCCGCGTAAGCGTCGGCAATCCGGCAAAGGCCGAACGCCTGCTCGGCTGGCGCGCCGAGACCATGATGCCAGCGCTCGTCGACCGCCTGCTCGATGCGGAAATGGAGCGTCGTCGAGCCGAGTTTTCGGTGCCGAGCAACCTACGGGCGGCAGCCGGCGAGTGAAGCGTGATCGGCAAGCGCATGGCGGAGGTCCAAGGGGAGCGAAGCGGCTGCCGGCGCCCGTCCGGCGCCGGGCCGGCGTCGAAAGCTGAGGGGGCCGGCGTGCTTTGGCCGGAATTGCGACCTTCGACATGGCGGTAGTGACCACAGCGCACGGTGCGAGCCTGGCTGACTCGGCCGGGGTCAAGCTGCCCGGCACGAACGGCGGCGCTGTCGGCTGGCCGCGCATTTCCATCGTCACTCCTTCCCTCAATCAGGGCGCCTTTATCGAGCGCACCATCAAGAGCGTGCTCGACCAGGGCTACCCGAATCTCGAGCACATCGTCGTCGACGGGCTCTCCACCGACGAGACCCCGGCGATACTCGCATGCTTCGGCCATCTCATCGTCATTCGCGAGGCCGACCGCGGTCAGGCCGATGCCGTCAACAAGGGCTTCGCGCGCGCGACCGGCGACATCCTGGCCTTCCTCAATGCCGACGACACGCTCGAGCCGGGCACGCTCAAGAGCGTCGCGCGCGAGATCGACCCGGGTGCGGGCCGCCATGTGGTGATGGGACGCTGCCGTTTCATTGACAAGGATGATCGCTTTCTCGGCATCGAGCACCCCTCGGCCTTTGTCGGCCACGAGCGGATGCTGGCGATCTGGCTCGGCCACTGGCTCCCGCAGCCGGCGATCTTTTGGACGCGCGAGGCGTGGCAGCGCGCCGGTCCCTTCGATCCGAGCGAAAATTTGGTGCTCGACTACGATTTGTTTTGCCGCATGAGCCGGTATTTCGCCTTCTATCCTGTGGACCGCGTCTATGCCAACTACCGCCTCCACCCGGCCTCCAAGACTGCGCTAAACGACGAACGCACGCGGTTCGAGCGCTCGGTCGCGGTGAGCCAGCGCTATTGGGGACCATGGTGGTCCCCCGTGCGCTGGCGCCTTACCCTATCGCTCTGGCGTTACCGCCTCGACCGGGTCGGGCGCGGCCGTGCGCTCTTGCGCCGGGCGCAGGCGGAGCGCGAGGCCGGAAATTGGCTCCCCGCGGCACTTGCCGGTCTCGCCGGCACTCTTCTCGTCCCCGGCGTTGCTTTTTATCTGGGGCTTTATGCGCCGCTCAGGGGCCCTGCGGCGGACTTCGTCAAGGGGCTCATTTCCCGCCGTCTGGCCCGCGCGGCGGCCGAAGCCGGTGTCGCGCCGGGCAGGGGCGAGCATGTGCCCTCGCCCCAGACCCTCGCTTACATGGCCAATACGACCCTGTGGCGCGATGGCTGGGCCGGGCCGCGGCTGGTGCTGGTCGAGGAGCCGCCGGCGGGTACCGCGACGCTACGCCTTGCGGGAGAGGCCGATCTCGCCTGGTTCTCGGCACCGCTCACGCTCCAAGTGCGTGTCGATGGGGAAGCCAAGGCCGAGGTACAGCTGAAGGAGAGCGGGCCCTTTGATGTCGACATCCCTTTGGCGGCCAGTGGTGCTGCGCCACTCGTCATCGAGGTGAGCGCCGACCGCTGGTACGTTCCCCATTGGTTCAGCCGCAACCGCGACTTCCGCCCGCTGGCCTGGCGATTCGTCGGCTTGACGCCCCTGCCGGGCGCGGCAGCGAAGCCCTGAGGGGCATTGCGGCCTTCCGCCATGACGCCGCGCCCCCTTATCTCGATCATAACGCCGGTGCTCAATCGAGCCGACATGATCGGCGAAGCGCTGGCCTCGGTGCGTGCGCAGGATTATCCGGAGGTCGAGCACATCGTGATCGATGGCGCCTCCAGCGACGGCACCGTCGCGCTGTTGCGCGGGGCGCCCGGGCTGCGCTGGCTTAGCGAGCCCGATGACGGCCTCTATGATGCCATCAACAAGGGGCTGCGGCTGGCAAGGGGCGAAATCGTCGGTCATCTCAATAGCGACGATATCTATTTGCCGGGAGCATTCAGTGCGGCTGCGGCAGCACTCGCCGAGGACCCGACCGTCGATGCCGCGTGTGGGGGCGCCGTCGTGGCCCGCCGGGCGGCAGATGGCGGCTGGAAGGTGGTGCGCACCATAGAGGACGCGCGCATTAAACGGCTCGATTGGTACTCGCTCACGCGGGGGGTTCCGATCACCAACGCCCGCTTCTTTCGCCGCAGCTGGTATGCGCGGGCCGGAGATTACGATTCGCATTACCGCTTTGCCGCGGACCGCGAATTCCTCATCCGCTCTTTTATCCTTGGCATGAAGACGGTGCCTCTGGCCCCCCTTGTCTACCGTTACCGGCTCCATGGCGGCTCGCTCACCATCAACGAGAACAACCGGTTCAACCGGGCGTTGACCGACGAGTACCTTGAGATCGCAGGGCGCCTCATGGCGTCCGCCGGCCTGCCGGGCGGTCTCAGGCGGGCGGCCTGCGCGTGGTATGCAGTAGAGACGATGCGGCTTCTCTTGCAGCAGGCGAGAGCCCGCGAGTGGGTGAGGGCTCGGCGAACGGCGCTTACGGCCTTGGGCCAGCTCGCCGCCAGGCCGCACTTGGCGGCGGCGAACGCGCTCCGCTGGCCGCCGGGCGAGCGACGATGAGTGTGATCCGCGAGCCGCATTGGCGTCCGGCGGTCCTGGTGATCAACCCGGACTTGCCGAAGTACGGCGCCAAAGCCCATGAATTTTGCAACACGATCGGCTTGGCCGAGAGCTTCTCCGTCGGCCTCGTGACGCAACTCGTCAAGGCGTCCGAGTGGGTCGACGTCCGTCGGCTCGAGTCCCACGGCGTGAGCGTGTATGTCGCCGAAGCTGCGGATGGCATGCGCGAGGGCGGGGCGCGCAAGCGCGGGGCGCCATCCGGGGCGTCGCTATCCTCTTCGCTCCATCCGCGTCTGCGCGCGCTCTTGCGAAGCGGCTACGGGTTCATATCGCTGTTCCTTCCGCGGCCGTCGGAGGTCTACGACGCCCGTCGGACCTTGGCCAACCTGTCGGGACCGATTCGCCGGGCGCTTGCCGAGCGTCGCTGGGACAAGATCGTCATCATTCAGTCGCGCTCCGCCGAATGGCTCGATTGGCTGCCCCCGCATACGCCGACCCTCCTCGTTCTGCACGACGTCCGGACCATGGTCTGGCGCCGGCAGTTTCAAGCCGCCGCCGGGCCGGCGAGGAGGTTCCGGGCGCTGGTCACCGCCGCCAAATATTGGTCCTACGAGCGCCATTATTTTCGTCGGGCGACCGGGGTCATCTGCCTGACCGAGGTCGACGCTCGACTGGTGCGGCGTTGGTTCGGCACCCCGCCGCTCGCGGTCGTGCCCCTCCCGGTCGATAGCGACTATTTCCGCCCCATGCCGCCGGTCGCGGCGGGCCCTCCGTCTTTGCTGTTCCCAGGCATGATGGATCATTATCCCAACGTCGATGCGGCGCTGTGGTTTGTGCGGGAGATCTACCCGCGGCTGCGCCGAGCTCACCCCCAGGTGCTGTTCGTGGTCGCGGGCATGCGCCCGCCGCGCGAGATCCTGGCGCTCGACGGACGCGACGGCATCACGGTGACGGGCGAGGTGCCGGACATGCGGCCCTTCTTTCGGGCGGCGAGCGTGGTGGTGGTGCCGCTTCGCATCGGCAGCGGCGCGCGCAACAAGATTCTCGAGGCTTGGGCTTGCGGCCGCCCCGTGGTGTCCACGACGGTCGGTGCCGAGGGCCTGGATTTTGCGGATGGCCGCGATCTCAGCCTTGCGGACGACCCCGACAGCTTTGCCGCCGCGGTCGGCGCACTCCTTGAGCAGGCCGGGCGGCGCGCGGCGCTGGTCGAGGGCGGCTTTGCCGCCGTGCGCGCCCATGCCCCGGCGCGCGTCGCCGCACGCTACCGCGAGGCGGTCGCGGCCGCGGGCCCGAAGCTGCCGGCTGGGGCCCGCGGACCCATGCGGATTGCCATCGACATGCGTTGGATGACGCCGGGCAGTGCCGGAGGCCTCGAGCAGCAGGCGCGGGCGCTTGTCGAGACGCTCATCGCAATCGACCGCGTCAATCGCTATACGCTCATCGTGCCGAGCGAATGCCGGGCCGACTTCGACCTGCGCGGCCGGCGCAATTTCCGCATCGTCTGCCGCAATTCGCCCGCTGCGGATGTGCGCCGGCTGGGCCGCGCGCTCGGCCGGCGGCTGGGTGCCGCGCTCGGCGGCAGCGCCGCGCGCTGGCCCGACCGCTGGGCGCTTGGCGATCTGCATCGCCTCGATTGCGAGCTCGCCTATTCGTTCACCGGCTTCATCAATCCCGAGCTCTGGGAGCTTCGCCATGTGATCGCGCTTCCCGACATCCAGCACGAGTTCTTCCCCGAGTTCTTTTCTCCCGCCGTCCAGGCCGAGCGGCGGCGGCTCTTCGATCAGTCGCTGGGCCGGGCGGCGCATATCTGCGCCATGTCCGAATACACGCGGCGGACCCTCATCGAGCGGCTCGGCATCCCGGCGGGGCGGATTTCCGTTACGCAACTCGCTGCCGGCACCGACTACTGTCCGCCGCTCGCCGGGTCGCAAGCCGCAACGGCCGATAGACTGGCGCGCCGCTACGGTCTTGAGCCGCGGGCTTACTTTATCTTTCCCGCCCACAGCTGGCATCACAAGAATCACGCGACGGCGATCCGGGCGCTGGCATCTTTGCGGGACCGCTTCGGCGTGACCATGACGCTTGCCTGTGCGGGCAGCGCGCGCGAGGCTCAGCCTGAGCTCGAGCGCTTGACGGGCGAACTCGGCTTGACCAAGCAAGTGCGCTTTCTCGGCTACGTCGAGCACGCGGACATGCCGCGGCTCTATCAAGGGGCCGCGGCACTCGTGTTTCCCTCGCGCTTCGAGGGATTCGGCATGCCTGTCTTGGAGGCAATGGCCTGCGGCACACCGGTCATCTACGCCGACGCGACGAGTCTGCCCGAGGTTGCCGGCGAGGCGGCGTTATGTCTTCCCCCGCTCGATGTCGAGGGGTGGGCCGATGCGATGCACCGCATCGTCACGGACGACGGGCTCCGCCAGCGCCTCATCGAGCGCGGATTCGAGCGGCAGGGCCACTTCTCGTGGCGGCGGCATGCGCTCGAGACGCTTGCGGTATTTGCGGCGGTGTATCACGGCCAGGTTCAATCGGCCGGTCCGGTGGGGCGCGAAGCCGCGGTCGAGGTCCATCAGTGACGCGCGAGCAAACCGACTTCCGGCTTGTCCCGGCCTATGGGGCTTCGCTAGAAGAGACGCGGGCGAAGGAGTGCTGCTGCGAGACCGGTCGGCCGCCGGCTGGCGGCAGGTACTCCAGGCGAAAAGAGGCTGGCCGG
>DASPPM010000222.1:0-6183 GCA_035625535.1 Alphaproteobacteria bacterium
GATGCCCCAGAGCCATGGCGCCAAGGTCACGATCGGAAAACGCAGCCAGGCGGCAGCCGAGCAGAGGACGGTCCACAACGCCAGCATGACCGCGGGCGCCAGGAACAAAGGTGCCGCAAGCCGCTCGCGACAGCCGATCAAGGCGAGGAGGCACACGCCGCCCGCACCGAGCACAAGTGCGAATAGAAAGAACCAGAGAGTGCCGAGCCCGCCCGCCAAAAGATTCGCCGTCATGCTGGTGACCAGCCGTTCATCGCAATTGTCTGCACGAGCCCGGCACGGCGCGCGCGCTCTCTGACTTCCGCGTGGCGCTGTGTCGAGGTCATGACGCCGGGCGGACGCGATGCGATCGGATCATGCACCGCCGCCTCAGTCGCGTCCGATGATGAGGCCTCGCATGCGGCGCGCGAAGATCTTGGTCAGGCTCCAGGCGACCGAGACCCAGTTGCGCCATTGCAGCGCCTTCGAGCGCCCGGCCTGGCGCTCGTAGGAGACGGCATCGACCTCCACGAAGGAGGCGCCCTGATCCAGGACGCGCGTGAGCAATTCGGCCTGGAAGCCGAAGCCGGTGCCCTCGGTGTGATAGCGCAACACGTAGGAGCGCCGATAGCAATTGCCGCCGTTGTAATAGCGCGGCTTGTGACCGCTCAAGAGGTGCACCAACATCGCGAAGGCGCGCGAGAGCAGGATGCGGGACCGACTCTTCCCGATGATCGTTCGATGGCAGGGCACGATGACGTCCGCCTTGTCGAGCGCGCGGAAGATGTTGACGAAGGTATCCACCGGCTCGACGTCGTCGCCCCAGGCGATGCGATGGTAGCGCCCCTTGGCCAGGAAGGCGCTGTCGTAGCAATTCCGCGCGATACCCCGGCGGCGCTCGTGCCGGACCAACGTGATATCGGCCTCCGGGTGCTCGCGCATGTAGCGCTGGACCACCTCCGCGGTCCGATCGGTCGATGCGTCGTCGAAGACGTGCGCCTCGTAGGTGATGCCGGTCTGCCGCGCCGCCTCGGCGATTGTGTCGAGGGTGCCGCAGATGCCTTGCTCCTCGTTGAGCACGGGGATGTACAGCGTGATGTCGACCGACCCGCCGAAGAGCTCATCGTAGAAATCCAGAAGCCCGGGCCGGCGGCCGGGGAATCCGTGGATCACGCGTGCCGCTCCGGCGAGCGGCCGGGCCGCCGGCTGCTGAATGTCCTCGCTGCCCATTCTCTTGCCCATTCGGCGCTCGTCGCCGGACCATGCCGTCCGCGGAAGACGTTATGCTGATCGCTCAAGGGGGCGCAAGGGTGCGCATGGGTCCTTCCCCGGGCCGTTGCCGCGCGCGCGTGCGGCGCCGACATCTTTGCTAAGCCCTTCAATCTTCGAGTAAATCCACGCGAGCGATGGGAGCGAAATGAACGCCTTTGCGGGAAATTGCGGTATTGATATCGCTCCGGACATCGCTATGATCTCGTGCCACGGCGGTGGGCAGCAACCAGGGCATCGGTCATCCGGTCGGCCCGCAGAGGAGAAATCTCGATCTTGGAATCGAACCGGCCACTCAGCAGGGACCGTGCGCTCAAGGCTTACCGGGACATGCTGCGCATCCGCATGGTCGAGGAGGCGATTGCGGAGCACTACGGCGAGCAGGAGATGCGTTGTCCTGTCCACTTGTCGGTCGGACAGGAGGCGGCCGCCGTCGGAGTGTGCCTGACGCTCACCGACACCGACCGCGCCTACAGCACGCACCGCTGCCATTCGCATTATCTGGCCAAGGGCGGACCGCTCAAGCCGATGCTGGCGGAGATCTACGGCAAGGTGGACGGCTGCCTCGGCGGGCGCGGCGGGTCGATGCATCTCACCTCGCCCGAGCATGGCATGATGCTGAGTGTGCCGATCGTGGGAAGCTCGATTCCCTTGGCGGTCGGCTCGGCGCTCGCCGATACGATCGACGGGTGCGATAGCGTGAGCGTCGCCTTCTTCGGCGATGCTGCCGTTGAGGAGGGCATCTGGCACGAGAGCGCGAATTTCGCGAGCCTGCGCAAGCTGCCGGTGCTCTTCGTCTGCGAGAACAATCTCTACTCCGTCTACACCCCGCTCGCCGAGCGCCAGCCGAACCGGCCGCTCACGCAGCTCGCCGAATCGCATGGCATGGCGTCCGCGCACGCCGACGGCAACGACTTGGACGCCGTCGCGCGCGCCTCGAGCGAAGCGGTCGCGCGCGCCCGGCGCGGCGACGGCCCGAGCTTTCTCCTGCTGGACACCTATCGTTGGCGCGAGCACTGCGGACCGAATTACGACAATAATATCGGCTACCGCACGCCCGAGGAGTTCGAGTCGTGGCGCGCGCTCGACCCGATCCCGCGCTACCGGCGCGCGCTCGAAAGCTCCGGCGCGCTCAGCGCCCAGGCGGCGGAGCGCATGGCATCCGAGATCGCCGCGGAGGTCGCGGAGGCCTTCGCCTTTGCCAAGGCCTCGCCCTTGCCCGATGCCAGCGCCGCGGCGAGCACGATATATGCCTGAGAGCGTCGCGACGATGACGGCACTCCGTACGATCAGCATGGCCGACGCCATCCGCGAGGGGCTGACGGAAGCGGCCAAGCGCGATCCCTCGGTCATCTTCTTTGCCGAGGGCGTCGCCGATCCGGCCTCGGTCTACGGCACGCTCAAGGGCATCGGCAGCGTCATCGGTCACGAGCGGATGATCGAGATGCCGGTCGCCGAGGCGGGCCTGTGCGGGGTCGCCATCGGTGCGGCGCTCTCCGGCAAGCGGCCGGTGATCAGCTTCCACCGGGTCGAGTTCGCGCTGCTCGCGATGGAGCAGATCGTCAACAACGCCGCCAAGACCACCTATATCAGCGGCGGCCGGCACCACGTTCCGATCGTGCTCCGGCTCGTGGTCGGCCGCGGCTGGGGCCAGGGCCCGGAGCACTCGCAGAGCCTGGAGACGATGTTCTCCTACTTCCCCGGCCTCAAGGTCCTCATGCCGACCTATCCCGCCGATACCAAGGGCATGGTCGTGGCCGCCGTCGAGGACAACAATCCGGTCATCCTGATCGAGCACCGCTGGTGTCATTACGTGCAGGGGCACGTCCCCGAGGGCTATTACCGCGAGGCGATCGACGGGCCGCGCACGATTCGCCAGGGCAAGGACATCACGGTCGTCGCCACCAGCTACATGGTCCTGGAGGCGATGCGGGCGGCGACGGCGCTCGCGGCGCTCGGCGTGGACGCGGAAGTCATCGACCTGCGCGTTCTGCGGCCGATGGCGCTCGCGCCGGTTCTCGCCTCCGTGCGCCGCACGGGACGACTCTTGACGGTCGATACCGGCTTCAAGACGCTCGGCATCGGCGCCGAGGTGGTGGCCGAGACGACGGCGAAATGCTTCGCCGCGCTCAAGGCCGCGCCGCAACGCATCGGGCTCCCGGACCATCCGCTGCCGAGCTCCCGCGGGCTCATCCGCGGCCTCTATCCGGACAGCATAGGCATCATGCGCACGATCAGCGAGATGCTCAAGCTGCCGGCGGAGCGGGAGGCGCAGGCCGAGGCCGAGCTCGCGGCCCAGCGCGGTAATCTGCCGATCGATGTGCCCGACCCGTTTTTCAAGGGCCCTTTCTAGTACCGACGGCGTCCCTGCCGCGGCAGCCTGAGGAGACGAGGGATCGCCATGCGCGTGCGCTACTCCCCGCTTGGCCAACAGTTCGCCGAGCCGGACGAGATATTCGAGGAGCTGCGCGCGCTGGTGAAGTGCGGCGACTTCACCTTGGGCAAGGCGGTGCACGAGTTCGAGGCGGCCTTTGCCGAGACCGTCGGCGTCAAGCATGCGATCGGCGTGGGCTCCGGCACGGACGCGCTGAAGATTCCCTTGAAGGCGCTCGGCATCGGCAACGGCGACGAGGTGATCACCTGCGCCAACACCTTCTGGGCCACGGTCGGTGCCATCGCCGAGGTCGGCGCCAAGCCGGTCTTCGTCGACTGCGACGACAGCTTCTGCCTCGATGCCGGGCTGCTCGAGCAGGCGATCACGCCGCGCACCAAGGCGATCATGCCGGTCCACTTGACCGGCGAGGTCGCCGACATGCGCCGCATCGGGGCGATCGCCGAGCGGCACGCCTTGCCGCTCGTCGAGGACGGCTGCCAGAGCCTCATGGGCGAGATCGACGGGGCCAAGGTGGGCAGCTTCGGCATTGCCTGCGGCTTTTCGATGCATCCTTTGAAGATCATCAACGTTTGGGGCGATGCGGGGGTCGTCGTCACCAACGATGATGAAATGGACCGGCTGTGCCGCCTCCTGCGCAACCACGGCCTCAGGAACCGCGACGAGATGGAGATGTTCGGCTACAACTCGCGGCTGGATTCCGTGCAGGCGGTCGTCGGCAAGTGGATCTTGCGCCAGATCGACTGGATCGTCGAGACGCGCGCGAAGAATGCGGCCTATTACGACGAGGGCTTGAAGGACGTTCCCGGCATCCGCGTGCCGCCGCGCAATCCGCGCTCCAAGAACGTCTACCTCCTCTATATGGTCTTCGCGGAGCGGCGCGACGAGCTGGTCCGACACTGCCTGGCGGCCGGCGTCGAGGCCAAGGTGCATTACCCCGTTCCCCTCTATCGCCAGCCGGCGCTCGCCTTTCTCGCTCACCGTCGGGGCGATTTCCCCGTGACCGACCGCCACGCCGCCTCCGTCATCAGCTTCCCCGTCGACCAGCATCTCGGCAGGGCCGAGCAGGATCACGTCATCGCAACCGTGCGGAATTTCTATCGCGGAGCCCCATCATGAGCGAGGCCAAGGTCCCCTTCATCGATCTCAAGCAGCGCTTCGTCGAGGAGCGCGAGGAGCTGCTCGCCTGCGTCGAGCGCGTGCTCGCCAAGGGTCACGTCATACTCACGCCGGAGGTGCGCGAGCTCGAGGAGGCGGTCGAGCGCTACACCGGGGCCAAGCATTGCATCAGCCTCAACTCGGGCACGGATGCGCTGATGCTCGGCCTCTGGGCCTGCGGCGTCGGCAAGGGAGACGAGGTGATCCACCCGCCGATCTCGTTCGTGGCGACGACGGCCGCCATCGTGCATATCGGTGCCACGCCGGTTTTCGCCGATGTGGGGCCGGACCAGCTCATCGATCCGGCTCAGATCGAGCGCCGCATCACGCCGCGGACGAAGGCCATCATGCCGGTGCACTGGACGGGCCGCATGTGCAACATGCCCGCCATCCTCGACATCGCCAAGCGCCACGATCTCGTGGTGGTGGAGGATTCGGCGCAGTCGATGGGGTCGTACATGGGTGGCAAGCACGGCGGCACGTTCGGCCGGGCGGGTGCCATTTCCTGCCACGCGCTCAAGAACTTCAACGCGATCGGCGACGGCGGCCTCCTCCTCACCGACGACGACGAGATCGACAAGAAGCTCCGCCTCTACCACAACCACGGCATAGCCTCGCGCGACAATATCGTGATCTACGGCGTCAATAGCCGCCTGGACGCGGTGAGCGCGGAGGTGCTCAAGTTCCGCCTCACCAGGCTCGAAAGCGTCGTCGGCCGCCGCCGCCGCAATGCCGACCTCTATCGCCGACTCATCAAGGCGCGGCAGGTGACGATCCCGGACGAGAAGCCCGGCACCAAGGACGCCTACGTCATGTTCCTCGTCCTCGCCGAGCGGCGCGACGCGCTCAAGGAGGCGCTCGCCAAGGACGGCATCGAGACGCTCGTCTATTACGGCACGGCACTCCACCTGCACGAGGCCGCGAGGAAGCTCGGCTACAAGAGGGGCGACTTCCCCGTCGCCGAGAAGCAGTGCGACATGGTGCTGGCGCTGCCGCACCATCAGCACCTGACCGAGGACCAGATCGGCTTCGTGGCCGACAAGGTGAACCGCTTCTACGGGGTCAACTGAGGCGATGAACGGCGGCCCGGTTCTCGTCATAGCCCCGCACGCGCTCGACGAGGTCCTCGGCTGCGGCGGCACTGTGGCACGGCACGCGCGTGGGGGTGCCAAAGTCGACGTTCTGGTGCTCATGGGCGACGGCAGCGGGCGCGACGCGGCGCGGCGCACCGCCGCCGGCCGCGCCGCCGAGCTCTTGGGCGCGCGGCCCCCTCGCTTTGCCGGCTTCCCCGAGAACCGCAGCGACGCCATCCCGCTCCTCGAGCTGGTGGGCGCGGTCGAGCGTGCGCTCCGCGAGCTCTCCCCTGAGACCGTCTATGTGAGCCC
>DASPPM010000223.1:0-3636 GCA_035625535.1 Alphaproteobacteria bacterium
CGTGAGCGAGACGAAGCAGGAGATGAGCGTGGCAGAGGCGATCGTGACCGCGAACTGGCGGAAGAACTGGCCGGAAATGCCTGGGATGAAGGCCGCGGGCACGAACACCGCCGCGAGCACGAGGGCGATCGCGACGAGGGCGGCGCCGACCTCGTCCATGCTCTCGTGCGCGGCATCGCGCGGCGCCATGCCGGCGCGGATGTTGCGCTCGACGTTCTCGACCACGACGATGGCGTCGTCGACGACGATGCCGACCGCGAGCACCAGGCCGAAGAGCGAGAGGTTGTTGAGCGAGTAGCCGAAGCCGGCAAGGACCATGAAGGTGCCGATGAGCGAGACCGGGATGGCCACGATCGGGATGAGCGAGGCGCGCCAGGTCTGGAGGAAGAGGATCACCACCCCGACGACGAGGAGGACGGCGATATAGATGGTCTTGATCACCTCGTCGACCGACTGCGCGATGAAGAGCGTGGTGTCGTAGACGATGTCGTAGCGCAGGCCGGGCGGGAACGACTTCGCAAGCTCCGCCATCGTGGCGCGGATGCCCTTCGCGGTCTCGAGCGCGTTGCTGCCGGGCAGCTGGTAAAGGAGGATGGGGACGGCGGTCTTGTTGTCGAGATAGCCGTTGGCGCTGTAGTCCTGCGCGGCGAGCTCGACGCGGCCGATGTCGCGCACGCGTGTGACGCGGCCGCTCGGGTCGGTCTTGACCAGGATATTGTCGAACTGGCGCGGGTCGACGAGGCGGCCGAGCGTCTGCACGTTCTCCTGGAAGGCGCCTTGCTTGGGCACCGGCGGCTCGTCGAGCACGCCCGAGGCGACCTGCACGTTCTGCGCCTGAAGGGCCGCGACCACGTCGCCGGCGGTGAGCCCGCGCGCCTGGACCTTGTCGGGGTCGAGCCAGACGCGCATCGAATAGTCGCGCGCGGCGAAAATGCGCACGTCGCCCACCCCCTTGAGCCGCGCGAGCGCGTCCTTGATCTGAAGCGTCGCGTAGTTCGACATGTAGAGCTGGTCGCGAGAGGCGTCGGGCGAGGTCAGGTGGATGACCAGAAGGAGATCGGGCGTGTTCTTCTTGATCGTGACGCCCAGGCGCTGGACCTCATCGGGGAGCAGCGGCGTGGCGATGGCGACGCGGTTCTGCACCAGCACCTGGGCGATGTCGAGGTTGGTGCCGAGCGCGAAGGTCACCGTGAGCGTGAGATTGCCGTCCCCGGTCGCCTGCGAGACCATGTAGAGCATGTTCTCGACGCCGTTGATCTGCTGCTCGAGCGGGGTCGCGACCGTCTCGCTCACGACCTGCGCGGAGGCGCCAGGATAGCTGGCCGAGACCACGATCGTCGGCGGGGCAATCTCGGGATATTGCGCGACGGGGAGCGTGAAATAGGCGAAGCCGCCGATCAGCGTGATGAAGATCGAGAGCACGGCCGCGAAGATCGGCCGGTCGATGAAGAAGTGCGAGAGCCTCATGGCGAGCCGGGGCAGCGGCTCACGGCTCGGCCTCTGTCGCAATCGTGCCGGCTTGCGGCGTGACCTTGGTGCCAGCGCGCGCGCGGAGGAGACCGTTGATCACGATAGTGTCGGCGGCGCCGAGGCCGCTGCGCACAATGCGCAAGCCCTCGAACGTCGGGCCGGGGCGGATCTCGCGCGCCGCGACGGTACCGTCCGCCGCCACCGTCATCACCAGCTTGCGCGACTGGTCGCTCACGATCGCGCTGTCGGGGATGAGGATCGCCTGGTGCGGCTCGGAGCCGGGCACGCGGATGCGGCCGAAGAGGCCAGGTGTCAGGAGGAGCGAGGGATTGGTGAAGACGGCGCGGGCGCGGATCGTGCCGGAGCCGCCGTTGATCTGATTGTCGATGAAGTCCACGTGGCCTTCGTGCGGCCAGCCCCTCTCGTCCGCGAGCCGCACGTAGGCGGGCACGGCGCTGTCTTGGGCCGTGGTCATGAGCCCCTTTTCAAGCGCGCGTTGGTAGCCCAAGTAGTCGCTCTCGCTCATGTCGAAGGTGAAATAGATCGGGTCGAGCGACACGATGGTGGTGAGAAGCGTCAAGGTCCCGGTCGAGCCGCCTACGACGAGGTTGCCGATGCTGACCTGGTGGCTGCTGATGCGGCCGCCGACCGGCGCCATCACATGGGTGAACTCGAGGTTGAGCTTGGCCTGGGCGATGGCGGCCTCGTCCGCCTTGACCGTGGCGATGGCTCCTTCCGCCGTCGCGCGCGCGTGCTCGAGCTGCTGCTGCGGCGCGAATTCCTTCTTGGCGAGCTCGCTGTAGCGTGCGAGGTCGAGGTTGGCGCTCACCACCTGCGCCTTGTCGCGCTCGAGATTGGCCTGGGCCTGGTCGAGATCGGCCTGGAAGGGCCGCGGGTCGATGACGAAGAGGAGATCGCCCTTCTTCACGAGCTGGCCGTCCTGGAAGTGGATCTGGGTGAGATAGCCGCTCACCCGCGCGCGCACCTCGACATACTCGACGGCGGCGAACTGGCCGGTGTACTCGTCCCACTCGACGATCTCGCGCTCGAGCGGGTGGCTTACCGTGACCGGCGGAGGAGGAGGCGCGCTCTGCGCCAAGGCGGATTGGCCGGCAAGAAAGGGCAGGGCCGCGAGGAGGAGTGCCGGCAGGCTGCGACTGCTTGCAAGATCCGGCCGCACCACGCTCGCTCTCCTTTCGGGCAGGTGGGGAGTATCGCTTAGGGCCGGAGCCCCGGTCTTTCGATCTAGCCTCCGGTGACGCTCATGTGGCGGTCAACCGCGGGGCGCAGCTCGCGCCGGTCGATGACGAAATCATGGCCCTTGGGCTTGCGCGCGATCGCCTCGCGGATCGCGGCTGTGAGAAGCGCGTCACCGTCGCTCGCGCGCAAGGGCGTGCGCAGGTCGGCCGCATCGTCCTGGCCGAGGCACATGAAAAGGGTGCCGGTGCAGGTGAGGCGGACCCGGTTGCAGGATTCGCAGAAATTGTGCGTCATCGGCGTGATGAAGCCGATGCGGCCGCCGGTCTCGCGCGCCGTGAAGTAGCGCGCCGGTCCGCCCGATCGGTAGTTGTTCTCCTCGAGCCCGTAGCGCCGCCCGAGCTCAGCGCGCAGCATGGAGAGAGGGAGATATTGGTCGAGGCGGACGGCGCTGCCGATCTCGCCCATCGGCATCACCTCGATGAAGGTGATGTCGAAGCCCTCGCCGTGCGCCCACTCGACAAGCTTCCCCGCCTCGTCGTCGTTGACGCCCTTGAGCGCCACGGTGTTGATCTTGACCTTGAGGCCGGCTGACTTGGCCGCCGCGATGCCGGCCAGCACCTTGTCGAGCTCGCCCCAGCGCGTGAGCGCGGTGAACTTCGCGGGCTCGAGGGTGTCGAGGGAGACATTGACGCGGCGCACGCCGCAGTCGTGGAGCTCCTTGGCGTAGCGCTCGAGCTGGCTTCCGTTGGTGGTGAGCGTCAGCTCCTTGAGCTCGCCCGTGGCCAAGAGCCTGCCGAGCCCGCGGAAGAGGCTCATGATGTTGCGCCGCACCAGGGGCTCGCCGCCGGTCAAGCGCAGCTTAGCGACCCCGAGCCGCACGAAGGCCTTGCACGCGCGCTCCAGCTCCTCGAGCGTCAGGATGTCGGCCTTGGGCAGGAAGGTCATGTCTTCCGCCATGCAATAGAC
>DASPPM010000224.1:0-6866 GCA_035625535.1 Alphaproteobacteria bacterium
CATGACGAGGTAAAGTGGAATTGCGATGCGGTGAAAGCGCGCGCCTCCCGCCAAACGGAGGACCGCCCCCCCGATCGCGAGGATCCACACCGCGGCGAGAAGGAGCCAGCCCTGGTGCCGCCAGAGGGCCATAAGCGCGACGGGCGTATAGGTGCCGGCGATCAGAAGGAATATCGTGCAGTGGTCGATGGCGCGAAAAATACGTTTCAGACGCTGATGCCAGATGCCGTGATAGAGTGCGGAGGCGAGGAACGCCATGATGAGGGAGATGCCGTAGACGAGCACCCCCAAAAACGGGAGTGCGCTCGGCCGCGGCCAGGCGCGCGCGACGAGAAAAGCCAGGCCGGCGACGCTTGCCACCGCCGCACTGCCTTGGATTGCCGCGCTCGTGATCTCCTCCGCAAGCGAGCGCGCAGCGCTGCCCCCAATCGCCGCTTGCTGCGCTTGCTCTCCGGCCATGGCCCTGTCGCCCATCGAAAATGCCCCGATGCTGTCGCCCATGTCCTTTCTCATGAAATGGGTCGGACGCGCAACCGGGACAAACGGGCCTCGCGCCCAGGCGCGGTGAGCTTGGCGACCGGTCGTGGCATATCCATCTCGCGATCCTTCCTTGAGCGCCGCAGCAGAATAGCCGCGTCGCTCCCGCGAGCCCATGGACATTTCCATGAGGGGCTCTTAACCTCCCGCGCCAACCGGGGAGCTCGCGGGTCCGTTGAGACGGCGCGGCACGCCCGCTCCCCGCATTCCGGAGCCGCGAACGCCATCGCCGGCTTCTCGGCCGGGGGATGGCAGCCAGAGGAGGAGCATTTGTCATGAGCAGCACGCGTCGCCGCATCGGCTTTCTTGCTCAATTGGCGGGCTTGGCCCTTGGCGCAATGGTCCTCGTGAGTGCCTTCGTCCCGGCACGGGCGGGAATGCTCGATGACTTGAAATCGGGCAAGAGAACCCTCGTGGTCGGCACGGACGCGACCTTCCCGCCCTTCGAGCAGACCTCGACGAGCGGGGAGAAGTCGGGCTTCGACATCGACCTGGTCAACGCCATCGCGGCGAAGATCGGCATCGGGAAGGTCGAGTTCCAGCAAGTGCCGTTCGGCCAGCTCGTGCCGGGACTGCAGGCCAACCACATCGATCTGGCGGCCTCGGCGATCTACATCACCGACGAGCGCAAGAAGGTTGTGGACTTCTCCGAGCCCTATTTCACGGGCGGGCTCAGCGTGATGCTCAAGCCCGATGAGACCCGCATAAAGAAGCCCGAGGACCTCGACGGCAAGCGGCTGTCGGTCCAGGTCGGCACCAAGTCGGTCGACTATCTCAAGCAGACCTTTCCCAAGGCCGAGCTGGTCATCGCGCAGACCAACGACCAGATGTTCCAGGCGCTCCCCAGCGGACGCGCGGATGCCGTCGTCACCGGCTATCCCGCCGCGCGTTACTACATCAAGGTCCACGGCGGGGCGAAGCTCGCCGATTTCCTCTTGACCCACGAGATGTACGGCTACGCGGTGCGCAAGGAGGACAAGGACCTGCTCGCGGCGGTGAACGGGGCGCTCGCGACGCTCGAGAAGGACGGCAGCGTGAAGCGGCTGCAGGAGAAATGGTTCGGCGCAGGCGGTTAAGCCGGAGCGAGGCCCGCCATGACGGCGCTCGGACTCGAGACCATCGTCAAGGCGCTGCCCTTCCTCCTCGCGGGGGCTGCCAGGACGATCGAGGTTGTCGCACTGGCGCTGGCACTTGGCGTCGTCTGCGGCCTCGTCGGCGGCTTCGCCAAGCTGTCCCGGCGGAGGCTTCTTCGCGGAGCTGCCGCCACCTACGTCTCGGTGATCCGCGGAACGCCCTTCGTGGTGCAGCTGTTCTTCGTCTATTACGCCTTTCCGCAAGTGGGCATCGAAGTGCCGGCGATGGTCGCGGCCGTCGGCACGCTCGCCTTCTACTCGGGCTCCTATCAGACCGAGATCGTGCGCGGCGCCGTCCAGTCGATCGACCGGGGTCAGGTCGAGGCCGCCAAGGCGCTCGGCCTCTCCCATCGGCAGACGCTGCGCTTCGTGGTCTTTCCGCAGGCGCTCCTGCGCATGCTGCCGCCGCTCGGCAACGAATTCGTGGCGCTTACCAAGAACTCCGCCCTCGTCTCGCTCGTCACCGTGCAGGAGCTCTTCCTCTCCGCCCAAATGGTGATCAGCTCGACCTTCCAGAACTTCGCGGTCTTTCTCACCATCGGCGTCATGTATTACGCGATGACGAGCGCGGTGGGCGCGCTCACGCAGCTGCTCGAGCGGCGCCTCAGGATCTATGTTTGACGTCCGCGCGGGCTTGGCGCCCCGCGCGAACCCAGGCTGTGGGCTGAGCGCCGTAGACGGTAACGTGGCGCCTATCCGTTGCGGGATGTAGATTGGTCGGGCGCGGCCGAGACACGGCAGCCCGACGCGCAGCGCCGGGTGGCTCTTGCGGAGCGAAGAGAGCGGTGAAGGCAAAGACCTACATCGTAGAATCGCTGCAGCTCGAGGGATGGAGCCGCTCCGCGCGCGTGCTCCATATGGCGCACGGCATTGCGCTCTCTCTCGGGCTCTCCGCCGTGGTGCTCGGCACCGTGACCTCAATCACGACGGCGGCCGGCACGCTCCTCGCGGCGGTGACTTACGCGGTGGTCCTGCTCTTCGCCGTCGAGTATTGGCTGCGGCTCGCCTTCGCACCCGAATTGGGTCTCGCTCCGGACGTGCTTTCGCCAGGCGAGGCACGCCTGCGCTGGGTCACTTCCAGCGCCGGCATCATCGATCTCCTCGCGTGGCTGCCGCTCCTTGTCGCCCTTCTCGTGATGGACGATGCGGTCCACGCACGGCTCTTCGGCACCTTCTGGATCCTCAAGTTCGGCCGCCATGCGCCGCGCCTCGGCGTGCTCGGCCGCGTGTTGCGGCAGGCGCGCGAGCCGCTCTTGGCGGTGTTCGTCACCTTCCTTGCCGTCCTCCTCGTCGCGGCCATCCTCGCCTACGTCATCGAGGCACCGGGGCAGCCCGAGACCTTCGGCAGCGTTCCCCAGGCGCTGTGGTGGGCGATCGCGACGCTGACCACGACGGGTTACGGCGATGCCGTGCCGCAGACGCCGCTCGGCCGCTTCCTCGCCGGCGGGGTGATGGTCTGCGGCATCCTCGTCTTCGCCCTTTGGGCCGGTATTCTTGCGACCGAATTCGCCAAGGAAATGCGCCGCCACGACTTTCTCAAGACCTGGGACCTCGTCGCGAAAGTGCCCTATTTCGAGAAATTGGAGGCGGTCACGATCGCCGAGGTCGTGCACCTCTTGAAGCCGATCGAGTTTACGCCGGGGACCGTGGTGGTGCGGCGAGGGGCGCCGGGGGATTGCATGTATTTCATCGTGGAGGGCGAGATCGAGATCCAGGTGAAGCCCGAGCCGGTCATCCTCGGCCCCGGCAGCTTCTTCGGCGAGATCGCGCTCATCACCGGCGGGCCGCGCACCGCCACCGCAGTGGCGCGGCGCCAATGCGTCCTGCTCGCCCTCGACATCGCCCACTTCCGCGAGCTCGCCGCGACCCGGCCGGATCTCACCGCCGCCATCGACGCGGAGGCAAAGCGCAGGGTTTCGCAGGGAACTTAGGAGCGGGATTTGAAGCCCCTCCTTGCATTCTGCACGCGGCGCGCTACACTTTAAACGGAATCGGCGCTGTCGCCGGCATTGAGAAGGCGGTTTCGTGGGACGTTTCGCAAGGGGCCTATTCCTCTCGGCATTTACCGCACTCGTCGGAGCGGGGAGTGCCTATGCCTTAACGCTCGAGCCCGTCCCCCCCATAACTTCGGACGGCAACCAGCCGCTCGCCGATCCCGGCGATCAGGCGCCGATCCAGCGGCTGACCACCCAGCCGAACGGGACATCGGCTTACAGCTTTGGCAACTCGGGCTTCAGCTTCTCGATCACCGGCGGCAGTTCCGGCGGACCAACCTCCACTTACAACGACCCGAGCAGGCCGCCTCAATTCGCACCGTATGGATGGGACGTCGGTCCCTTCGGCCTCTATCGCCGTTAACCTCCCCATCGCATGCGGCTAAACGACAGCGACGAGCCATCCGCCGATCGCGGTGAGGATGACGACGAGCCACGGCGGCGTGCGCCAGAAAGCAAGCAGCAGGAAGGCCCCCAGCACGAGCATGAAGTCGCCCGTGCCGGCAACGGCACTCGTCCATCCCGGCCGGTAGAGCGCTGCAAGAAGGAGGCCCACGACCGCGGCATTCACGCCGACCAGGGCCGAGCGGAGCGCTGGATGCGCGCGCGCATAGTCCCAGAGGGGGACTGCGCCGCTGACGAGGAGGAAGGTCGGCAGATAGATCGCGACAAGGCAAAGGATGGCGCCGAGCCAGCCGTTCGGTCCCGGCGTCATTACCGTTCCAAGGTAGGCCGCGAAGGTGAAGAGCGGTCCCGGCACCGCCTGCGCGGCACCGTAGCCCGCGAGAAAGGCGTCGTTCGTCACCCAGCCCGGCGGGACGACGGCGGACTGAAGAAGCGGCAGCACCACGTGCCCGCCGCCGAACACGAGGGCGCCGGTCCGATAGAAGCGGTCGAATAGCTGAAGTGCGTGGTTTGTCGAAAGCCCAGCTATGATGGGCAACGCTCCGAGCAAGAGGAAGAAGAGCACGAGGCTGGCGGCGGCGGTCCGGCGGCCGAGTCTGATGGGTGTCGCCTTGATGTCGCCGACGGGCCCGGACTTGAAGAGGAGAAGACCGGCGACCGCACCGGCGAGGATCGCCGCGATCTGGCTCAGCGAGCCGGGCCAGGTGAGGACCAGGAGCGTTGCGAGGACCGCGATCGTCATGCGCGGGCGATCGGGCGCCAGCGTGCGGCCCATGCTCCATACGGCCTGCGCGACGACGGCGACGGCGACGACGTTGAGCCCGTGAAGAAGACCCGAGGCGAGCAGGCTGCCGTAGGCGCCCACGCCGTAGCCGAACAGCGTGAGGGCGAGTGCGGAGGGAAGGGTGAAGCCGGCCCAGGCAAGCAACGCACCGGCAATCCCGCCGCGCAAGAGGCCGATGGCAAAGCCCACTTGGCTGCTGGCGGGGCCGGGGAGGAATTGGCAGAGGGCCACGAGATCGGCGTAGGCGCGCTCGTCGATCCAGCGCCGGCGCGCCACGAGCTCCTCGCGGAAATAGCCGAGGTGGGCGACCGGGCCGCCGAAGGAAGTGAGGCCCAAGCGCAGGAAGACGAGGAGGATCTCCCAAAGTCCGCTCGCGGGCGCGGCCGGCGGGTGGATTGCGCTCGTCACGCCGGCTGGCCGGGACGGTACGTTGGCGAAGCGGGTCCCGCCGCCTTCGGCGGGGTCTCGACCTGCCTCTCGGTCATCGTTCTCCCCCTTGAGGTCGTTACATTCAAGCGGTCTTGCGCGACGATCGCAACCGCGCTTTCATCCGAGACGGGGCGGAGCGCTTCCTTCTCCCGGGTTCCTGGTGGTGGGTCAATTTCACCTCGTCCTTCGAGACGGCCGCTTCGCGGCCTCCTCAGGACGAGGTGAAACCCAATCGCCAAGTCCTCATTCTGAGGAGCGTCGCGCTTGCGACGCGCCTCGAAGAATGAGGACTTGAGCATAGTGACCCGCTCCCGGCTTCCTCTCCGGGTTTCCCCTCGGCGGCGAGTCTGCTATCGTGCGGCGCAACGCGAAGGCCGGGGCGGTCTATCGAGGTGCCGCGGCCGCCGCCGTCGCACGCGCGATTCTAAGATGGAGGGAGCCATGACCGCCTGCATCGTCGGTTGGAAGCACCTGCCGTTCGGCAAGCGCGAGACGGACGACCTCGAGAGCATGATCGTCGAGGCCGCGCGCGGCGCCATCGCCGATGCCGGAATCGAGGCCAAGGACATCGACCGCATCTTCGTCGGCAATTTCAACGGCGGCTTCGTCTATCAGGATTTCCCTTCCTCGCTCGTGCTTCAGGCGGACGACGCATTGCGCTTCAAGCCGGCGACGCGCGTCGAGAACGCCTGCGCCACCGGCTCGGCCGCGGTGCACGCGGGCATCGGCGCCATCAGGGCGCGCGATGCGCGTTTGGCACTTGTGGTCGGCGTCGAGAAGATGACCGAAGTGACCGGCGAGGTGCTCGGCGGGCTTCTCATGAAGGCGAGCTACGCGAAGGAGGAGCGCGCCCAGTGCGGCAGCTTCGCGGCCGTGTTCGGCCGTCTGGCACAGCTCTATTTCCAGAAATACGGCGATCGGTCGGATGCGCTCGCGCGCATTGCCGCCAAGAATCACAAGAACGGCGTCGCCAATCCCTATGCCCAGATCCGCAAGGATCTGGGCTACGAGTTCTGCCGCACCGTCAGCGAGAAGAATCCGCTCGTGGCGGCGCCGTTGCGTCGCACCGATTGCTCGCTCGTCTCCGATGGCGCCGCCGCCATCGTGCTTGCCAACCTCGAGACGGCGCTCTCGATGAAGAAGGCCGTCTTCTTCCGCGCCGCCCGCCACGTCAACGACTTCCTGCCGATGAGCCGGCGCGACATGTCGAAGCTCGAGGGCTGCAGCGAGGCGTGGCGCCAGGCGCTCGGTGAGGCGCGCCTTTCGATCGAGGATCTCGACCTCGTCGAGACCCACGACTGCTTCACCATCGCCGAGCTCATGCAATACGAGGCCATGGGCCTCGCCAAGCCCGGCGAAGGATACCGCGCCATCGAGGAAGGCTGGACCGAGAAGGACGGCAAGCTCCCGGTCAATCCTTCGGGCGGGCTCAAGGCCAAGGGCCACCCGATCGGCGCCACGGGGGTCTCCATGCACATCATGGCGGCACTCCAGACGCGCGGGGAGGCGGGCGGCATGCAGATTCCGGGCGCCCAACTCGCGGGCGTGTTCAACATGGGCGGCGCCGGCGTCGCCAATTACGCG
>DASPPM010000225.1:0-2278 GCA_035625535.1 Alphaproteobacteria bacterium
CGTCGCCTCGGCGCCGAAGCAGCAGAAGACGACGCGCGCAATTGCGGGCGAGCGCTCGAGCTCGTCACGCACCGCCTTGACCGCGATCTTGGCCGCGCGCTCGAGGGGAAAGCCGTAGGCCCCCGTGCTGATCGAGGGGAAGGCGATGCTCTTGGCCGCGAGCTCGCGCGCGCGCGCGAGCGAGGTGCGATAGCAGGACTCGAGCAGGCGATCCTCGCCGTGGCCGCCGCCGTGCCACACCGGGCCAACCGTGTGGATCACCCACTTGGCGGGAAGCCGATAGCCCCTGGTCGCCTTGGCCTCGCCGGTCGCACAGCCGCCCAAGGTGCGGCACTCGGCGAGAAGCTCGGGCCCGGCCGCGCGGTGGATGGCGCCATCCACCCCGCCGCCGCCGAGCAGGCTCTCGTTTGCGGCGTTGACGATGGCTTCGAGCGCGAGCCTGGTGATGTCGCCTTCGACCACTTCGAGAGACTGGGCCATGCCGCCTCCGGAGCTTCTGCGAGGACGCGCTCAGGGCTGGATCGCGTCCGCCGCCGGCTGATAGGGCAGTCCGAGGTCGCGCGCCACGGCCTGATAGGTCACCTTGCCGCGATGCACGTTGAGCCCGGCGAGAAGGTGGCGGTTCTCGCCGAGCGCCCGGCGGTAGCCCTTGTCGGCGAGGGCCAAGGTGAAGGGCAGCGTCGCGTTGTTGAGGGCAAAGGTCGAGGTACGCGCGACGGCGCCCGGCATGTTGGTGACGCAGTAATGGACGACGCCCTCCTCGACATAGGTCGGGGCTGCGTGGGTCGTCGGGCGGCTCGTCTCGAAGCATCCACCCTGGTCGATCGAGATATCGACGATGACCGAGCCGCGGCGCATGCGGCGCACCATGCCGCGCGAGACGAGCTTCGGCGCGGCACCTCCGGGCACGAGCACGGCGCCGATCACGAGATCGGCCTCGAGCACCTGCTGCTCGATCGCGTCCATGGTGGCGAACATGGTGTGCAGCTTGGCGCCGAATTGCAGGTCGAGCTCGTAGAGGCGCCGCAAGGACTTGTCGATGACGATGACGTGCGCCTCGAGGCCCATGGCCATGCGCGCCGCGTTGGTGCCGGCGACCCCGCCGCCGATGATGACGACCTTGCCGGCGGGCACGCCCGGCACGCCGCCCAAGAGCACGCCCGCCCCGCCCTGCTCCTTCTCGAGGCAATGGGCGCCGACCTGAACCGACATGCGGCCGGCGACCTCGCTCATGGGGGCGAGGAGCGGCAGCCCGCCCGACTCGTCGGTCACCGTCTCGTAGGCGATCGCTACGACGCGCGAATCCATGAGACCCTTGGTCTGCCCGGGATCGGCGGCGAGATGGAGGTAGGTGAAGAGCACCTGACCCTCGCGCAACATCTTCACTTCCTGCGGCTGGGGCTCCTTCACCTTGACGATGAGCTCCGCTGCGCGAAAGACCTCCGCGGCCGCGTCGACCACCTCGGCGCCCGCAGCCCGGTAGGCATCGTCCGCGAAGCCGATGCCGGCCCCGGCCCCTGTCTCCACCACTACCGTGTGACCGCGATGGACAAGCTCGCGCACGCTCGCCGGCACCAGGCCGACGCGATATTCGTGGGTCTTGATCTCCTTGGGAACGCCGAGGCGCATGATTTGTCTCCCCCTTGTTTTGCCGAAGTATCGCGCTTCGCACGGCGAGGGGTAAAGCTGCGAAAGTGCCGCACCCGGGTCGTGCTCAGCGCGCCGTGGCCACGGCGGCGGTGCGGCGCTCGCGCTGCATGAGCCAGAGGAGTGCTATGAGCCCGGGCACGCCGAGAAAGGTCGCGGCCGTGAAGAAGCCGATCCAGCCGAGCTCTTCGGCAAGAAAGCCGCTCGTCGAGGAGATGAGCGTGCGCCCCACCGTCGCGAGCGAGGAGAGGAGCGCGTATTGCGTCGCCGTATAGCCGCGCGAGCAGAGCCCCGAGAGATAAGCCACGAGCGCCGCCGAGCCCATGCCGCCGGTTATGTTCTCGGTCGCGATGGTGAGCGCCAGCATGGCGACGTTGTGCCCGGCAACCGCCTGGAGCGCGTACATGAGGTTGGCGGCGGACTGTGCCACGCCGCAGATCAAAAGGGCCGGGAAGAGGCCGAGGCGCGTCGCCATGAGCCCGCCCAGGAAGGCGCCGGCGAGGGTCGCGAAGAAGCCGAAGACTTTGGACACGCTCGCGATCTCGGAAAGCGAGAAGCCGAGCCCGATGTAAAGCGGGTTGGCCATGACGCCGGCGACCGCGTCGCCGAGCTTGTAGAGCACGATGAAGAG
>DASPPM010000226.1:0-12920 GCA_035625535.1 Alphaproteobacteria bacterium
AGGCCAGCCGCGCGGGACCGCCCCACACCACGACGTCGCTGCTTTCGAGCAGGATGCGGCGCGGCCTGTCGCCGCGGCGCGAGCCGCCGAAGAGGAAGATCGCGGGCAGCCCGAGCGAGACCGACACGATGGGCGCGGCGAAGTGGCGCTCGTTCTTGTCCTGGTGCAACGACAGGCGCGCGGTCGGCTCATAGCGGTTGATCAGGCAGGAGTCGGGCTCGAAGCCCGCGAATCCGGCCGCGGCCGCCGCGCGCATTGCGACGGCTCGGAACGGGGCAGGCATCGGCGGCCATGGGCGTTCTGTCAGCGGATCGACCGCATCGTAGCGATAGCCGCGGCGGTCCGTGATCCAGCCGGTGTCGCCGCAGTTGGTCATCGACACGGACATGCGGTGGCCACCGGGGGTGACCATGTGGCGGAAGGGTGCGCGGGCGAGGACCGGCGCGAGAGCCTTCATGAGCTCGGCCGCGTCGGGCGAGGCGAAGCCCTTAAGGAGCACCGCGCCTTCGCCGAGCGCCTCGGCACCGCCGCTCCGACGGCGCGCGCCCCCCACGAGATCGCCTGTCGCGCCACCCCGGATCGTGCTCATCGCGCGTCGTGAAAGATGATGCCGAGCGTCAGGCGCCGGCCGGAACGCACCCGGCTCACCCCGTGACGGAGATTGACGCGGTAAGGGCCGCGCTTCCCTTCTACCGGCCGATGGCGGACCGGGAAGATCACGCCGTCCCCCTGGCCGAGGGGCACCACCTCCGCGCGCGATTGCATGCGGGGCCGCTGCTCCATGAGCACGAAAGCGCCGCCGGTGAAGTCCCGCTCGGGCGCCGAGAGCAGGACGGTGAGCTGCAGCGGAAAGACATGCTCTCCGTAGAGGTCCTGATGCAAGCAGTTGTAGTCGCCGCCGACGTAGCAGAGGAGGAGCGGCGTCGGCTTGGTTTGACCGGCGCTTTGGCAGCGCTCGAGGAATGCCGCATGATCGTCCGGGTAGCGCACCTCGATACCCATGGTCTCGTTCCAGCGGTTAGCGATGCCTGCGAGCGGCGGATAGAGCGCCGCGCGCAGGCTGGAGACCGGCTCGGGCAGAGGATATGCGAAGTACTTGTATTCCCCGCGCCCGAAGCCGTGGCGCCCCATCACCACGCGGCTGCGGAAGAGCTCCGCCCGCTCGTAACTCGCGGCCAGCGCTCTGCACGCTTCCGGCGCGAGCAGCGAGGCGATGACGGCATGACCGTCCGCATCGAGGCTCGCGGCGAGACCCCGCCACTCGAGGGCGGCGACCCGCTCCGCGATGCCGCGCAAGGAGGAGCGGGAGGGCCGCGGCCGGGTCGCGCCCATCGTCATGCGGCCTCGCGCTCGAGCAGCGCGCGTTTGCGCTCGACACCCCAGCGGTAGCCCGAGAGCGCGCCGTCGTTGCGCACCACCCGGTGGCAGGGAATGGCCACGGCAATGGCGTTGGCTGCGCACGCCTGCGCAACGGCGCGCACTGCGCTGGGTGCGCCGATGCGTCGGGCGATCTCGGAATAGGTGGCGGTCGAGCCGGCGGGAATACCGCGCAACGACTGCCACACGCGCTCCTGGAAGGCGGTGCCGCGCGCGTCGAGCGGGAGGTCGAGGCCGCGTGCCGGCGCCTCGACGAAACCGACGACCTTGGCCACCAATTGCTCGAAGTCCTTCGCACCCTCGACCAGCTTCGCCTTGGGAAAGCGGTCCCGGAGGTCGCGCACGAGTGCCTCGGGCGAGTCGCCGAAGAGGATCGCAGAGACGCCTTTTTGGGTGGCGGCGACGAGGATGGAGCCGAGCGAGCATTCGCCGACGGCAAAGCACATCGACGTGCCCTTGCCCCCGGCGCGGAAGCCGGCCGGCGTCATGGCCAACAGCTTCGAAGAGGTCGCGTAGAGGTGCCCGCTGGAATCGCCGTCGCCGGAGTGTCGCGGCAGACGCTTCTCTTGTCTCGTCCTCGAGTAAACCATGGAAATCTCCTTTTCGGTTGCGGTGCGCCGATCGCCCCGCCTCGACCGATATTTGCCGATTATGCGGTTGCCGACACTCCGGCTCTTGCTGTCAAATTCAATAAGAGCGGCAACAGGAAATCGGCGCCCGCCCGCTTGCAATTCCGCGCGTCCCTAGCTATATCGATGTGGTCCAGCCGCACAATATATAAAGTCGCCATGGCACGGGGCCATGCGTGCGTGGCGGAAAAGCGGGCATTATCCCCACATCGAGGCGCGCGTTCTCGAGACGTCGAGACGCGGTCCGCGCATGGGCATCCAAAAGCTGATGGACAAAGAGGAAGACAGCAAGAGCAAGAGAAGCGTCGCGGCCCCGGCGGACCCGGTGCCAACGGACGCGGAGATCCAGGCAGCGGCGGAGCGCCTGGGGCCGGGTTGGCTCAAGGGCGCCCCCCGGCCGCGAGCCGGGGGCGCAAGCCTGGTCGTTCAGAGCCTTGCGCGCGGCCGCTCGCATGCGGTGACGGTGGAGCTAAAACGTCCGGCGCGCCGTCTCCCCAGGTCGCGCTGAGCGCGAGAATTGCCGCGCGGCCCATGCGCGGTCCCGGCATCCCCGCGATGTCAACGGCAGGCGTATCCGATGAGACGCGCCGCACTCGGCGCCATGAAAAGCCCCATCGGCGCGAACCACGAAGGCTCTCGGCACGCCGCTCGCAGCTGAGCAAGCGTGTACCCGTCGCAGATTCCTGTTGTCGTTCGGCCAAAAGGCCGCTCAAATGCCCCGGTACGCGTGCCGTTCCGGGCGGATGCCGTCTCCTTCGCACTTGCACAAATTCATGATGGGCCGGCCGCAATGGGACAACTATCGGTAATCTAACCATATTTTGGACCCGAGGAGGTGGCGCGCGGGTGGTGTTCGGGCGGCAACTGACGGCGGCCTTCCCTGACTTGGAGTGACGGTGGGACGGCGCGCGCGGGCGCGCGTGGAACATGGACAAATAATAATCATAAATTAACAAATAATTGCCATGTTATTGAGCCTACCGCCCGATCGGCCAAGTCGATAAGGGCGTGGAAGCGTAATCGCGGCGACGACGCTGCATCGGACAAGCCGGCGAAGCTTCGGGACTATTGCGAAATGTTGGAACGAGTCGCGCAGTTTCAGAAATCTTCCGTGGGGCGCGCGGGAGAGGCGCGTTCGAGCGCCGGCACGCCGCAAGTGGCGGGCAAGACGACGGTCGTCATCGTCGACGACCGGGTGACCAACCGCCGCATCATGAGCGAGCTCGCTTCCGTGCTCGAGGAGAACCTCGAGGTCAAGTCGTTCGAGGACCCGATCGCCGCCCTTGCCTGGGTCGAAGACAATACCCCCGACCTCGTCATCACCGATTACAAGATGCCCCACATCGACGGCGCCGAGTTCGTGCGCCGTTTCCGCCGTCTGCCGCTCTGCTTCGACGTGCCCGTGGTGGTGGTGACCGTCTATGAGGACAAGGAGTTCCGCTACCGGGCACTCGAGGCGGGCGCCACCGATTTCCTGCTCTCTCCCGTCGACCACCATGAATTCTGGTCGCGCTCGCGCAATCTGCTCGCCTTGCGCCGCCAGCAGCAGATCATCAAGCACCGCGCCTACTCGCTCGAACGCATGCTCGCGCAGAGCCACCGGCTCCACGAGGAGACGGTCAATGAGATTCAAGAGCGGCTGCGCTCCGTCATCGATGCCGTGCCCGCGATGATCTACGCGACGGACGCCGACCTGCGCCTCGTCTTCCTCAACTCCTATGCGGCGGCGCTTACCGGCGTCGCGCGCGAAACCGCGATCGGCAGCAGCGCCGAGAGCGTATTCGGCGAGGCCTTCGGGCGCATGAGCGAGGCGTCCGATCTCACGCTGTTCACCACCGGCGAGACGCCGCCGCCCTTTGAGGAGCGCCTTGTCGATGCGCGCAACCGCGCGCGCGACATGCTCACGACCAAGAGCGCGTTGCGCGATCCAGGCGGCCGCATCACGCACGCGGTGACGGCCGCCATCGACATCACCGAGCGCAAGGATGCGGAAGCCGCGCGGCGCGAGAGCGAGGAGATGCTCCGCGGCATCGCCGAGCACATGCCGGGCACCATCTTCCGCCGCGTGCTGCGGCCCGACGGCACGGTCTCCTACCCCTACATCGGCGCATCGGCGAAGAAGGTCTACGGCATCGAGCCTGACGAAGTGATGCGCGACGGCGGCGCGCTGCTCAAGGTCATGCACCCGGAGGACCGCGAGGCCTACGCCGAATCGATGCACCGCTCGGTGGAGGACCTCTCCCCCATGGAGTTCGAGGGCAGATTCATTACGTTGGGCGGAGATCCCCGCTGGCTGAAGACGATTTCGCGCCCGCGCCGGCTCGACAACGGCGACGTCGTATGGGACGGCGTCATTCTCGACGTCACGGACCTCAAGCGGGCCGAAGCGCACCGGGATTACCTCGCCTACCACGATCAGCTCACCGGGCTTCCGAATCAGAACCTGTTTCTCGACCGCATGTCGCAAGCTATCACCCAGGCCGAGCGCTCCGAGCGCATCGCAGCCGTGCTCTGCCTCGAGATCGAGACGCTGCGCAACATCCGGGACAGCTGGGGCCTCGCCGCGGCGGACGACATCATTCGCGAGACGGCAAAACGGCTTAGGGCCACGCTGCGCCCGGGCGACACCGTCGCGCACGTCGGCGGCGGCCAATTTTACGCGCTTCTGTGCAGCATCGAGAAGATGCCCGACGTAGCAGTGCCGCTACAAAAGCTCGTCGAAGCCTTCGATCTTCCCTTCGCGCTCAACGGGGAGGACGTCCACATCAAGGCCGTCATGGGCGTCAGCGCCTTCCCGCTCGACGCGCGCGACCCGGGCGCATTGATGCGCAACGCCAACACCGCACTCGACCGGGCCAGGGCGCTTCCCACGCGCCGCTACGAATTCTACAGCGCGCAAATGACCGAGGGCGCGGTCAGGCGGATGAGCCTCGAGGCGGGTCTCCGGCGGGCGATCGAGGACGGCCAGATCGAGGTGTTCTACCAGCCCCAGGTCGGAACCAACGACTATGCGATCGTGGGACTGGAAGCGCTCGCGCGTTGGCGGCGTCCCGGAAACGTCCTCGTCTCGCCTTACGACTTCATACCGATTGCGGAGCAGACCGGCCTCATCGTTCCTCTCGGCGCGCACGTCCTGCGCACGGCGTGCGAACAGGCCCAGTCCTGGCAGCGCGCCGGGCTGAAGCTCCCGGAGATCTCGGTCAACGTCTCCGGCCGTCAGCTCTTCGAGGAGGATTTCGGTGAGGTCGTTCTCGCCATCCTGGACAAGACCGGATTCTCGCCCTTGAACCTCAGGCTCGAGCTCACCGAGAGCACGATCATCCGCAACGCCGAGGTGGTGTCCCGCATCATGCAGCAGCTGCGCAGCGCAGGCGTCACTTTCGCCGTCGACGATTTCGGCATCGAGCACTCCGCCCTCAGCCATCTGTCGCGGCTGCGGGTCGAGATGCTCAAGGTCGACCTTTCGTTCGTCTCGCAGATGACGAGCGACCCGGACCACGCGGCCCTCGTGCAGGCCATTGTCTCCATGACGCATGCCATGAAGAAGCGGGCGGTCGCCGAGGGCGTGGAAACCCAGGAGCAGCTCGATTATCTGCGCGCCTACCAGTGCGACGCGCTTCAGGGCTTCCTGTTCAGCCGGCCGCTCTCGGCCGACAAGATCGGACAGCTGCTCAAGGTTGGCACGATCCAACCCGGGCAGCGGGAGATTTGAGGTGTCAGGACCGCTCGACTTGCGCGCGCCGCCGATGCGCTCGGCCGGACCTGCCGGAGCAGGCGATCAGGCTTCGTTTCTGCGATGGATATGCGAGTCTTGCGCGGAAACCCGGAATGGTTGCATAGTCGATTCAAGCGATAACGGCTCTGATCCTCGCAACACCTCAAGCACATAACTCGAGCGAGACATGAGGCCGCCGCAAGGCGTGCGCAATGGCAATGGCGATCATAGGCAAGTTACCCGGTGCCATTCTGTCGCCCTATCGCTGGATGCGTCAGCGGCTGGCCTCCCGCGCGGACAGCGAGCACGAGCAGAGTTTGATCCGCGTCGTCTTCGGCCTCATCACGCTCACCTACGTCGTTTCGATCGTGAAAGTCGGGTTCGCGAGTTACGAGATCCTGCGCTACCCGATCCTGCTCGCGTCGCTCAATCTTGTGCTCTCCGTCGCCGTCTTCGCGAGCATCGTGGTCGCACCTGGCGTCTCCTCGGTGCGGCGGCTCTGCGGCACGCTTCTCGACATAACGGCACTCACCGCGTTCCTCGATACCGGCGGTGCGTTCACCGCGTGCTGGTATCCGGTCTATCTATGGGTCACGCTCGGCAACGGCTTCCGCTATGGCCACCGCTATCTGATCGTTTCGGCGGTGCTCAGCGTCGTGGCCTTCTTCTACGTGATCGCCACCGCCGACTATTGGGTCAGCCAGCCCTACTTGTCGTCCGGCCTCCTCATCGCCCTCATCATCATTCCCGCCTACGCCGCCCTCCTCCTTGTCAAGCTGACCAAGGCGAAGGCCCAGGCCGAGGAGGCGAGCCAGGCCAAGAGCCGCTTCCTCGCCAACATGAGCCACGAGCTGCGCACGCCGCTCAACGCCATCATCGGCATGAGCGATCTCATGAGCGACGCGCGGCTCGATCACGAGCAGCGCGACATGGTTTCGACCATCCATGCCTCAGGCCGCTCGCTGCTCTCGCTCATCGATGACATCCTCGACCTCGCGAAGATCGAAGCCGGAAAGGCGGCGCTCCATCCGGTCGCCTTCGACCTCCATGCGATCGTGGCCGGGATTTCCACCATGATTGAGCCCCAGGCGCGCAGCCGCGGTCTGTGGTTCGCGACGCGGCTCGCGGCCGGCACGCCCTACCGGCTCCGCGGCGATGCGCAGTACCTGCGTCAGGTGCTCCTCAATCTCTGCTCCAACGCGCTCAAATTCACGCCCGAGGGCGGAATTCTCTTGCGTGTCGGCTACAGCCTGGGAGCAAACCCCAGCCGGGCCGTCCTGCGCTTCGAGGTGCATGACACGGGCATCGGCATCGCACCCGAGGTGCAAGCGCGAATCTTCGAGGTCTTCACGCAAGCGGACGATTTTACGACGCGCAAGGTGGGCGGCTCTGGCCTGGGGCTTGCGATCTCGAAGCATCTCGCCACGCTGATGGGCGGTCGCATCGGAGTCGAGAGCCGGCCCGGCCAGGGGAGCTGCTTCTGGTTCGAAATGCCGGTCGAGGTCGAGGAGACGGCCGAGCCCGAGCGCTTCGCGGCGGAGGGCGTGCAAGCGCTCGTCGTCTCGGCCCAGGCGGAGGGCATGCGCGCGGTTTGCCGCAGGCTCGAGGAATGGGGCCTTGCCACGGTCGAGGTGCGCACCACGCGGGCCGCGCTCAGGGCAATCCAGGCCAGCTCGGAATTGGGCGGCGGGCGCGTCGTCGTGCTCGCCGATGCGGCGGGGCTCGATCTTGATCCGAAGCGTTTCGCCGAGGAGCTCTCCCAAGTCAAGACGGATGTCAACGTACGCGCCGTCCTGCTCGACGACCGCGATGCGGCGGATGCCGAGGCCCTCGCCCCCGGGCCCGATTTCCTGGCGACGGTGTCGAGGGCGGACGAAAAGGCGCTTTACGGCGCGCTGCGCGCGGCTCTCGCGCGCGAGCGGCCCGCGGAGCGCGCCGGCGAGTCCGCGGCACATCAGCCGCGCCGGCGGCTCAAGATCCTGGTTGCCGAGGACAACGTCGTCAACCGCCGGGTCATCGCCAAGATCCTCGAGCGGGCAGGCCACGAGGCGCATCTCGTGGGCAACGGCGAGGAGGCGCTCGAGGTGCTCGACAACGAGCGCTTCGATCTGGTGGTGATGGACCTGCATATGCCGGTGATGAGCGGGATCGAGGCGACCAAGCTTTACCGTTACGCCAATCTCGGCCATTCGGAGCCGCCGATCATCGGCTTGACCGCGGACGCCACGCCGGCGGCCCGCCAGGGGGCGAAGGAGGCGGGCATGGACGCCTGCCTGACCAAGCCGATCGAACCCAAGCACCTGCTGGAGACGATCGACCAGCTGGTCGAGCAGAGACACGCCGCGGCCCGGCGCGTGCCGCAAACGGCACTCGGCTCCAACGTGGTGATGCACCCGCGCGCCAGCGGAGACGGGCTGCCCGTCGTCGAGCGCCGCAAGCTCGACGATCTGAGAACGCTGGGCTCGGGTGCCGAGTTCGTGACGAGCCTGATCGAGGATTTCATCGCCGACGGGGACGAGATCATCCGCCAGCTGGAGCGGGCGGCCGAGGCGCACGACAGCCGCGAATTTCGCGAGCTCGTGCACGGCCTGCGCGGCAGCGCCGGCTACATCGGAGCGAGCCAGTTCTACCAGCTGCTGCTCTCGCTCAGGGGCATCGACACGCACGAGCTGACGCGCAATGCCGGCGAGTATGTCGGGCGCATCAAGACGGAATTCGACCGCCTGCGCACGGCCCTCATGCAATACAAGTCCGAGGCCCGCGGCACGGGCCTCGGTTCTTGATCCCGCCCCCCGCGCGTGGACTTTCGCGCGCGGGGGCCGCGATCATCCCAGTTCAACCGTTGCGTCCAAGCGCCGCGATGCGCCGGTCCTGGGCGCGCGCGAGGCGTTCCATGCGCCTGAGGTCGCTCTCGTCGAGCGCCAAGGCCGTCTCGACCCAGGCGCGCGTCACCCCGAGGAGCTCGTCGTAGGTCACCGGGTTGACGTGACGGCGTATGTTGTAAATCGCGCGGTGCGCGGAGTGTCGGCGTCCGAACTGGTCGATATATTCGTACACCGCCTCGTCGCCCTTGCCGTCGTCGGCCAGCACGTCCACGAGACCGAGCTCGTAAAGCTCTTCCGCCCCATAGATGCGCCCGGAGAGGATCATGCGCTCGGCGTGCGCTGCGCCGATCCGCCGCGCGATCAGGCTGTAGGCGCCCATGCCGGGGAAGAGATTGAAGAGTATCTCCGGAAGGCCGAACTTGGCGCTGCGCTCCGCGATCACGAGATTGCTCGAGAGTGCCGCTTCGAAGCCGCCACCCAGCGCGTCGCCCCGAACGAGCGCTACCGTGATGAGCGGAGCCTCGCAGGAAACCGAGTTCAGATGGACGATGTCGACGCACGTGGTTGCGTATTCAAGCAACTGTTCGCGATCGCGCTTGCGGATGAGCTCGACGAAGAGCTGCAAATCGCCACCCAAGCTGTAGACGCCGGGAAACTTGGACGACCAGACGATATAGCGGATCGGCGTGTCGGCGCCCGTCGGCTGGTCGCGGATGAGCTGCTGGACTCCGCGTTGCAGCGTGCGGATCTCGCGCCCGAGCCGGAGCGTGAAAATCGGCCGCCCGGAGATGTTCCAGGAGCACCACAGGATCTTGTCCTGCTCGTCGAAGGCCAGCTCGAGCTGGGACAGATTGCCGAAACGCGCCAGCCACTCATCGCGCGACTGGCCCGCGATCACGTCCGGAAGGTTGATGACGTGCGCGACTTCGCCGCTGCCCGTGCGGCGCTCGAAAGCATGCGTCATCGGCCGGCCGGCCAGGAAACGCCCGCGCAAGGCGTCGGCATCGGCAGGCTTGGCCGTATCGAGACTTTGCCCGTAGACTCGCATTGCAACCTCCTCCTGCTATGGCCCGCATTGCCCATGGGTTCTTTTGCGGACTCATTGATGCACTACTCTATAACATCGATATTCATTTGCCAGGTTGTGCGGAACGCTTGACACCTCTCTTTAGGACGCCTAGCGTAATTGGTTTTCTTCGCCAGCATCGGCGCTCGCAAGAAGGCGCGCGCGCGAGTTCTGGCGTGCGCGGCGTATCGCTTCGCGCGGCGGCGTTGAGGAGATCCTCTGATGCCGCCGGGCATCCCTTCTAAATAAATGAATCGCAAAGAAAATATTCGCGGCAGAGCGGCCGGCCGAAGTGCTGAAGTCTTGCTCAGGAACCCCGATGCTGCCCTTCTTGGCCTTCGCGCGCGAGCGCCGCAGGGCGCGGCCCGGGCGGCTTGACGGCAGCATGAAGCCGCGACGTGCTTGTCTCTATCGCCTGCGCGCACGTGTTGTCGCGTCAATCAGAACAAGAATTGCCGTTGCGACTCGGGGCTTGGGAAGGTCGGTCTCTTTTACCCTCGCGCACAACTGGAATTAACGGAGGTCAATTCAGGCATTGCCGGTGTCGGCTTTTGCAGGTCCGTGCGCCGACTTCCGGCGACCCGCGAGCGGCGAAATCGTTACAAACTCAAAGCGTTGCACCTGCTTGCAAGGCGAGGCGCGCAATCATCGCACGGTGCCGTAGGAGCGCGCGATTCGGCCCGTATTAACGAAAGCGATCACGCAACCGAAGGGGGGCAAGAGTGGTGTGCCTCGGGCGCGCGCGTACGTGGCGCGAGCGCAGCGGGCGTGGGGAGCCTGCGGCTGAGTGTCGCACCCACGACCGCGAGCGGGAGAGGCGATGCTCCTCTCCGCGCGATTGGGCCAGACCGCGATCCGGCTCAAGGCTCAAGAGGCCCCCCTCGACGCGCTCAAGCAATCGACGAGCTGGCGAGCCATGGCCCCTTTCGGGGGCTGTCATCGATCTCGTCAGGTGGACGGGCAACTGAAGCCGGAACGCGGGATCGCCGGCGGCGAGGTTGAAGAAGGCCGCAGCGCACGCTGCTCGCGGCTCACGGGCGGCGCTGCCGCATAGCGCACGCGCGACGGCGCTATTTGCCGAGCAGTCCCTTGAGCGTCTTGGTGACGTTGCCCGCGGCTGGCGTCTGCGTCGAGCCGCCGGGCGCCCCCGGGATCGGCACGCCGAGACCCTTGGTGGCCCCGCCGAGCAAGCCCGGGATGCTCTTCAGCACATTCATGTCGGGCTGATAGCTCGGATTGCTCCATGGCCCGCTGATCTTGATCGGGATGGGCACGCCCGCGAGCGCGTCCTTCCCGCCTTGACCCTGCGTCGTCGCCACCAGCTTGGCCTCGATCGCATAGTCGAGCGTTTGCGGCGGGAAGGGCACCGTGCCCTTGCCGCTCAGCCGCACGAGCGGGGCTTCCATCATCAAGTCGCTGTTGGTAAGGATGCCGTCCTTCATCGTGTAAGTGCCGGAGAGCTCGGCGAAATCGGTCTGCTCGGTTTGCGACCCGCCGAAGCCGGCCGTGCCGATCACGCGCATCGCCTGCGCGATGTTGATGCCGTGGATGGCGCCGTTGGTGATCTTCACCTGGCCCTTGCCGCTGAGGGTGCCCACGAGCTCCTTCTCGCTCTTCCCGCTGCCCTGGCCGCTCATCTCGCATGCGAGCGTGCCGGAGAGCCGGCTGTTGTTGGCGAAGGTCTTGAGCAGCGGCAGCGCCTGCACGCCGGCGAGCGACAGCTGATAATCGAGCTTGGGCACGGCGGCGGACGCATCGAAGGTCAGCTTGCCGCCGATGGTACCTTGCGCGAGTGCGAGCTTGTCGAGCGAGACGGTCAGGACCTTGTTCACCGCCGTCGCCTTGAGCACGCCCTGTTTGACGTCGAGGTCGCGATAGTGCACCGAGGCGAGCTGAAGCGTCGCATCGCCGCCGTAGGCCTGAAGGAGTGCCAGGAGGGCGAACGGCTCGGTGCTCCAGCCGCTCGCCGCGGCGGGGGCCGCCGCGGCTTTGGCCGCCGGCGCCGCACTCTTTCCCTCGGTCGCTCCCTCGGGCGGCAGATAGGAGTTGAGGTCGGCCTGCTCGATGTTGAGCTTGGCACTGACGGCGGCGAGCGGCTTCGAGCCGTCGTACTGCATTTCCGCCGAGATCTTGATCGCCTTGCCGGTGATCGAGGCGTCCTTGACGGAAGTCTTGGGGCCGTCGCTCGCGAGCGTGGCGTGGACCTTGAGCAATCCGGGATCGGGCTGCTTGGGATCGAGCGGATAGCCGAGCCAAGCCGCCAATTTGCCGGCCGACGGCGCATCGACGTCGAAGGTGCCGTCGAGGGCGAGCGCGGGCGGCGGCTGCAGGCTGCCGTCGTATGCCACGGTGACGAGCGGGGAGCTCAGGGTGAGCTTGGCCGGGAACTTGCCGCCGCCAAGGAGCTTCTGGAGCGGGCCGAGCGTGGCATCCGCCTCGACTTGCTCGCGGTTGTACGTCAGGTTCGCTTTGAGCGTCGGCTGCTTGTCGCCGCCCGGCAGGTCGACTTCGAGCTTCAATCCCGAGATCGCCGGAAGCGTTGCACCCTTGGCGTTGACGCCGCCCAAATCCAAGGCGAGCTTGCCGTTGAGGCTCGCGAGAAGCGCGGTCGTATCCTTGCCTTGGGCCGCGGCGTCGAGCGTGGCCGAGACGACGCCCGTTGCCGGAACGCCGGCGAGCGCAGCCAGCTTGTCGACGGTGATGTGGTCGATCTTCATGCTGGTGTTGACGCCGAGGGCGTCGTGGCTGGCGTCGAGCGTGACGGTGCCCTTTGCGCTGCCGCCGTAAAGGGCGAGCTCACCGAGCTCGGCATGGGCAACGCCGCCCTTCGAGGTCGCGGTGAAGGCAACACGGCCGACCTCATAGCCCATCGCCTTGATGCCTGCGAGCGTCACCTTGATGTCGGCGTTGGTCTTGCGCAGGGTCGCGGCGAGATTGGACATGTCGGCCGTAAGCGCCGGCCCGCCCTTGGCGGACGGAGGTGCTGCCGCGGGCGCCGCCGCCGCCGCCGCGGCAGCGGGCTTTGCGGGCTGGGGCAGATAGCGATCGAGGTCGAGCACCCCGCCGTCGAGGTTCAAGGCGAGTGCCGTGACGGGGCCGCTCGCATCGAGGCTGCCGCTCGCGGTCAGCTTGAGCGCTCCGCCTTGGATCGTCCCCTCCTTGAGGGTGGACGTGGCGCCCTTGGCGGCGAAGACGGCGTGGAGCTTGAGCGCTCCCGGATCGGGCTGCGACTTCTCGAGCGGGCGGTGCAGCCAGGCAAGGAGCGCCCCGACCGAGCCGACGTTGAGGTCGAAGGTGCCGTCGAGGCC
>DASPPM010000227.1:0-18086 GCA_035625535.1 Alphaproteobacteria bacterium
GGCCGTCGCGGATGTCGACTCCGGTGGGGCAGACGGCGACGCACTTCAGGCAATCGACGCAATCGCCGCGGCCCTCCCAGCTCGTACCCTGCTTGTGGCTGCCGCGCGGCTCGCCGCGCCAGGCCTCGTAGGTGATGATGAGTGAGTGCTCGTCGAGTATGGCCGACTGAAAGCGCGGCCAAGGGCACATATAGGTGCACACCTGCTCGCGCGCCCAGCCGGCGAGAAGATAGGTCGTCGTGGTGAAGAGCGCGAAGAAGAAATAGGTCTCCGTGGAAGCCGAGAAGGCCGCCACTTGCCGCAACGCCGTGGGCGCGTCTTGAAAGTAGAACACCCAAGCGCCGCCCGTCGCCGCCGCAATGAGTAGCCAGGCTGCGTGCTTCGCGAGCTTGCGGCCCGCCTTCTCCGCACTGAGCGGGCGGCGGTCGAGCCTCATCCGCTCGGTGCGATCGCCTTCGATGAGCCGCTCGACGAGCATGAAGAGGTCGGTCCATGCCGTCTGCGGGCAGGCGTAGCCGCACCAGACGCGCCCCAAGAGGCTGGTCACCAGAAAAAGGCCGATGGCGGCAAGGATGAGAAGACCGGTGAGGTAGTAAACCTCCTGCGGCCAGAACTCGATGCCGAAGAAATAGGCGCGCCGGCCCGGCAGATCGATGAGAAGCGCCTGATCGGGAGCGCCTGGCCCGCGGCTCCAGCGCAGCCAGGGGCCGAGGTAATAGAGCGCCAGGCAGAAGGCGAGGACGGCCCATTTGACGCGGCGGAAGGTGCCGTCGATGCGCTTGGGGTAGACCTTGACGCGATTGGCGTAGAGCGGCGTCGGCGCATGCGGCGCGCGCAGGCCTTCCCCGCCGCTGCTCGCACCTATTGCTTCCTCGCGGACGGGCTCGGCATGCATGAGTGCCGCCATCAACCCTCCCCCCGCCGCCTATTTTCCCCCGCCAAGCGAGTGCACGTAGATCGCCAGCATCTTGATCGTCGCAGGGTCGAGCCGCTCGGACCATGCCGGCATGCTGCTGTTGCGCGCATAGGTGATGGTCTGGACGATGGTCGCCTTGTCGCCGCCGTAGAGCCACATGCCGTTGTTGAGCCGCTTCGCCCCGAGTTGCACATTGCCCTCGCCCTTGGCGCCGTGGCAGGCCACGCAGTTGTCGGCGAAGACCCGTTGACCGCGCTCGGCGGCCTTGGCGTCGGTCGACTTGCCGTTGAGCGAGAGGACGAACTCGGCCGCGTCGTTGATCTGCTCCGGCTTGAGGATGCCGTCGGCGCCGAAGCGCGGCATGTCCCCCTGCCGGGAATCCGCGTTCGCGTTGCGGATGCCGAAGGCGACGGTCTTGTAGATGTTGTCGAGGTCCCCGCCCCACAGCCAGTCGTCGCCCGCCAGGTTGGGATATCCCTTGGAGCCGGCGCCGCCCAGGCCGTGGCATGGCACGCAGTTCTCCGCGAAGGCCGCGTGCCCGCCGGCGATCGCGAAGTTGAGGAGGTCCGGATTCTTCTCGACCTCGGCGAGCGGGGCCGCGGCGATCTTCCCCGCCATGGGCGCCATCCGCGCCTTCTCGGCCGCGAGGCCCTTGTCGACCTCGGCGCGCGTCGAATAGCCGATCAGTCCGTGGAAATAGCCATTCAGCCACGGCCACGACGGGTAGAGGATGGAGTAGACGGCGGCAAAGGCGATCGTCGCATAGAAGAGGAGCACCCACCACTTCGGCAGCGGCGTATCGAGCTCCTTGATGCCGTCCCATTCGTGGCCGGTGGTGTCGGTCCCGGTGATCGCGTCCTTCTCGATCTTCGTCGGCATTGTCGGTTTCCCTCAATCGTCGTCGCGCAGCGGAATCCGCCCGTCTTGCTCGAAGCGCGCCTTGTGCCTCGGCCAATAGGCCCAGGCGACGATGGCCGCGAACAGGAAGACGAGCGCCACCATGATCGCCGTGGCGAGGTGGCTGTACAGGTCCATGATTTCCATGACGCGCCGTCCCTACTGCTGCAGGTCCCTGGCCGTATAGTCGTTGAAGTTCACGAGCGTGCCCAGCATCTGGAGATAGGCGACGAGCGCATCCATCTCGGTGATCCGCTTGGGGTTGCCCGTGAACGAGGCGACCACCGCCTTGGGATAGCGCGCGAGCAGGCCCTTGGTGTCGCCATTGGGATCGACCTGCGCCTCGAGGTCGGCCGCCGCGTTCTTGATCATCTCCTCGGTGTAGGGCACGCCCACCGCGCGCAGCGTCCGCATGCGCTCTGCGATGTCGGCATAGCCGAGCTCGCTTTCGGCGAGGAAGGCATAGGGCGGCATGATCGTCTCCGGCACGACGGAGTGCGGCTCCTTGAGGTGGGCTACGTGCCAGGCGTCCGAGTATTTGCCGCCGACGCGCGCCAAATCCGGCCCATTGCGCTTGGAGCCCCACTGGAACGGATGGTCGTACATGCTCTCGGCCGCCAGGCTGTAATGGCCGTAGCGCTCGACCTCGTCGCGGAAGGGGCGGATCTGCTGGCTGTGGCAGAGATAGCAGCCCTCGCGCACGTAGATGTCGCGGCCGAAAAGCTCGAGGGGCGAGTAGGGTCGCACGCCCTTCACCTTCTCGATGGTCGATTCGATGGTGAAGAGCGGGATGATCTGCACCAAGCCGCCGATCGAGACGACGATCAGGCTGAGCACCGCGAGCAGGATGACGTTCTTCTCGATCGTTTCGTGACGGAAGCGCATGGCGAGCCTCACTCCCCGGGAACGGTTGCCGCCGCCCTTGGCGCGGCCGCGGCTTCCTCCGCGATGTCGCCGCGCATGGTGCGGATCAGGTTGTAGGCCATCATCAGGCCGCCCGCGAGGAAGAGCACCCCGCCGAGCCCGCGGATCACGTAGAACGGGTGCATGGCGACCACGGACTCGACGAACGAGTACTGGAGGAAGCCGAGGTTGTCGTAGGCGCGCCACATCAGACCCTGCATGATCCCCGACACCCACATCGAGGTGATGTAGAGCACGATCCCCATGGTCCCGATCCAGTAGTGCCAGGCGACGAGCTTCATCGAGTAGAGCTGCCGGCGCCCCCACAGGATCGGCACGAGGTGGTAGAGCGCGCCGAAGACGATGAAGGCGACCCAGCCGAGCACGCCCGAGTGCACGTGCCCGATGGTCCAGTCGGTGTAGTGGCTGAGCGCGTTGACCGGCCTGATCGACATCACCGGGCCCTCGAACGTGCTCATTCCGTAGAAGCCGACCGAGGTGATCATGAAACGCAGCACGGGATCGGTGCGCAGCTTGTCCCACGCGCCCGAGAGCGTCATGAGGCCGTTGATCATGCCGCCCCAAGACGGCATCCACAGCATGACCGAAAAGATCATGCCGAGCGTCTGCGCCCAGTCGGGCAGTGCTGTGTAGTGGAGGTGATGGGGACCGGCCCAGATATAGAGGAAGATGAGCGCCCAGAAATGCACGACCGAGAGACGATAGGAATAGATCGGCCGCTCCGCGCGTTTCGGCACGAAGTAGTACATCATGCCGAGAAAGCCCGCGGTCAGGAAGAAGCCGACCGCGTTGTGGCCGTACCACCACTGGATCATCGCGTCCTGCACGCCCGAGTAGATGACGTAGCTCTTGGCGCCGAACCAACTCACCGGCAGCGCCAGGTTGTTCACGATGTGCAGCATCGCGATCGTGATGATGAACGAGAGGTAGAACCAGTTGGCGACGTAGATGTGGGGCTCGCGACGCTTGATGATGGTGCCCATGAAGGCGACGAGGTAGAGCACCCAGATGAGCGTGAGCCACAGGTCGGTGTACCATTCGGGCTCGGCGTATTCCTTCGATTTGGTGATGCCGAGGAGATAGCCCGAGGCCGCCAGCACGATGAACAGCTGGTAGCCCCAGAATATGAACCAGCCGAGCGCCGCGCCGCCGAAGAGCCGCGCGCGGCAGGTGCGCTGCACCACGTAGAACGAGGTGCCGAGGAGCGCGCTGCCGCCGAAGGCGAAGATGCCCGCCGAGGTGTGGAGCGGGCGCAGCCGCGCCCAGTTGAACCAGGGTGGGATGTTGAGGGAGGGATAGGCGAGCTCGAAGGCGATATAGACGCCGGCCAGGAAAGCGGCGATGCCCCAGAACGCCGTGGCGATCATGAAGGCGCGAATGACGTCGTCCACGTAGGGCGAGGCCGGCCGCGCTATCGCCGCCTTGTCGCCCGCTGCGCTTGTCGCCATGAGTTTCTTCCCCTCGGCAAAGCTCACCCTCCTCGCCTCTGCACCGCGGCAAGGCTTCCGAGACAACCTAGGAAGCGGGCCGGCGATCTACATTGATCTAAGTCAAGGAAGGGGTGCACAAAGGACGGCAATCTGCCGCGAACGGCCGCAGCGCTGCGGCCCCGGGGAAGAATCGGAAGAATCATGAGCGAAATGGTTCCCGTCTTCGAGTCCCCGAGCCCGCGCATCCGGCGCCTGCCGGATGACCGTGCCTGGATCTGGCTGGCGAACGGCTGGCGCGATTTGCTCGCGGCCCCCCTGGTGAGCCTCGCCTACGGCGGCGTCTTGGTGCTGGTGAGCTTCGCGCTCACGCTCGGGCTGTGGCTCACGGGGCTCCTCTTCCTGTTGCTCCCGCTCGCCGCCGGTTTCATGTTCGTGGCCCCACTCCTCGCCGTCGGCCTCTATGACACGAGTAGGCGGCTTGCGACCGGCGAGCCGGTCTCGCTCAAAGCGGCGCTTCTCGCTTGGCGGCGCAATCCGAGCCAGATCGCCGGCTTCGGCGTCATCCTCATGCTGTTCCATCTCGCCTGGGTGCGCATCGCGCTCTTGCTCTACCCGCTGTTCTTTTCGGGCCCCAATCCCCCCCTTACCGAGCTTGCGAGCGTCCTTTTGTTCTCTCCTCAGAGTCTGCCCTTTCTCGTCACCGGCACGCTCACGGGTGCCGTGCTTGCCGCCCTCGTCTTCGCCATCAGCGCGGTCTCCATCCCGATGCTGGTCGACCGCGACGTGAGCGTCGTCACCGCGATCGCAACGAGCTTCGTCGCCGTGCGCGAGAACGTGCGGCCCATGGCGCTGTGGGCAGCCCTCATCGTGCTCTTCATCGGGCTCGGGATCGCGCTCTTCTACCTCGGCCTCGCGGTGGCGCTGCCGCTCATCGGCTACGCAAGCTGGCACTGCTACAAGGACGTCGTCGAAGAGCGCGCGCCCGTCAATTGACCGCGTTGAGAGCGAGGAAGGCGAGGAAGCCGGCGTTCGCCAGCATGAGGGGGGTTGCGAGCGCGCGCGCGAGTCCGGGTCGGCCGCGGCCGAAGAAGACGCCGAGATAGCCGACAAGGACGAGGTCGACGCCGGTGCCAAGCGCAAAGGCCGCCATCGCCAAGGCGCCCCCCATGGCCGTGCCGCTGCCCGCCGCGGCGGCAAGGGCGCTATAGAGAAAGCCGCAGGGAAGGAAACCGAGCGCGAGCCCCAGTGCCCAGCCGCGAATGCCCCGCGGGTCGGCAAAGAGCGGCTGGACAAAGCGGGCCAACGGCACCTCGGGCCCTGGCGGCGGCGCCGGATGCCACGCCGGGGCAAACCAGCGCGTCAACTGAGGCACGGCTCGGAGGAGGAAGAGCACTGCGGCAAACGCGAGCAAGGCCGCGGGCAGCCAGCGGTAGCCGCTCGCCTCGACCGCGATCCCGGCACCCCCGCCTGCGAGCGCGCCGAGGACGACATAGGTCGTGGTCCGGCCGAGCTGATAGGGAAGAAGAAGTGCCCCCTTGAGCCGCCGCAGTTCGCTCATTCCAGCGCCTGAGAGCGAGCGCTCATCGGTGGCGACTTGCGCCAGCACGAAAGGCCCGCACATGCCGGTGCAGTGCGCCAAGCCGCCCACGAGGCCGATCAGGAAGAGCGCCGCCGGCAGGCCAACGCCGCCGAGGAAGCGCATCAGCTCGGCGAGCCCGACGCTGCTCGTGCAGAGGCCATGGAGCCCGTCGAGTATCGTCTTCGCCATGCGGCCGCGCCCCCGACCTCGCCTCAAACCGCGACTGAGTGCCGCGCGGTCCCCTCTTTGAGATAGCGGTCGAAAACGGCGCACACCGCGCGCACCAGGGGGCGTCCCGCCCTGGTCACGCGCAAATGGCCGTTCTCGAGCGTGACCACCCCGTCCTCGATCATTTGGTCGAGGGTCTTCCACTCCGCCAGGAACGAGCCGAAGGTGTGGCCGTAGGCGGCGCAGAGCCGCGCAACCGGCGCCTCGAGGAAGCACATGAGGCTCTCGATGATGTCGCGCCGCAGGCGATCGTCGTCCGCGAGCGCTATGCCGCGCACCGTGGCAAAGGAGGCGCTGCTGATCGCATCTGCATAGGCGCGCAGCTCGGTGGTGCTCTGCACATAGCCTTGGGGGAGCGAGCCGATGGCGGAAACGCCAAGCCCGATGAGCGTCTCCGCACCATCCGCCGTATAGCCCTGGAAATTGCGGCGCAGCTCGCCGCGCGCGAGCGCCAAGGCGAGCGCGTCATCGGCTCGCGCGAAATGGTCGAGGCCGATCGCCACGTAGCCGTTGGCCTCGAGCGTGGCTGCTGCCACCGCCATCTGACCGAGCCGCTCCTCGGCGTTCGGCATGGCCTCCTCGGGCAGCAGGCGTTGGTGCCGCTTGAGCCACGGCACGTGGGCATAGCCGAAAACGGCGAGCCGGTCGGGCGACAGCGTGAGCGCGCGCTCGACCGTGGCGGCGACGCTCGCGACCGTCTGGTAGGGCAGCCCGTAGAGGAGGTCCAGATTGATCGAGGCGATGCCGTTCGCGCGCAGCGCGTCGATCGCCCGCGCCGTCACTTCATAGGGTTGGATGCGGTTCACCGCCTTCTGCACCACCGGCGCGAAGTCCTGCACGCCGAGACTGGCACGGTTGACTCCGGCCAGGCCGAGCGCCCGGGCCTGCTCCGCGCTCAGCACGCGGGGATCGACCTCCACGGCGAACGCCGCGTCGCCCGCGACGTCGAAGCGGTGCCGCAGCGCGTCGGCGAGGCGACTGAAGTTGCTGGCGCTCAACGTCGTCGGCGTGCCGCCGCCGAGGTGGATATGGCTCACCCGCGGCCGCCCTCCGATGCCATCCGCCACCATCTCGATCTCCTTGAGCAGGAGCTCGAGATAGCGCTCGATGGGCTCGGATTTGTTGACGACGCGCATGTTGCAGCCGCAGAACCAGCACAGCGAGCGGCAGAACGGAATGTGCAGATAGAGCGAAAGCGGGCCGGCCGCGCCGAGCTCGCCGAGCCAGGTGCCATAGCGGCGCGCGTCCACCTCGGGTCCGAAGTGGGGAGCCGTGGGGTAGCTCGTATAGCGCGGCACCGGCCGCGCATAGCGCGAGAGAACGTCCGGGGTCATCGCAGCGAATGATGGGGCCAGGGTCGCGATCTGGCCTTGACCTAGATCAAAGCCGGTCCGTGGCTCCTGGGGCCTCAGGCGGCCTCGCGGAGCGGGCGGGCTTTGGCCGCGACCAATCGACAGATCGGCCCGATGCGTCATTGCCGCGTCTGGCAAGCGCGCGAGCGGCGTGGATTGACCTACATCAATGTCGTTTGAGCGCCGAAGCCCATGATGTTGCGCGATATTAACGTCGCACGAGCTGCAGCAAACGATGCGCGAAAGCTCACACCACCACTTAGGCCTGCCGCGGCAAGCCCCGCGTGCAGGCCGGGAAGATGGTTCGAGCCGCAGTCGGCGGCCTCGCGCCATGCCGCGCGATTTCGTCATGCGGCATGCTGAGCCGGAACTCCGATGCCGGGAATCCTGAGGATCGCCTACAAGCTCTTGGTCAACGACCGGGCGAAGTTCGCGGCGCTTCTGGTCGGGATCACCTTTGCCGTGTTCCTGATGATCGAGATGACATCGCTTTTCTCCGGGATTCTCAAGCGCGCGTCGGCTACCGTCATCAACATCGGCGCCTCGATTTGGGTGATGGACCCTGCAATCCAGACGGTCGCCAACACCATTCCGCTGCCCGATTACGTCTTGGACGAGGTCCGTAGCATACCGGGCGTCAAATACGCCGTTCCGCTTTATTCCGGCACTGCGCTGCTCAAACTGCGCGACGGCGTGTATCAGGCCGCCAACATCGTCGGTCTCGACGATACCAGTCTGTTCGGCAGGCCGACGCTTATTGCCGGAACCATCGAGGACATCTTCGCGGAGAACGCCTTCCTCGCGGTCGAGGACTCCGAGTTCTACAAGCTCGAGAACCCGAAAATCGGCGCCGAGTTCGAGCTGAACGACCATCGCGGCGTGATCGTGGGCATCGCGCATGTGGCATCGAGCGGACTGTTCGGCGTGCCGACGCTCTACACGACCTACAACCGGGCCCTGCAATACATACCCAATACGCGCTTTACCATCTCCTACCTCCTGGTTGAGCCTAAGACGCCGGCCGACGTGCCGGCGATCAAGCGGCAGGTCGCGGCGGCGGGATACCTGGCTCTCACGAAAGACGAGTTCATCCAGAAGATCTCCAATTTCTACAAATATCAGACCGGGATCGGGACCAACATGCTGTTGATGACGGTGATCAGCTTCATCATCGGAATGTCGATCTCGGGACAGACCTTCTACACCTTCATCCTCGAGAACCTCGACAAGTTCGGCGCTCTCAAGGCGATCGGCGCGAAGGGGCGCGAGCTGATTTCCATGATCCTGTTTCAGGCGTCATTCGTGGCCTTGACGGGATATGGCATCGGGGTCGGCCTATGCGCGCTCGTGATATGGCTGGCTCTGCTATATATTCCCGATTATGCGGCGATCATCACTTACCCCAACCTCGGCCTTGCCCTCGTCATGGTCGTCATCATCGCCGCATTCTCGAGCTACGTCGGGGTCCGCAAGGTCCTGAAAATCGAACCCTTCGACATCTTCCGAGGCTAGTCATGCCCAGGACGGCGATCCAGGCTGCCGGCCTCAATAAGTGGTTCGGCGAAGGCGACGCCAAGACCCACGCCGTGAGGGACGTGAGCTTCGAGGCCTATTTCGGCGAGATCCTTTACGTGGTCGGCCCGTCCGGCAGCGGCAAGACCACGATGCTCAGCATGATCTCGGGAATCCTCCGGCCGAACACGGGGACCGTGAAGATCGAGGACACCGAGATATGGAGCCTCTCCAACGACGAGCTCGCCCAATTCCGGCTGCACAAGATCGGCTTCGTGTTTCAGGACTACCATCTTTTCCCGCGACTGACGACCGCCGAGAATGTGGCGATTCCGCTCATTCTCCAGAATCGCGACTGGGATGAGGCGCTCAAGGAGGCGGTGCTCGATCTTGAGATCGTCGGATTGAAGACCCGGGCGCAGCTGCCGCCGGTCAAGCTCAGCGGCGGAGAGCAGCAGCGGGTCGCAATAGCCAGAGCGATCGTCAGCCGCCCCGACATCCTGATCCTCGACGAGCCGACCGCATCGCTCGACGGCGATACCGGCCGCAACATCGTAACCTTCGTTCGACGAAACATTCTCTCCGACCAGCGCTGCATCGTCATCGTCACCCACGACCTTCGCATCTACGAGTTTGCCGACCGCATCCTGAAGATGGAGGACGGACGGGTCGCGGGCGTCGAACGGGAGAGTCTGGATGCGCAATAGGGTCATCTTCATCCTGTCGGCCCTGGGCCTGATCCTGGCGCTCATCAGCGCCTTCATCTTCAGCCGGGAGCCGGGCGCGCAGCCGCCGGCCTTCAATCCGGCGGCCAATCCCTATGCCAAGGGGATCTACGCGAATGGCATTGTCGAGAGCGTCCAGGCGCAGGGCGAGAACATCAACATCTATCCCGAGGTCTCGGGGCCGATCACCGAGGTCCTGGTTGCCGAGGGTGAGAGGGTCCACAAGGGCGATCCGCTGCTGAAGATCGACGACACGGTGCAGCGGGCGACGGCCGAACAGCAGCGCTCTCAGGCGGAAGCGGCGCTCGCGGTGCTTGCGGAGCTCAAGGCGGAGCCCAGGCCGGAGAACCTCGACGTGAACGCGGCCCAGGTCGAGAACGCCAAGGCCACGCTCAAGAACGCGCAGGATCAGCTCGCCAAGCAGGAGCGATCCTATGCGCTCGACCCGAAATCGGTCAGCCTCGACGCGTTGGATAACGCGAGGAATGCCGAGAAAATAGCGGAGACAAACCTCAAGGTGGTCCAGAAGCAATACGCCCTGACCAAGGCAGGAGCCTGGATCTACGATATCCAAAACCAGGAAAAGCAATATGCCGCCTTGTCGAAAGCGTATGCGGCTTCCGCGGCGCTGCTCGCGAAATATACCATCGTAGCCCCAACGGACGGCGTGGTGCTCTCGCTTCAGGCCGCCGTCGGCAGCTACGTCTCGTCGCAAGGCGCCTACGATTCCTATACTCAAGGGTTTAACCCGCTCATCGTCATGGGCACGCCGGACGCTCAGCTCCAAGTCCGCGCCTATATCGACGAGATATTGGTTCATCGTCTGGCCGATCCGGCAAAGATGGACGCCCAGATGTTCATCCGCGGCACCGACATCCATGTGCCGCTCACGTTTGCGCGCATCCAGCCCTATGTCTCGCCGAAGATCGAGCTCTCCAACGAGCGGCTGGAGCGGGTCGATGTCCGGGTGCTGCCGGTGATTTTCCGTTTCGAAAGGCCGAAAGGCCTGAACCTCTATCCGGGGCAGTTGGTCGATGTCTATGTCGGCGAGAAATAGGCGCCGTTACATAGCGCTGCCGCAGCGCCTGCCGGACGGGCCGATCACGGCGCTCGCGAGCGGCGTCGCGCTGCTTTGCCTCTTGTCCGGCTGCGCCGTCGGCCCGGACTTTCTGCGCCCAAAGGCGCCGCCGGTGACCCATTATTCGAGCGGCTCGGATCCTGCCGAGACCGCTTCTGTCGCCGGCACGGCGCAGCGCTTCGCCCCCGGAGCGAAGGTCGCCGCCGATTGGTGGCGTCTTTTCAACTCCTCCAAGCTCGATGCCGTCATCGCGGAAGCGATCGCCAACAACCCCGGGCTCGAGGCGGCGCAAGCAAGCCTGCGCCAGAGCCAGAATACCTTGCGCAGCGGGTACGGCATCTTCTACCCGGAAATCGACGCCGAGGCGGGCGCCACGCGACAGCGATACACCGCGATCAAGGCCGGTCAGGAGCTGCCGGCGAGCGTGTTCAATCTCTTCACGCTTTCGGCCACGGTGAGCTACGCCCTCGATGTCTTTGGCGGGGAGCGGCGCATGGTCGAAGGTCTGGGTGCGGAGGTCGACGTGGCCCGCGCCACGGAGCAGGCGACCTATCTTACGCTCTCCGCCAACATCGCAAATACGGTGATCGCCAAGGCGGCTTACCGCGCCGAGATCGCGGCCACGGCGCAGCTCATTGAGCTGCAGAAGGAGCAAGTCGCTCTGGCCGAAGTCCAAGCGCAAGCCGGGACGGTGCCCTATTCCAACGTGTTGAGCCTGCGCAGCCAGCTTGCCTCCTTCGAAGCGACGATTCCCCAGCTCGAGCAGAAGCTGACCCAAAGCGACGACCTGCTCGCCACGCTCGCCGGCCATACGCCGGCCGAGTGGAGCCCGCCGGACGTCGGCTTGGCCGATCTCGCCTTGCCGGCCGACCTGCCGGTCAGCCTTCCCTCCGATCTCGTGCGCCAGCGTCCGGACATCCTTGCAGCGGAGGCGACGGCTCATGCCGCCAGTGCCAACATCGGCGTCGCGACCGCGGCACTCCTGCCGAGCGTCACGTTGAGCGGAAGCCTGGGAACCAGCGCCACTTCGACAGGCAACCTGTTCGCCGCCAATGGAAATTTCTGGAGCATCGGCGCCAACGCAACACAGACGCTGTTCGATGGCGGCACGCTATGGTTCAAGCGCAAAGCGGCGATCGACAATTACCAGCAAGCGATGGCCACTTACCGCCAGACCGTCCTGAGCGCATTTGCACAGGTGGCCGACACGCTTCGCGCGCTCGATCACGACGCCGCGGTTCTGGCAGCCGAAGAGGAAGCGCTCTCGAGCGCGGATCAGGCCTTGCACCTGGTGCAGGCCAACTACCAAGCCGGGCTTGCGACTTATCTCGATGTCCTGAGTGCGGATGCACAATACCATCAAGCGAAAATCGCCGACCTTGAGGCCCTGGCCGTGCGCTATCAGGACACCGTCGCGCTGTTTGCCGCGCTCGGCGGCGGCTGGTGGAACGCGAAGCGCGAGGATGCCGGCGCAGACGGATCAAAAGGCGATTGAGTGGCCGTCCCGAGCTTCTCCGCCACATAGCTGCGAAGCCGGGCCACGATTTGCGGATGACGGTCCGCCGCACCGACAAGCGCCAGCAGGGCGGGTCCGGCGAGATTTCCATTGCGCGCTCGGAGCGCTTACTTGTTCACGCGCGTTCTTTTTTGCGGCCGTAGCGAATGACGGAGACCTTTTGCACGGTCACCAAGGCGCTGTCGACCATATCATCGAGGACCGGCAGGAACTCCCTGATCTTCTCGTCGGTATCGACAATCTCGATGACGATTGGAAGATCCTCGGACAGCCGAAGCACGATTCGAAGTTCCTGGCTTGCAGGACCATAGGCCAGCACTCCGCGCGTGACCGTGGCTCCGGCCATTTCCATGGCGCGCGCCTTGAGCACGATCTGATCGTGCAAGGGCTTGTTGTCAAACGTATCGTCGTAGCCGACGAAGATGCGGAGGAGGGTTGCGTCGCAGGGGGCGTGCATTTTGAACGGCTCCTCGAAGAACGCCGATCGATCGCTTCAGGGGACGAATGCGGACGGTAAGTTGCCTTATTCGCGCTGGTCGCAGGACAATGGGCGATATCTCCGGTAGTTGTCCAGTGTATCGTCCAATCCCTGCCCGCTAAGCTTCCGCTTCGTGGCGAGCTTGGCAAGGCCGGGGCAACGAAGGTCCGGAAAGGACAGCGATAGCCGTGACCACCGGGGTGGACGGCCCCGCTTCGGGCAGCGACGCGCCGCTCGCGGACGCAGCAAGAGACACGCACATTTCCATGGAGCCGCACACGACGACGACGCCCGCGCCGCCTATAGCGACGGCACGCTCTCGGGCCAATGGATCGGCCGGACGCTGCGGCTCGCCTCGCGAGGGAGCCGCGGCGGCGGTTTCCTCACGCCTTTTCCGCCTCGTGCCGCGTGGTCTGCGGCGGAGCGGGGAAACCCACGCGCGCCGCCTGGGCAAAGAGGCCAGAGAGCTTGCCCGCGTACTCGAGGTACTGCGTCGTCGCCCGCTCGGCGAAGCGGCGCTGGCAGTCCAAAGCCTCGCTTTGGCTGCGGCACCCTCGGAGCGTCTCGCAGACGGCAAGATCCTCCTTGAAGCGCTCGAGCGAGAAGCGCGCCATCTCGCAGGAAAGGTCGAACACTCCCTTGGTCATCGCCTCGCTCGCCTTCGCCCACTGGTCGAACGCCACTCGGCCGTTCTCGAGGAATTGCGCGTAGCCGCCGAACCAAGCCGCCGGATCCGGCATGCCTAGAACCGCTTTCGCCTCGCTCGTCGATTTTGCTGCCATGACGGTTCTCCCATCCCGTACGGCTCTTCTATAGCCACCTGGGCTGAGCACCGCATTGACCCAGGTCAAATTCGGGCGGCCGCGCAGCCGCCTCGGCCCGGGCTCCCTTGACCTAAATCATTGGCTGTTTGCAGCGCCGGTGGGACAGTTTTGCTTTCATTCCGATGGTCGATGGGGAGCGGTCGGCCCGAAACATCTGCGAGGCAGCGGAGGCCCGTCATGGACCAGCCGACGTTCAGGAATCCGGTCGAGGACGTACCGACGGCGATCGCCATCCGGCTGAGCCGCCTGCAGCAACTCTTCAACTCCTTCGATCCCTCGCCCTTTCACGAAAAGGATCTCGATCAGGATGCCGAGGAGTACATCGTGGGCTCGGTCGACGACTTCCCGCTGCCAAGGCCGCTCAAACTCGTGATTCAGCTGCCCGCCGACCAGCTTGCGGTCGCAGAGGCCCTCCACCTCGAGGCTGGGATCCACAACTATTTCACCTATCGCACCGGCGAGGCACGCCGGCGCATGCGCTTCCTGTTCCGCGAGGGACGCATCGCCTTGTTGATCGGTCTCGCCTTCCTCTTCATGTGCACGCTCGTGCGCCAGCTCGCCTTCACGCTTTGGCCCTACGCCGCGGCGCAAACCTTGGCGGAGGGCCTGCTCATCGTCGGTTGGGTCGCGATGTGGCGGCCGCTCCAGATCTTTCTCTACGACTGGTGGCCGATCCGGCACCAATGTCGCCTCTTCGCCAAGCTCGCCGAGATGCCGGTCGAAATGAGTGCGGCGGAGGCACTCCCCTTCCAGGTGCACGAGAAGGCGGGAGCAGCCGAGCCGCCACAGCGCGCCTCCGCCTCGTGAAAGAGGCCAAGGGCGAGGAGCCTCAAGCCTATCGTCCTGGCGCGCCGAGCAGCACCCGCCGGGAGGCCTTTTCCCGTCTTCGCGGTCATTGATCTGGCGCAATGCGTTTGCGCCGGCGCCGCACCATATAAAGGCTGATGGCCCGCGTGCAGAGACCGAGGAGGGTAAGGCGATGACGCAACCGGCAAATGGTGGGGACCGCGAACCCCCGGCGGTCGCAGGCGCGGCACCCGAAGCTCCGTCGACGCTCCCGCGCCAGAAGCGGGAAGCACCAAGAGCGCCTAGAGAGCGAGCGGCAAAACGCGGCGCCAAGGGCGGGCAGGCGCCGGCCTGGCCGGCCCTCTGGCAAGCCGGCGCCGATCAGCTCGTTCCCGCGATGGAAAAATACGCCGAGCTCTTCGGGCTGCGCCGCTGGGTCGACACGGCCGTGCGAGGCATGGCGCCTGGTGCGGCGGACGCTCCCGATCTTAGCGAAGGGCCTCGCAGCATCGACCGGCTCGTTCACGCGGCCGTCGGCAAGGCCACCCTCTCCATCTCGCCGGTTTCGCTGGCGCTTGCCTATTTCGACTGGGCCGCCCACCTTGCCATGTCGCCCGGCAAGCAGGCGATCCTCGCGGAGAAGGCGCTGCGCAAGGCGACCCGCTTCGGCATCCACGTCTCGCGCGCGCTCGCCGAGCCGGCGACGCCGCCCTGCATCGCACCGCTGCCCCAGGATCGGCGCTTCGACCACCCCGATTGGCAGAAGTTCCCCTTCCGCTTCATCTATCAGTCGTTTCTCCTGACCCAGCAATGGTGGCACAACGCCACGACGGGTGTGCATGGCGTCTCGCGCCATCACGAGCAGATGGTTTCGTTCGGCACGCGCCAGCTGCTCGATGTCGTCTCGCCGTCGAACTTCGTGCCGACGAATCCCGAGCTCCTGCAGGTAACGATGAAGCAAGGCGCGCGCAATCTTGCGCAAGGGGCGTTCAACTGGGTCGAGGACTGGGAACGCGCCATCGCCGGCCGTCCACCGGTCGGCAGCGAGGCATTCCGTCCCGGCCGCGAGGTGGCGCTCACCCCGGGCGTCGTCGTCTATCGCAACCGGCTGATCGAGCTCATCCAATACAAGCCCGCAACCAGCGAGGTCCACGCCGAGCCGGTGCTGATCGTGCCGGCATGGATCATGAAGTATTACATCTTGGACCTCTCCCCGCATAACTCCCTGGTCAAGTATCTCGTCGAACGCGGTCATACCGTGTTCATGGTTTCCTGGCACAATCCCGGCGCCGACGATCGCGATCTCGGCATGGGGGACTATCTGGGCCTGGGCGTGCTCTCGCCGCTCAGGGCGATCCGCGCCATCGTGCCCGGACGCAAGGTCGACGCGGTCGGCTATTGCCTCGGCGGCACGCTGCTCGCAATCGCCGCAGCCTGGCTCGCCCGCAAGCAGGACGAGCAGTTCAACACGGTTTCCCTCTTCGCGGCACAGGTCGACTTCACCGAGGCCGGCGAGCTCACGCTCTTCATGGACGAGAGCCAGCTTGCCCATCTCGAGGACACGATGTGGGACCAGGGCTACCTGGATAGCAAGCAGATGGCCGGCGCCTTCCAACTCCTGCGCTCGAACGACCTCATCTGGTCGCGCCTCGTGCGCGACTATCTGCGCGGCGAGCGCGAGCCGATGACCGACCTCATGGCATGGAACGCCGATGCGACGCGCTTGCCCTACCGCATGCACAGCGAATACCTGCGCCGGCTCTTCCTCAACAACGACCTCGTCGAGGGGCGCTACGAGGTAGGGAGCAAGCCGCTGTCGCTCGGCGACATCCGCGTTCCGGTCTTCGCGGTCGCCACGGAGAGCGACCATGTGGCGCCGTGGCGCTCGGTTTACAAGCTCAACCTGCTGCTCGACACGGCGGTGAGCTTCCTGCTCACGAGCGGCGGTCACAATGCCGGCATCGTGAGCGAGCCGGGCCATCCGCACCGCTCCTATCGCCTCTTGCAGCGTAAGGCAGGTGACAGATACCTCGATCCGGAGACCTGGTACGCCTCGGTCTCCGCGACCGAGGGCTCGTGGTGGGCGCCTTGGGCGGAGTGGCTCGAAGCCCATGACAGCGGCAAGTCGCCGCCGCCCAACCTCGGCGCCGCCGACAAGGACTATCCGCCGCTCGGCCCCGCACCCGGTCGCTACGTGCTGGAAGCATAGCGCCCAAGGGCGTCCGGCTGCCCCGACCATGACATAGATCACAGCGGGGCCCGCTTCTTGCCCGCATAAGTGCCCTCGCGACCCATCACGGAGGCCTCTCATGTCGATTAAGACCATCCTGGCACCGATCACGGGTTACGAGGCCACGAGCGCGGCCCTGGCGAGCGGCATGCGCCTGGCAAAGCGGCTCGGGGCCTTCGTTGAGGTGCTGCACGCCCAGCAGAATCCGCGAGAGAGCGTTCCATTCATTGCCGAGGGCACCCTCACCTCGGTCATCAACCAGTATATCGCCCAGGCCGAGAAGGAGGCCGAGGCGCGGCGCGTCGAGGCTGAGCGGATTTGCGAGGAAGCCGCTCGAGCAGCTGGCGTGCCCGCGACTGGCCCCGGGGCCGCCCTGCGCTTCGATTCGATCTTCGGGAGCGCAGCCCAAGAGGTTTCCACGCGCGGGCGGGTTGCCGATTTGATCCTCGTCGGCCGCGTGCCCGACGATCGCGAGGTCGAGTGGCGCCTCATGGTCGAGGCAGCGCTCATCGAAAGCGGCCGACCTGTGCTTCTCATGCCGGCCGCGACGCGCGAGCTCGCGGGCGTCAGCGTAGCGATTGCCTGGAACGGCAGCATGGAGGCGGCGCGCGCGGCGAGCGCAGCACTTCCCATCCTTCACTTGGCAAAGCACATCCTCATCCTCAGCGGCGCCAAGGACGCGCCCGTCGAGCCTTCGCCGAGCCGGGTCGGCGAATGGCTTGCGCGCCACGGCATTGCGGCAAAACGCAGAAGCGTGGCGCTCGAGGGCTGGCCGGTCGGCGAGCAGCTCGTCACCGAGGCGGCGGGGGCGGGGGCCGAGCTTCTCGTGATGGGCGCTTATGGCCATACCCGCATGCGCGAGACCATCTTCGGCGGGGCTACGCGGAGCGTGCTCAACGAATCTAGCCTGCCGGTCCTGCTCGCCCATTGACGCCGGAAGCGCCGGAAAGAGGAGAGCCGACGATGTTGACCTGGGAAGACTGCGTGGCGCTTTGCGCGCTCAACGAGGCGGAGATCGAGGCTATCGCCGAGCACGAGCACATTCCCGAGGTCCCGGCGCTCCTGCTCGGCGACTACCTCTGTCACACGCCGACGGGCGAAAGCGCAATCCGGCGCATCATTCTCGACGACATCTCCGCGGCGCGGCAGAGGGGCGATGTCCGGCACGTGCTGGCGCTGCTGCGCACGCTCCAGCACTTCGTGGCGACCCATCCCAAAGCGCGCGAGACCGCCCGCGACGCAACGCTGCCGCGCGGGGCCTGACGGCTGCCGGCACGCGCGATACCTCGCCAGCCTCGCGACCGGGGTGTTCGTCTCAACCCGAGATGACCGTTATTGCGAGCGCAGCGAGCCCCGGCGTACGCCGGGCCAGCGCGAGGTGCGAAAGCCCCTCTGAATTGCTTCAGCGCCCTTCGGGCGAGTCGCAATGACACGTGTTTTCCTGTTGTGCCGAAATTCAGAGCCAGGACAGTCTAGAGCAATATCCGACGAAGTGGAATCGCCCCCTCACCCAGCTTTGCCTAAGCTCGCTACGCTCGCTAAGGCTGCGCAACCCTCTCCCCCTCAAAGGGGGAGAGGGTAGGGTGAGGGGGCTGCTTCCACCGAAATGGA
>DASPPM010000228.1:0-7826 GCA_035625535.1 Alphaproteobacteria bacterium
ATCAATGAACCCGCTCTCGAGCGCCGGCGCGGCGCGGGCCACGCCCGGGAGCGCCCGACCCGGCCGTGGGCGGAAATCCGCCATTCGCGACGCACGGCACCCCTCTCACGGCCTCATATAGCAACAAGGCCCGCGCAACACAATGACAAGCGCTTGATGAACCTATCACGAATTTTCAAAGAACGATCGGCAGAAAGGGCGCCTCGCCCGGGCGGCCCTCGGCGAAGAGCCAACGCGGCCGAACCCCTGCCCGCTCACGCGAGGGGAGGGCTATGAGCGAGCTCGAGGAGGTGCCGAAGCCGCGCCCGGTCACCACGCACATGGCGTTCTCGTGGGCGTTCTCGTGGGCGTTCTCTTGGCCGTCCTCTTCTTGGCCTTGCCCCCGGCTCGCGAGGATCGCCTCCCAGGCCGTCCACTCGCCGCGCTCGGGGTCGGGGACGGCCGCGCGCTCGAAGCGCGGCAGGTTGGCGCGGATGCGGGCACTCTCGTGGTCGTTGCGATCGTGCGCGGTGATCATGGAATAGCCGGGGGCGAGGGGGAAGAGCTCGATTCGCCCGGGCCCGTCCTCGCCGAGGTTGCGCAGCCAAAAGGCCCGGCTGTTGTCGATCACCACCATGTTGAAGGTGCGGTAGGCGCGCGTGTCGAGCTCGGCCAAGGCTCGCGCCGCGAGGTCTGCGTCCGCATGGTCGAGGGCCTCGAGCACGAGCTCGCCGCGGCTGCGTCGTCCCTCGGCAGGCCCGAGCGAGCCGTGGCGGTTGAGGATGCCGGCAACGACGCCCTCGCGGTTGATGCCGAGCCAGCTGCCGCCGGCCAGCTCGTCCAGTCCGGCCACGACTCCGGGCCGGTCCGGCCAGTGCGCGGCCGGCGGCCGCCACGGCCGGGACAGCATCTCGTCCCGATTGGCGGCGATCAGCACCGGCCAGGCATGGCCGGGGCGCAGCAGGACCACGACTGTGCACATGAGAATTTCGATACCACTCGCATGAGCCCCCCGCTATAAGAGACTGATCCCGCGCGCGCTTGGCCGCGAGCGGCGACGGAGGAGCCAAAGCGCCGATGAGCCATATTTTCGATGACCGCGAGAAGCAGTTCGAGGCGAAGTACAGCCACGACGAGGAATTTCGCTTCAAGGTGATGGTGCGGCGGGACAAGCTGGTGGGCTTGTGGGCCGCAAGCAAGATGGGCCTCAAGGGCGCCGAGGCCGATGCCTACGCCAAGGCGATCATCGAGAAGAACCTCATGAAGCACGTGGAGGAGCATCTCATCGAGATGCTCCGCGCGGACTTCAACGCGCATGGTCTCGATATCTCGGCCCATCGCATCCGGCGGCACCTCGAGGAGTGCCTCGAGGAGGCGCGCCAGCAGCTGATGAAAGAGATCAAATAGCCTGAGGCACGCCCGCTCAGCCCCGTCCGAAGACGCGGCGGAAGATCCTGTCGACGTTCTTGGTATGATAGCTGAGGCCGAAGAGCCCGGCGAGCCGCCGTCGGGGCAGATACTTGCCGACCTCGGCATCCGACTCGAGGCTCGCGAGGAAGTCGCCCTTTTCCCGAAACACCTTCATGGCGTGGCGTTGGACGAGGCGGTAGGCGTCCTCGCGGCTCATGCCGGCCTGGGTCAAGGCGAGCAGCACGCGCCCGGATTGCACCAGGCCGCCGTAGCGCTCGAGGTTGGCCCGCATGTTCTCGGGGTAGACGACGAGGCGCTCGATCAAGTCCGCCAGGCGCATCAGCGCGAAGTCGAGCGCGATCGTCGCATCGGGTGCAATCACGCGCTCGACCGCCGAGTGGGAGATGTCGCGCTCGTGCCAGAGGGCCACGTTCTCGAGCGCGGGCACCACGTAGGCGCGCACGAGGCGCGCGAGCCCGGTGAGGTTCTCGGAGAGCACGGGGTTGCGCTTGTGGGGCATGGCGGAGCTGCCCTTCTGCTGCGGCGCGAAATACTCCTCCACCTCGCGCACCTCGCTTCTCTGGAGATGGCGAATCTCGACCGCGAGCCGCTCGACGCCGCTGGCTGCAAGTGCTAAGGCCGAGAAGAAGGCCGCGTGACGATCGCGCGGGATCACCTGGGTCGAGACCGGCTCGACCTCGAGGCCGAGTTTCTTGGCGACGTAGCGCTCGACGAAGGGATCGATGTTGGCGAAGGTGCCGACCGCTCCCGAGATGGCGCAGGTCGCGATCTCGCGTCGGGCGACCTTGAGCCGCTCGCGGTTGCGCGCGAACTCGGCATAGTGTCCGGCGAGCTTGAGCCCGAAGGTGGTGGGCTCGGCGTGGATGCCGTGGCTGCGGCCGACGCAGAGCGTGAGCTTGTGCTCGAAGGCGCGTTTCTTGAGGGCGCTGAGCACGCGCTCGAGGTCGGCGAGGAGAATGTCGGCGGCTTCCTTGAGCTGCACCGCGAGGCAGGTGTCGAGCACGTCTGAGGAGGTCATGCCCTGGTGGACGAAGCGCGCCTCGGGGCCCACATGCTTGGCGAGTGCGGTCAGGAAGGCGATCACGTCGTGGCGCACCTCGCGCTCGATCGCCTCGACGCGCTCGGGCCGCACCTTGCCGCGCCCGCGCCGCCAGATGGCGGCGGCGGCCTTCTTCGGGATGACGCCGAGCTCGGCCTGCGCTTGGGCGGCATGGGCCTCGATCTCGAACCAGATTCTGAGGCGGTTCTCGGGCGACCAGATCGCCGCCATCTCGGGTCGGCTGTAGCGCGGAATCATGCGGGCCTCTTGGGGCCTCTTATTGCAGATCGGCACGGCGATGGAAAGACGGGAATTGCTCCCTCGCTTGCGTGCGCGAGGACGAGCGATGGCGTGCCTTCGCGCGCCGCTCCATCGCCGCCACCGTCGTCGTTACCCCGACGACGACGCCTCCGTTATTCGGCCGCTCGCCCGGCGATGGCGCCCTTTTCCGGCTGGTGCGCGATCTTCACGCCGAGCAGCACGGCCGCAGCGCCGAGTATGAAGAGCGTCTGCGGGCGCTCGCCCAGCCACGCATAGGACATGGCCGTCGAGATAACCGGGACGAGGTAGGTGTAGACGGATGCTCGCGCCACCGGGATGAGCGAGAGCACATAGGACCAGCAAACATAGGCGCAGGCGGTCGGGAAGACCCCCAAATAGATGGCGGCGAGCGTCGCAGTCGGGCTCGCGCTTCCGGCAGCCGCCACCGCCCCGGGGAGCGAATAGGCGAGGAGCAGCGTGCCGATCCACACGGCGTAGCTCGTGACCTCGAGAGGCGTATAGAAGGCGAGGAGCGGCTTTTGCAGCACGAAGAATAGGCTCCAGCAAAGGGCCGCGAGAACGAGGGCGAGGCAGCCGAGGTTGAGAGGAGAGGGCCCGGGCAGCGAGGCGCTGATAAGCCAGACGCCGGCGAGGCCAGAGAGGAGGCCGAGCCAGGTGCCGCGTCCCGCGCGCTCGCCGATCGCGCGCGCCAATCCCGCGGAGAAGAGAGGTGCGATGTTGGCGATGAAGGCCGCCGCACTCGCGCTCGCGAGCGTCTCTCCGTAATTGACGAGGATGTGATAGGCGGCGACGCCGAGAAGACCAAGCGCGAGGATCAGCAGGGCGTCCTGCCGCCGCGGCAGGCGGACGCCGAGAAACGGCGCTGCTGAGGCGAGCACCGTCGAGGCCGCGGCAAAGCGGAGTGCCGCCAACTGCAAGGGCGAATAGCCGCCGAGCCCGAGCTTGATCGCAGGAAATGACGACGCCCAAAGAAGGAGCGTCACCACGAGCGCCGTATAGGGCCTCCTTGCCATTATGCGGGTGATTCGACCACGGCACTGCGGCGCCGGCAAGACCCCGCTCGCGCGCGCGCCGCAGTCGCTCTACCGCCTGACCGAGGCTGGCCGACACGCGCTCAATGCCTATGTCACCCACCTCGAGAACCTGCTTCGCCCCAGGCGGCAGAAGTGAGCTTGGCGGCCGGAAGTCGGTCTCGCCCCATCCTTCGAGACGCCGCCTTGCGGCGGCTCCTCAGGATGAGGCGAAACAATGAATATCGGCCCTCATCCTGAGGAACGGAGCACTCGCGACGCGTCTCGAAGGATGAGGGCCTGCTAAAGCAGCCCCATCGCCTTGAAGCTGTTGTGGCCGCTCTTGGAGATGATGACGTGATCGTGCAGCGCGATGCCGAGCTTCTCGGCGGCCTCGCGCACCTCGCGCGTCATCTCGATGTCGGCGCGCGACGGCGTGGGGTCACCCGAGGGGTGGTTGTGCACCATGAGGATGGAGGAGGCGCTGAGCTCGAGCGCGCGCTTCACTACTTCGCGCGGATAGACGGGCGTGTGATCGACGGTCCCCCTCTGCTGCACCTCGTCCGCGATCACGCCGTTCTTGCGATCGAGGAAGAGAATGCGGAATTGCTCGATCTTGTGGTGGGCCATGGCGGCGCGGCAATAGGCGAGGAGCTGGCGCCAATTGCCGATCACCGGCCGCGCCATGACTTCCTCGCGCCCGAGCCTGATGCCCGCCGCCTGCACCAGCTTGAGCATGTGGATGGTGGCTTCGCCCACCCCCTTGAGCTCGGCGAGCTCCTTGGCCTCGGCACCGAGCACGCCCGAAAGGCCGCCGAAGCGGTCGAGGAGCTTCTTGGCCAAGGGCTTCACGTCGCCGCGCGGAATTGCGAGATAGAGGAGGAGCTCGAGCAGCTCGTAGTCCGGCAGCGCATCGGCGCCCGCGAGACCGAAGCGCTCCCTCAACCTCTGGCGGTGGCCGAGGTAGTGGGGGGTCTCGGGCTTGCTGGGCGTCTCCTTCATGGCGGGACCGCGCAGCTCTTGCGGATGGCTCAGAGGTAAGGCGGCTTGTGCCAGCCCTTGGGCGAGAGGGTAAAAATCTCGAAGCCGTCCGCGGTCACGCCCACGGAATGCTCGAACTGGGCCGAGAGCGAGCGGTCCTTGGTCACGGCGGTCCAGCCGTCGCCCAGGATCTTCACCGCGAACTTGCCTGCATTGATCATGGGCTCGACGGTGAAGAACATGCCCTCGCGCAGCGGTATGCCTTCGCCCGGCTCGCCGAAATGGAGGATGCTCGGCGAGTCATGAAACAGGCGGCCGAGGCCATGGCCGCAGAAGTCGCGCACGACCGAGTAGCGGTGCGCCTCGGCGAAACTCTGGATGGCATGGCCGATGTCGCCCGTCGTCCCCCCCGGCCGCACGGCCGCGATCCCGCGCATCATCGCCTCGTAAGTCACCTCGATGAGCCGGCGCGCCTTGAGCCTGACCTCGCCCACCTCGAACATGCGGCTGGTGTCGCCGTGCCAGCCGTCGAGAATGGTGGTCACGTCGATGTTGATGATGTCGCCTTCTACCAGGACCTTGTCCTCGGAGGGAATGCCGTGACAGACGACGTGGTTGACCGAGGTGCAGATCGAGCGCGGAAAGCCGCGGTAGTTGAGCGGGGCGGGGACGGCGCCATGGCTCACGATGAAATCGTGGCAGAGCCGGTCGAGCTCGCCCGTCGAAACCCCCGGCTTGATCGCGGGCACGATGAAATCGAGGGTCTCGGCGGCGAGCCGGCCGGCCCGTCGCATGCCCTCGAAATGGTCGGGTCCGTGAATCTTGATCCGGGTTTCCTCCGGGAGGACCCGGGCGCTGCGCTCCATCTGGCTCATCGTCTTAAGCTGCCTGTCTTCCGTGCCTCTCCCCGGCCAAGCTCGAGCGGGAGCGGCCGCGTCAATTCAATGGCTTCGCGGGTCACTTTGCAAGCATAACACAAAGCCTCGACGCCACGCCTCAGCGCTTCGTGAAACGCCCGCTCGAAGCCCGGATCAATGTCGGCGGCGATGCGGAAGCTCTCGCAGTCCTGCCGCTGCACCACAAAAAGCACGACCGCCCGCGCCCCGCGCTCGACCGCGGCGGCGAGCTCCCTCAAGTGCTTGGCCCCTCTCTCCGTGACCGCATCGGGAAACTCGGCCGGCCCGCCCCACGTGCGAGGGTCGCGCTTCAGATGGACGTTCTTGACCTCGACGTAGCAAATAGGTCGTCCCGGCCCCTCGAGCAACAGGTCGATGCGCGAGCTCTCTCCGTAGCGCACCTCGCGCCGGATGGAGGCATAGCCGGCCAGCTCGGGGAGCCGCTTCGCGAGGAGCGCCTCCTCGACAAGACGGTTGGGATGGCTGGTGTTGACACCGACGAGTCCGCCCGCGGTGCGGATCAGCTCGAGCGTCAAGGGCAGCTTGCGCCCCGCATTCGCCGAGCGCGAGAGCCAGACCTCCGAACCCGGCCTGTCGAGGCCGATCATGCCTCCGGGATTCGGGCAATGCGCCGTGGCGATGCTGCCGTCGGCGAGCTCGACGTCGGCCAGGAAGCGTTTGTAGCGCCTGACCAGCCGGCCGCGCAAAAGGGGCTCCGCAAAACGCATGCCCGACCTTAACCGCGCATGCCGGGCGCTTCAACGTTCCCCGGCACGCGCCCGCGCCCGCTGCGCTCCCGCCCGAGGCAAATTCGTATGCCGTGGCGCTGGTAAGCCGGCTACGCATTTTGTCCCTGTGGCGCACTATAATGATGGGTCCACGCGGCCGAGTGCCGTGTCGACGCGAGGCCGCGCACCATGGCGGGGGCGGCGCCGAGGCAGGGCTTGTTCCGTTGCAAGCCTCGCCATATAGAGGTCACATGAGAAAGGGCCCCAGCGAAGCGCCCAAGCGTGTCACGGCGGCAGTTCTCGTCATCGGCAACGAGATCCTCTCGGGCCGCACCAGGGATGCAAACCTGCCCCATCTCGCAATCGAGCTCAACAAGCTCGGCGTGCGTCTCCTCGAGGCGCGCGTGGTTCCCGATGTGGAGGAACGCATCATTGCGGCCCTCAACGCGCTCCGCGCCGAGTACGACTACGTCTTCACCACCGGCGGCATCGGCCCCACCCACGACGACATCACGGCCGAGTGCGTCGCCAAGGCCTTCGGCGTGCCGCTGCGACGCCATCCGGAGGCGGTCAAGATGCTGGCGCGCCGCTTCGCGAATCCGGCCGATTTGAACGAGGCGCGCCTCAGGATGGCGAATGTCCCCGAAGGGGGCGTGCTCATCGACAATCCGGTGAGCGGTGCCCCCGGCTTCCAGATCGGCAATGTCTTCGTCATGGCTGGGGTGCCCGCCATCATGCAGGCCATGCTCCACGGCCTGCGTCACCGCATCGTCGGCGGCGAGCCGCTCGCGGCGCGCACGCTTGCGACCAACCTCGCGGAAGGCAAGATCGCCGAAGGGCTGGGTGCCTTGCAGGCCCGTCACCCCGAGGTCGAGATCGGCAGCTATCCCTTCTATCGCCAGGGCCGTTTCGGCGTGAGCCTCGTCATCCGCGCGACCGACGAGCGCGCGATCGAGCGCACGGGGGAGGAGCTCAAAGAGATGCTCATGGCGCTCGGCGGCGAAATCCTCGACGACGCAAGCGGCTGAGCCGCCTCAGAGCCGATGCGCGCTCAAGGCCGCCTTCGGCGCTCGGCCTCGGGAGGCGTCTCTTTGGGCCACAGGCGGCCGATGAGCCTCGCCGCCGCAATGCGGAGAATCCAGCCGGCAAGCGGCACGGTGAAGATCAGCTTGAACAGAGGGTGATTGGCGTCCTCATGGGTGATCGCGAGGATCGCCCCCATCCAGAGTGCGGTCGCCGCATAGCCGATGGGGTGCCACAGCCTGCGGCTGCGCCACGAAATCCCCTGGGGCAGGAGGCTCTGCATGGCTCTCCTTATGACAGAGCAGGTGGGCGCGGAACAGCCGCTTACTTGAGGGCCTTGGCTTGCCGGCGCCATGCCGGTATAGAGGGAGCCGTCATGCGGGCGTGGCGGAATCGGTAGACGCAACGGACTTAATCCGGCTTGAGTGCTCGCGCGGGAAACCGCGGATGCAGAACC
>DASPPM010000229.1:0-8787 GCA_035625535.1 Alphaproteobacteria bacterium
GGCGTGATGAAGATGGTCAAGGTCTTCGTCGCGGTGAAGCGCAAGCTGCAACCGGGCGACAAGATGGCCGGACGCCACGGGAACAAGGGCGTCATCTCCAAGATCGTGCCGGTCGAGGACATGCCCTATCTGGAGGACGGCTCCTCGGTCGACATCGTGCTCAACCCCTTGGGCGTGCCCTCGCGCATGAACGTGGGGCAGATCCTCGAGACGCACCTCGGCTGGGCCTGCCACGGCCTCGGCCGCCAGGTGGGGCAGCTCCTTGAGAAGGTGCAGCACAGCGGCAAGTTCGGCGATCTGCGCAAGTGGCTCGAGCGCATCTACGGCCGGGGCTACAAGGACGAGCTCGGCGAGCTCAGCAACGACGAGGTGATGGAGCTCGCGAGCAACCTCAAGGGCGGCCTGCCGGTCGCCTCGCCCGTGTTCGACGGCGCGCGCGAGGACGACATCGTGCAGCTCCTCGAGACCGCCGGCCTCGAGCGCTCGGGCCAGGTGACGCTGGTCGACGGCCGCACCGGGGAAATCTTCGAGCGCAAGGTGACGGTGGGCTATATCTACATGCTCAAGCTGCACCATCTCGTGGACGACAAGATCCACGCGCGCTCGATCGGCCCCTACAGCCTGGTTACCCAGCAGCCGCTCGGCGGCAAGGCCCAGTTCGGCGGCCAACGCTTCGGCGAGATGGAGGTGTGGGCGCTCGAGGCGTACGGCGCCTCCTACACGCTTCAGGAGATGCTCACCGTCAAGTCGGACGACGTAGCCGGACGGACGCGCGTCTATGAGGCCATCGTCAAGGGTGACGACGTGTTCGAGGCGGGCATTCCGGAGTCCTTCAACGTGCTCGTGAAGGAGCTCCGCTCGCTCGGCTTGAACGTCGAGCTCGCCCAGTCGGGGCTCTGAGTTGAGAATGACGTCATTGCGAGCCGAGCGGCCTGCGCGAAGCCGAAGCGGTTTCGCTTCGGCGAAGGCAGGAGGCGAAGCAATCGAGAGTGAGGCGTGCGAGGCCGGGTTGCTTGGTCCCCCGCCCCGGACCCGGTCCGGGGCAGTCCGGGGTCGCCTCTTCGCAACGACGGCTGGGATCAGTGGGACGAAAGCCGTGAGCGGTACCGCCTTCGGCTGGCGTCGGCGCGGCAAAGCAGGAGAGACGGCATGAACGAGTTGATGAAGATTTTCGGCCAGGTCGCCAGTCCGCAGAATTTCGACCAGATTCGCATCTCGATCGCGAGCCCGGAGCGCATCCGCTCGTGGTCGTTCGGCGAGATCAAGAAGCCGGAGACCATCAACTACCGCACCTTCAAGCCGGAGCGGGACGGCCTGTTCTGCGCCCGCATCTTCGGCCCGATCAAGGACTACGAGTGCCTGTGCGGCAAGTACAAGCGCATGAAGTATCGCGGCATCATCTGCGAGAAGTGCGGCGTCGAGGTGACGCTCTCGAAGGTGCGGCGCGAGCGCATGGGGCACATCGAGCTCGCTTCTCCGGTGGCCCACATCTGGTTCTTGAAGTCGCTGCCGAGCCGCATCGGCCTCCTCGTCGACATGACGTTGCGCGACCTCGAGCGCATTCTCTATTTCGAGACCCACGTGGTGGTCGAGCCGGGGCTCACCCCGCTCAAGCGCCACCAGCTGCTCTCCGAGGACCAGTACCAGAACGCGATCGACGAGTTCGGCGAGCAGGCCTTCGAGGCCATGATCGGCGCCGAGGCGATCAAGGAGATGCTCTCGCGCATCGACCTCGACAAGGAGCGCGACTTCCTGCGCACCGAGCTCAAGGACACGGCCTCCGAGGCCAAGCGCAAGAAATACGTTAAGCGGCTCAAGCTGGTCGAGGCCTTCGTCGAGTCGGGCAGCCGGCCCGAATGGATGATCCTCGACGTGGTCCCGGTGATCCCGCCCGAGCTGCGTCCGTTGGTGCCCCTCGACGGCGGCCGCTTCGCCACCTCCGACCTGAACGACCTCTACCGGCGCGTCATCAACCGCAACAACCGCTTGAAGCGCCTCATCGAGCTGCGCGCGCCCGAGATCATCGTGCGCAACGAGAAGCGCATGCTTCAGGAGGCGGTCGACGCCCTCTTCGACAACGGCCGGCGCGGCCGCGTCATCACAGGCGCCAACAAGCGCCCGCTCAAGTCGCTCTCGGACATGCTCAAGGGCAAGCAGGGCCGCTTCCGCCAGAACCTGCTCGGCAAGCGGGTCGACTATTCGGGCCGCTCGGTGATCGTGGTCGGCCCCGAGCTCAAGCTCCATCAATGCGGCCTGCCGAAGAAGATGGCGCTCGAGCTCTTCAAGCCCTTCATCTATTCGAAGCTCGAGCTCTACGGCCACGCCTCCACGATCAAGGCGGCGAAGCGCATGGTCGAGAAGGAGCGGCCCGAGGTTTGGGACATTCTCGAGCAGGTGATCCGCGAGCATCCGGTGCTGTTGAACCGGGCGCCCACGCTTCACCGCCTCGGCATCCAGGCCTTCGAGCCGGTGCTGATCGAGGGCAAGGCGATCCAGCTGCACCCGCTCGTCTGCACCGCGTTTAACGCCGACTTCGACGGCGACCAGATGGCCGTGCACGTGCCGCTCTCGCTCGAGGCCCAGCTCGAGGCCCGCGTGCTCATGATGTCGACCAACAACATCCTTTCGCCCGCCAACGGCAAGCCGATCATCGTGCCGTCCCAGGACATCGTGCTCGGGCTTTACTACATCACCATGGAGCGCGAGGGCGAGCGGGGCGAGGGCATGAATTTTGCCGGCATCGGCGAGGTGCACCAGGCGCTCGACGCGGACGTGATCTCGATCCACGCGCGCATCGCCTGCCGCTACAAGACGGTCGACCCCAAGGGCGAGTCGATCACGGTGCGCGTCAAGACCACGCCGGGCCGCATGCTGCTCTCGGAGATCCTGCCGCGCCATCCGGAGGTGCCTTTCGAACTCATCAACCGCCTTCTCACCAAGAAGGAGATCTCAAACGTCATCGATGCCGTCTACCGCCATTGCGGCCAGAAGGAGACGGTGATCTTTGCCGACCGGCTGATGACGCTCGGCTACGGCTACGCCACGCGCGCCGGCATCTCCTTCGGCAAGGACGACCTCATCATCCCGGCCGCCAAGGGCCGCCTCGTCGGCGAGACCCAGGAGCGGGTCAAGGAGTTCGAGCAGCAGTACCAGGACGGCCTCATCACGCAGGGCGAGAAGTACAACAAGGTGGTCGACGCCTGGTCGCGCTGCACCGATCTCGTGGCCGACGAGATGATGAAGGAGATGTCGAACCTCAAGGCCGGCCAGCCGATCAATGCCGTGTGGATGATGGCGCACTCGGGCGCCCGCGGCTCGGCGGCGCAGATCAAGCAGCTCGCCGGCATGCGCGGCCTCATGGCCAAGCCCTCGGGCGAGATCATCGAGACGCCGATCATCTCGAACTTCAAGGAAGGCCTGACCGTGCTCGAGTACTTCAACTCGACCCACGGCGCGCGCAAGGGCCTGGCGGACACCGCGCTCAAGACCGCCAATTCGGGCTATCTGACGCGCCGCCTCGTCGATGTGGCGCAGGACGCCATCATCACCGAGGACGATTGCGGCACCACGGGCGGGCTCACCGTCAAGTCGGTGGTCGAGGGCGGGGAAGTCATCGCCCCGCTCGCGGAGCGCATCCTCGGCCGCGTCGCGGCGGAGGAGGTGACCGACCCGCTCACCGGCAAGGTCCTGGTCGGCAACGGCGAGATGATCGAGGAGCGCGAGGTCGACATCATCGAGAAGGCCGGCCTCCAGTCGGTGCGCATCCGCTCGGTTTTGACCTGCGACTCGAAGGAGGGCGTGTGCGCCAAGTGCTACGGGCGTGACCTCGCGCGCGGCACCATGGTGAACGTGGGCGAGGCGGTGGGCGTGATCGCGGCGCAGTCGATCGGCGAGCCCGGGACGCAGCTCACCATGCGCACTTTCCACATCGGCGGCGCCGTCCAGCACGGCGGCGAGCAGTCGAGCGTGGAGGCGACCTACGACGGCACGATCGCGATCAAGAACCGCGGCCTGGTGAAGACGGGCGAGGACCGCTTCATCGTCATGAACCGCAACACCGAGCTCGTGCTCTCCGACCAGAGCGGACGCGAGCGCGCGCGGCACCGCGTGCCCTACGGCGCCCGCCTCTTCGTCGATGAGGGCTACAAGGTCGCGAAGGGCCAGAAACTCGTCGAGTGGGACCCCTACACCATTCCGATCATCACCGAGAAGGAGGGCATTGCGCAGTATCTCGATCTGGTCGAGGGCGTGTCGATGCGCGAGGTGGTCGACGAGGCGACCGGCATCTCCAACAAGGTGGTCATCGACTGGAAGCAGCAGCCGCGGGGGGCTGAGCTGCGGCCGCGCATCACGCTGCGCGACGCCAAGGGCAACGTGATCAAGCTGCCGAATGGGCTCGAGGCGCGCTACTTCCTCTCGGTCGATGCCGTGCTCTCGGTCGAGAACGGCGTCAAGGTCAAGGCGGGCGACGTGCTCGCGCGCATACCCCGCGAATCCTCCAAGACCCGCGACATCACGGGCGGGTTGCCGCGCGTGGCGGAGCTCTTCGAGGCGCGCAAGCCCAAGGACTTCGCCATCATCAGCGAGATGACCGGCCGCGTCGAGTTCGGCAAGGACTACAAGACCAAGCGCCGCATCGTGCTGGTTCCCGAGGAGGAGGGCGGACAGCCTTTCGAGTACCTCATCCCCAAGGGCAAGCACATCTCGGTCCAGGAGGGCGACTTCGTGCTGAAGGGCGACCTCCTCATGGACGGCAACCCGGTGCCGCACGACATCCTGCGCATCCTCGGCGTCGAGGCGCTGGCGAGCTACCTCATCAACGAGATCCAGGAGGTCTATCGCCTGCAGGGGGTCAAGATCAACGACAAGCACATCGAGGTGATCGTGCGCCAGATGCTGCAGAAGATCGAGATCGAGGACCCGGGCGACACGACCTTCCTCGTGGGCGAGCAGGCCGACAAGAGCGAGTTCGAGGAGGTCAACGAGAAGACGACAAGGGAGGGCGGGCGCCCCGCCACCTCCAAGCCGGTGCTGCAGGGCATCACCAAGGTGAGCCTGCAGACGCGCTCCTTCATCTCGGCCGCCTCCTTCCAGGAGACGACCCGGGTGCTCACCGAGGCCGCCGTGTCAGGCAAGGTCGACTCGCTCACCGGCCTCAAGGAGAACGTCATCGTCGGCCGCCTCATCCCGGCCGGGACCGGCGCCGTGGTGAGCCGCATGCGTCAGCTTGCCGCCGAGCGCGACCGCGCCCAGGCCGCCCTTCAGGCCAAGGCGCAGGAGAGTGCTGCCCTTGCCGACGAGGCGCAATCGAGCGTCGCCTGAGCCGTCCGACAAGCCGCGGAGGGGGCCGCGGCGCCGGCTTGCGGCCCCCTTTCTGCGCTTGCCGAAAAATGCCGGAAGCCGGCCATTCCGACGCTTGACGTAGGGGCCCGCCTTTCATAGTATGCGGCGCCTTTGGCTGGGGGTTGGTGGTAGGCGTTTCGGCCTAGACGCAACTCCCGGGTTGCATAAGCCCGAACACAATCCAATTTACGCCTCTCGCGGGTTGGCGAAAAGAATCCGCGCGGAGCGAGGCTTTCGCCTTCGCTCATCTTGTGTTGCCGTTCGAAGCAAGAGGACTTGGGCGAAAGGTACGAAGCGGATGCCGACGATCAACCAGCTGATTCGCAACACACGCCGGCCGCAGCGGGCGAAGAACAAGGTGCCGGCCCTGCAGCGCTGCCCCCAGAAGCGCGGCGTGTGCACGCGCGTCTACACCACGACGCCGAAGAAGCCGAATTCGGCGTTGCGCAAGGTCGCCAAGGTGCGGCTCACCAACGGCTACGAGGTGGTGAGCTACATTCCGGGCGAGGGCCATAACCTGCAGGAGCACTCGGTCGTCCTCATCCGCGGCGGCCGCGTCAAGGACCTACCGGGGGTGCGCTACCATATCATCCGGGGCACCCTCGATACCCAGGGCGTCAATGACCGCCGCCAGCGCCGCTCGAAGTACGGCGCCAAGCGGCCGAAGTAGGAACGGAGCCGTAAAGCGATGTCGCGCCGCCGCCGCGCCGAGAAACGCGAGGTGCTGCCGGACCCGAAGTTCGGCGACCGCGTGCTCAGCAAGTTCATGAACAGCCTGATGTACGAGGGCAAGAAGTCGGTCGCGGAGGGCGTGGTCTACTCGGCGCTCGAGACGATCGAGAAGAAGACCGGGCAGGACCCGATAAAGGTCTTCCGCGAGGCGCTCGACAACGTGCGCCCGGCGATCGAGGTGCGCTCGCGCCGCGTGGGCGGGGCCACCTATCAGGTGCCGGTCGAGGTGCGCCAGGAGCGCAGTCAGGCGCTCGCCATCCGGTGGCTGATCGGCGCGGCGCGGGCGCGCAGCGAATACACCATGATCGAGCGACTCTCGAACGAGCTGCTCGATGCGGCGAGCAACCGGGGCTCCGCCGTCAAGAAGCGCGAGGATACCCACCGCATGGCGGAGGCCAATCGCGCCTTCTCCCATTATCGCTGGTAACCGGGAAGGACGCCGGCCGAGCCATGCCCCGCACCACCCCTCTCGAGCGCTACCGCAACATCGGCATCATGGCCCACATCGATGCCGGCAAGACGACGACCACGGAGCGCATCCTCTATTATACCGGCCGCTCCTATAAGCTCGGCGAGGTCCACGACGGCACCGCCACCATGGACTGGATGGAGCAGGAGCAGGAGCGCGGCATCACCATCACCTCGGCGGCGACCACCTGCTTCTGGCGCGACCACCGCGTCAACATCATCGACACGCCGGGCCACGTGGACTTCACCATCGAGGTGGAGCGCAGCTTGCGCGTGCTCGACGGCGCCGTCGCGGTCTTCGACAGCGTGGGCGGGGTCGAGCCCCAATCGGAGACGGTGTGGCGCCAGGCGGACAAGTACGGCGTGCCCCGCATCTGCTTCGTCAACAAGATGGACCGCGTCGGCGCCGACTACTTCCGCTGCATCGAGATGATGAAGGAGCGTCTCGGCGCCAAGCCGGTCGTCATGCAGCTGCCGGTCGGCGAGGAGAGCAATTTCATCGGCGTCATCGATCTCCTGCGCATGCGCGCGGTGATCTGGAAGGACGAGACGCTCGGTGCCGAGTTCGAGTTCAGGGAAATTCCGCACGAGCTCCAGGACAAGGCGCGGCAGTATCACGAGCAGCTCGTCGAGCTCGCGGTCGAGCATGACGACACGGCGATGGAGGCCTACCTCGAGGGCAAGGCGCCGGACGTCGAAACGCTCGTCCGCTGCGTGCGCAAGGGCACCGTGAGCGGCGCCATCGTGCCGGTCCTGTGCGGCTCGGCCTTCAAGAACAAGGGCGTGCAGCCGCTCCTCGATGCCGTCGTCGACTTCCTGCCCTCCCCACTCGACATTCCGCCGGTCAAGGGCGAGGACGTGAAGAGTCACGCGGCGCTCGCGCGCAGGGCGGCCGACGACGAGCCCTTCTCGTCGCTCGCCTTCAAGATCATGACCGACCCCTTCGTGGGCTCGCTCACGTTCGTGCGCATTTATTCGGGCAAGCTGCAGGGCGGCACCGCGGTGCTCAACTCGACGAAGGACAACCGCGAGCGCATCGGCCGCATGCTGCAGATGCACGCGAACCACCGCGAGGACATCAAGGAGGCCTACGCCGGCGACATCGTGGCGCTGGCGGGCCTCAAGGCGACGACGACCGGCGACACGCTTTGCGACATGGCGAAGCCGATCGTGCTCGAGCGCATGGAGTTCCCGGAGCCGGTCATCGAGGTGGCCGTCGAGCCCAAGAGCAAGGGCGACCAGGAGAAGATGGGCGTAGCACTTGCCCGCCTCGCGGACGAGGACCCCTCCTTCCGCGTCTCGACCGACCAGGAGAGCGGACAGACGGTGATCAAGGGCATGGGCGAGCTCCACCTCGAGATCATCGTCGATCGCATGCGCCGCGAGTTCAAGGTCGAGGCCAACGTCGGCGCCCCGCAGGTCGCCTACCGCGAGACGATCACCAAGACGATCGAGTACGACTACACCCACAAGAAGCAGACCGGCGGGTCGGGCCAGTTCGCCCGGGTCAAGCTCCGCTTCGAGCCGCTGCCGCCGGGCTCGGGCTTCCAGTTCGAGAACGACGTCGTCGGCGGTGCCGTGCCCAGGGAATACGTGCCGGGCGTGGAGAAGGGCCTCAAGGCGGCGCGCGAGTCGGGCGTGCTCGCCGGCTTCCCGATGATCGACTTCAAGGCGACCCTCATCGACGGCGCCTATCACGATGTCGACTCCTCGCCGCTTGCCTTCGAGATCGCCGCGCGCGCCTGCTACCGCGAGGGCATCGAGCGGGCGCGGCCGGTGCTGCTCGAGCCGATCATGCGGGTCGAGGTGGTGACGCCTGAGGACTACATGGGCGACGTGATCGGCGACCTCAACAGCCGGCGCGGCCACATCCAGGGCATGGATGCGCGCGGCAATGCGCGCGTCATCAACGCAATGGTGCCGCTCGCGAACATGTTCGGCTACGTGAACAACCTGCGCTCCATGAGCCAGGGGCGCGCGACCTACACTATGCATTTCGACCATTACGCCCAGGTGCCTCAGGCCGTGGCCGACGAGGTCCGGGCCAAGATGGCGTAAGGCTCGATGGCAACACGGGCAAATCCCGCGAGACGGAGAAGACCACATGTCTAAGGCGAAATTCGAGCGCACGAAGCCGCATTGCAATGTTGGGACGATCGGGCACGTCGACCATGGCAAGACGACGCTGACGGCGGCGATCACCAAGGTGCTAGCGGCGCGGGGCGGGGCGGAGTTCGTGGCCTA
>DASPPM010000230.1:0-25623 GCA_035625535.1 Alphaproteobacteria bacterium
GGATGACGACGCCGATCGGCTCGATCTGGTAGATCGAGGCGTCCGTCGCGTAGCGGCCGCGCGTGAAGGGATCGAAGCGCACCTCGCCTTCGAGCTCGCGCGCGAGGTGCTGGGCGAGCGCCCGCTCGCCGACGCGGGAGCGCGGCGCCGTCCCCCGATCTTGGGCGGCTTCTGCCATCATGGTCCCAGTATAAATTGCCCCGATGCAAATTGAATGCATAATGCGGGAGCAAGCGGCCCGGCGTTGGGTACATTACCCGCTCCGCCTTTACCGGCGAAAGTCGGTATCCATTGACCAGGATCGCCATTTATTGAGGAAGGAAAAATGTTGCGCCTGCTCTACAATGGGTCCCGGCTTTCGCCGGGACGGCGGATTGCCACAGAGAGCGGATAATGCTTTGAAAATACCGCATTCATTTTCGGGTTAAATGCTGAGGGCTCACTATGGCTTACCAAAGCGGCCGCCATTTCCTGCAAATACCCGGGCCGACGAACGTGCCCGACCGCGTCCTCAGGGCCATCGACCAGCCGACCATCGACCACCGGGGACCTGCCTTCCAGCGCCTGGGCAAGGAGCTCCTGGAGGGGCTCAAGGCGATCTTCAAGACCAAGGGACCGGTGGTGATCTTCCCGGCCTCGGGCACCGGCGCCTGGGAGGCGGCCCTCGTCAACACGCTTTCTCCCGGCGACAGGGTTCTCATGGTCGAGACCGGGCATTTCGCCACGCTGTGGTCGCGAATGGCCGGACGGCTCGGGCTCGAGCTCGATTTCATCGCCGGCGACTGGCGCCACGGCGTTGACCCGGGGGCGGTCGAAGCGCGTCTCGCCGATGACCGCGCGCGCAAGATCAAGGCCGTCTGCATCGTGCACAACGAGACCTCGACGGGCGTCACCTCGCGCGTGGCCGAGGTGCGCAAGGCGATCGACAGCACCCGGCATCCAGCGCTCTTCATGGTCGACACCATCTCCTCGCTCGCCTCGATCGACTATCGCCAGGACGAGTGGGGGGTCGACGTGACCGTCGCCGGCTCGCAGAAAGGCCTCATGCTGCCGCCGGGTCTTTCCTTCAACGCGCTCAGCGAAAAGGCGCGCGCGACGGCCAAGACGGCGCGCCTGCCGCGCTCCTATTGGAGCTGGGAGGAGATGCTGGCCGCGAACGCGGGCGGCTTCTTCCCCTATACGCCGGCGACTAACCTCTTGTTCGGGCTCAGGGAGGCGATCGCCATGCTGCTCGAGGAGGGGCTCGACAACGTCTTCGCGCGCCACGACCGCCATGCGGAGGCGACCCGGCGCGCGGTCAGGAGCTGGGGCCTCGAGGTGCTCTGCCTCGATGCGCGCGAGTATTCGAGCTCGCTCACCGCGGTGCTCATGCCCTCCGGCCACGACGCGGACGCCTTCCGCAAGACGACCCTCGAGCGCTTCAACCTCTCGCTCGGCAACGGGCTCGGCAAGCTGCAGGGCAAGGTATTCCGCATCGGGCACTTGGGCGACTTCAACGACCTCATGCTCGCGGGCACGCTCGCGGGCGTCGAGATGGGCCTCCTTGCGGCGGGCGTGGCGGTCAAGGCAAGCGGGGTTGCGACAGCACTCGCCTATCTCGGCGGAAACTACGCGGCAGCACCTGCCTCGGCCGCGTGAGCGGCGTCTTCCGGCGCGCGGCGCCCAGCCCATGGAGAAGCGGCGCCGAAACCGGCACCGCCTGCAAGCACCCTCAGGCGGCGCTCACCACCTTGAGCTCGGGCTCCGAGCTGTCGATCAGCCGGTCCGGTCTGCAATACTGACGCAGCTTGCTCAGGTCGGTGAGCCGGATGCGGTGGCCGCGGACCTCGACGCCCATCGTGCGCAAGGAGGAGAAGGCGCGCGACAGGCTCTCGGGCGTCATGCCGAGCCGTGCCGCGATGAGGCGCTTGTCGTGCGGCAGCTCGACCTGGCCATTGGAGCCGCTCTCCGCGGCAAGCGCCAGGAGATAGCAGCCGAGACGTTGGGTCGAGGTCCTGAGCTTGAGGTCCTTCACTTGGCGCAGGAGCGCGCGGTACTGGCGCGACAGCGAGGCGAGCATGGCGAGCGATAGATTGGCATCATGCGCGATCGCATGCTGTACGGCCGCGGCCGGCACCATCAGGATGCGCGCGGGATGCACCACCTTCGCCGAGACCAGATAGGGCGTGTTGGTCAAGACCGCCGCGGGCATGAAGGCGTCGATCGGCTTCAGGATTTCCACCACCGTCTCGCGCTGGTCGGGGGCGGTGCCGGTGAATTGCACGCCGCCCTCGAGCAGGACATAGAGGAAGTCCGGCAGCTCGCCCTGGCTGAACAGCACGGTCTGACTCGGGAAGCGTTGCAGGAAGGCGCCCTTGGTCAGCGCGCCGAAGGTTTCCTCGGAAAGCTCCGAAAAGAGCGCAACGTCACGAAGTTTCTCGTAATCCTCAGGCTGCATTGCGCTTACTCCTTGGCAGTCAAATGGTTGCGAACGGGCCCGTACCCCCCGCTCCCACCGCATCGACCCCTCGTTGAGCGCATCACCCGCCTTGCGCAGCCGACCGCCACACGGCCGGCCCGCCCCCTTACGAGCTTTTCCAGGTTAATGCCCTATCACAGAAGGCCTTCTGACAAAAGTTAAAATAAGTTGAGAATGTTCCGTGAGGCCACCTCGGGAAGCGCCGCGCCCGCGGGTCCAGGCGCGCGCCCAGCCGGGCAAAAGGTGCTGTCCGGGCGTCCTCAGTTGGGGACGATCTTCCTGGGCAGATAGCGGCCGTTCTCGATGCCCGAGAACATCTCGCGCAGCTGCGGATGGGAGAGCGGGCGGCCGCTCTCGTCCGAGACGAGGTTCTGCTCGGAGACGTAGGCGATATAGCTGGTTTGCGCGTTCTCCGCGAGCAGGTGGTAGAAGGGTTGATTGCGATGCGGCCGGACCTCCTCGGGAATGGACATCAGCCACTCCTCGGTATTGGAGAAAACCGGGTCGACATCGAAGATCACGCCGCGGAAGGGGTAGATGCGGTGACGCACGATCTGCCCAATATGGAACTTGGCCTGCCTCATGGCCCAATCCTCCAAGGTATTGACCCGAAAGGCAACCCCAGCCGCGCCGCAAGGTGATCCGGACCCGCCGCAGGCGGATCGTCTTCGAACTGACATAAAAGTGTCAATATATCGAAGTAGGATGGTCACCTCGTTGCAACCGGCGGCGCCTACCATCCGGGCACCCGTCAGACGACCCCTCGCCCGAGGGGTCGTGGGCGGCTCACTCCGTTCAGGGGAGACATTTCATGATGAAACGCGTTGCCATGGGCGCCCTCGCGGGCGCCGCCCTGCTCTTCGCCGTGGGCGAGGCCGGGGCAGCGGAAATATCCGGTGCGGGCGCCACCTTCCCCTATCCGATCTATGCCAAGTGGGCGGATGCCTACAAGACCAAGACCGGCATCGGTCTCAACTACCAGTCGATCGGCTCCGGCGGCGGCATCAAGCAGATCAAGGCGAAGACGGTCGACTTCGGCGCGTCCGACATGCCGCTCGAGCCCAAGGACCTCGACGAGGCCGGGCTCTTGCAGTTCCCGATGGTGATGGGCGGTGTGGTGCCGGTGGTCAACATCAAAGGCATCAATGCAGGTGACCTCAAGCTCACGAGCGTGCTTATCGCCGACATCTATCTCAAGAAGATCACCAAGTGGAACGACGCCGCAATCGCCACACTCAACCCGGGCGTCAATCTGCCCGACGAGGCGATCACGGTTGTCCATCGCTCCGACGGCTCCGGCACCACCTTCATTTTCACCCATTACCTCTCCCAGGTGAGCCCCGAGTGGAAGCAGAAGGTCGGCGAGAACACCTCGGTCGAGTGGCCGGTGGGCGTGGGTGCGAAGGGCAACGAGGGCGTCGCCAATTATGCCAAGCAGATCGACGGCGGCATCGGCTATGTGGAGTATGCGTACGCGCTGCAGAACAAGCTCGCCTGGACCGAGCTCCAGAACGCGGCGGGCAAGTTTGTCAAGCCTACGGCGGAGGCCTTCATGGCCGCGGCATCCAATGCCGATTGGCAGAAGGCGCCCGGCTTCTATCTCTTGCTGACCAATCAGCCTGGCGATAACAGCTGGCCGATTACCGGGGCCACCTTCATCCTCTTCTATAAGGTACAGGACAAGCCGGACGTGGCCGCCGAAGTGCTCAAGTTCTTCGACTGGGGCTATCACAACGGCGCCCAGATGGCCGAGGAGCTCGACTACATCCCGATGCCTGCGAACGTGATCAAGCTCGTGGAGCAGAATTGGGAAAAAGAGATCAAATCCAAGGACGGCAAGCCGGTCTTCACCGCGAGCATGGTCACGAATTGAGGTCCTGCGCGTCCGGGGCAGGCGGTGCGTGCGGGCTGGCACGCGCCGCTCGCCGCGGCGCATGGCTGGGCAAATTTTCGGCGCTCAAGCCGGGCGCTGACGTTCCCTTCCCATGGTAAGGAAGCCCATGGCAGTCGCCGAAACCGCCTCCGATCGACCGCGTGGCGCCAGGATCGCGAAGCCCACCATCGGCTCGAGCACCATGGGGGACAAGGTCTTCTTCGGGCTGACTTATTCGTTCGCGGCCTTCGTCCTCCTCATCCTTGCCGGCATCCTTCTTTCGCTTGTCATAGGCAGTTGGCCCGCCTTCGAAAGGCTCGGCCTCGGCTTCTTCACGAGCGCCTCCTGGAATCCGGTGACCGAGAAGTTCGGCGCCCTGGCCCCGGTCTACGGAACGCTCGTCACTTCCCTGATCGCGATTCTCTTCGGCGTCCCGATCAGCCTCGGCATTGTCATCGTGCTGACCGAGTTGGCCCCCGTCTGGCTGCGCCGGCCGATCGGCACCGCGATCGAGCTCCTCGCCGCGATCCCGAGCATCATCTACGGCATGTGGGGCCTTTTCGTCTTCGTGCCTTTCTACAAGGCCTATATCCAGCCCGCGCTCGGCTCCACGCTCGGCAAGGTCCCCATCGTGGGCGCGCTCTTCGACGGCCCGCCTTTCGGCGTCGGCATGCTGACGGCCGGCCTCATCCTCGCGATCATGATCCTGCCCTTCATCGCGGCGGTGATGCGCGACGTGTTCGAGACGGTGCCGCCGCTCTTGCGCGAATCTGCCTACGCGCTGGGGGCCACCACCTGGGAGGTGGTCTGGCACGTCATCCTGCCCTACACGCGCACGAGCGTGGTGGGTGCGGTCATGCTCGGCCTCGGCCGCGCGCTCGGCGAGACCATGGCGGTCACCTTCGTGATCGGCAATTCCAATGAGATCAGCGCGTCGCTGTTCATGCCTTCGACGACGATCTCCGCGACCATCGCCAACGAGTTTACCGAGGCGGTCGGCGAGGTCTATTCCTCCTCGCTCATCGCCCTCGGCCTCACGCTCTTCTTCATCACCTTCGTCGTTCTCGTGCTTGCCAAGCTCATGCTGCGGCAGCTCGCGAGCAAGGTCCGGTGACCATGATCTCGCTCTATCGCCGACGCCGGCTTTTCAACTACTTCCAGATGACGGCATCCGTGCTGGTGACGGCACTCGGCATCTTCGTCCTTGCCTCGATCCTGTGGACGCTCGTCTCCTACGGCTTCCAAGGGCTGAGCCTCAGGATGTTGACCGACATGACGCCGCCGCCGGGGAGCGCAGGCGGCGTGCTCAACGCGATCGCGGGAAGCGTGGTGCTCACCGCACTCGGCATCGCCATCGGCGCCCCCATCGGCGTGCTCGCCGGCACCTATCTCGCCGAGTACAGCGAGCGAGGCAAGATCGCGGAAGCGACGCGGTTCATCAACGACGTCCTGCTTTCGGCGCCCTCGATCCTCATCGGGCTGTTCGTCTACGTGATCGCCGTGGTGCCGACCCGCCATTTTTCCGCATGGGCGGGCGCGATCGCGCTTGCCCTCATCGCCATCCCCGTGATCGTGCGCACGAGCGAGGACATGCTGCGCCTCGTGCCGAACGACCTGCGGGAGGCGGCGACGGCACTCGGCGCGCCGCGCTGGAAAATGATCGTGCTGGTCTCCTACCGGGCGGCGCGCGCGGGCATCCTGACCGGCATCCTCCTGGCCCTCGCGCGCATCGCCGGCGAGACCGCACCGCTCCTCTTCACCGTGCTCAACAACCAGTTCTGGTCGAACAACCTCGACGCCCCGATGGCCAATCTGCCGGTCGTCATCTTCCAGTTCGCGCTCAGCCCCTATACCGACTGGCAGCAGCTCGCTTGGGCAAGCGCGCTGCTCGTCACGGCCAGCATCCTCGGGCTCAACATTTTCGTGCGCTTGTCGCTCGGCAAGCGCGACAAGCGTACCTGAAGGACATGATCATGGCGGAAACTCCGGCGCCCGAAGCGAGTCCACAAGGCGGCATTGCGATCGAATTGAAGGCGCCGACGGCGCGCATCGAGGCCGGCGCTGCCGCGGCCCGGCCCGCGAGCAAGATCGAGGTGCGGGGCCTCAGGTTCTATTACAACCAGTCGGCGGCGCTGCGCTCGATCGACATGAGCATCTACGACAGGCGCGTGACCGCCCTCATCGGCCCTTCGGGCTGCGGCAAGTCGACGTTCCTGAGGACGCTCAACCGCATCTACGAGCTCTATCCCCATATGCACGCCGAAGGCGAGATCATCCTCGACGGCGAGAACATCCTCGGGGCCAACGTCGATCTCAACCGCCTGCGCGCGCGCGTAGGCATGGTGTTCCAGAAGCCGACGCCGTTCCCGATGTCGATCTACGACAACATCGCGTTCGGCATCCGCCTCTATGAGCGGCTCCCCACCGTCGAGATGGACGAGCGCGTCGAGCGGGCGCTCACCAAGGCAGCACTTTGGGGCGAGGTCAAGGACAAGCTGCGCGCCTCCGGCCTCAGCCTCTCCGGCGGCCAGCAGCAGCGCCTTTGCATCGCGCGCGCGATCGCGCTCAACCCCGAGGTGGTCCTCCTCGACGAGCCCGCTTCGGCCCTCGACCCGATCTCGACCCAGCGCATAGAGGAGCTCATCAAGGAGCTGCGCGAGGACTTTACGGTGGTGATCGTCACGCACAATCTGCAGCAGGCGGCGCGCGTCGCCGATTACACGGCACTCATGTATCTGGGCGAGCTCGTCGAGTTCGACGATACCGAGACGATTTTCACGCGGCCCAGCAAGAAGCAGACCGAGGACTACGTCACCGGCCGCTTCGGCTGAGCAAAAAGGAAGCGCGACCGCCCGCGCGCTATTCGCTTGGACGCGGCTCAGCGGCGGGGCGCTTCTTGAAGAGGCGCCGGCCTTCGACATATTGCCAGTGGGCGACCGCGGGGAGGCCGAAGATCAGCTCGCGCAGGCGCTTGGCGAGCGAGAGCGCCAAGCCCGCCTCGGGCGGCACGCCGAGCATGGCGCCGAACAGCATGTAGCCGCCTTCCTGGACGCCGACCGCACCCGGCACCACGAAGCCGGCGCTGCGCGCGGCCTGGCCCAGACTCTCGAGGACGAAAGCGTCGCGCCAGCCGATCGCCACGCCCATGAAATGGAGGGCGAGCCAGACCTCGAGCGATCCGACCACCCAGGCGAGCAGGTGCCAGGACGCGCTCTCGGCAAGCGCCAAGGGGTTGCGGTGGATCGCCTGGATCGCCTCGTGCAGTCCCTTGACCCCTCCGAGCGAGAGCCAGCGGGTTTTATCGGCCACGCGCCCAAGCGCCTTCTCGATCAGCTTGAACACTCCCAGGCGCTGGGAGAGGACGAAGGCGGCGAGCAGCACCGCAGCACCAGCGAGGCCGAGGGCAAGGCCGGTGATGCCGCTTCCGCCCAGGTCGGCGCGCATGAGGAGGGCGATGCCCGCGAGCGTGAAGAGAAGCTGGGTCGCGACCTCGGTGGTCAGATCGACCACCACGGACGCTCCCGCCCGATCGCCGCTCAAGCCCTTGAAGGCGAGCATGCGCGCGCCGATGATCTCGCCGCCGATGTGGCCGAGCGGGAGCAGACCATTGGTGCCTTCGCGGATCCAGCGGATGCGCATCAGGCGGAAGATGGGACGCGCCGTATCGCGGCCGATCAGCGGGCGCCAGCCGAGCGCGCAGAAGAGAAGCTGCGCCGCATGGACGAGAACGAGGGGCAGGAGGCCCCAGCCCAGGGTCGAGAGCGTGCCGAACACCTCTCTCGCGCCCTGATAGGCGATAAGGCCCACCGTCAGTGCCAGGCCGGCGAGCAGCGCAAGGCCAAGACCGAGCTTCATGACTCCTCATTCCCTGAGGCGCGGCGGACACGAGCGCCGGGCCAAGCCGGCGGCGGCTGCGCTCAGGCGTGGTTCTCGCGCTGGCGCAGGAAGTGGAAGAACTCGACCCCCTCGCGCAAGCGGCGCTTCATCATCTCGGCGCTCGTCAGCATTTCCCAGCTCAGCTCGGCGATCTTGCCCGGGCGGAAATAGAAGCGCTTGTAGAAGACCTTGAGCGCGTCGAAGATCTCCTCGTTGGAAAGATGCGGATACTGCAGCGAGCTGATCTGCAGCCCGTCGGAGGCGACGAGGCTGTCGCTGTTGTCGTGCAGCCAGCCCTTCATGACCGCTTCGCGGTAAAGCTCGGTGCCCGGGTAAGGGGCCGCGAGCGAGACCTGGATGGTGTGCGGGTTCACCTCCTGGGCGAAGCGGATCGTCTCCTCGATGGTCTCCTTGGTCTCGCCCGGGAGTCCCACGATGAAGGTGCCGTGGATGGTTATGCCGAGCGCGCGGCAGTCCTGCGAGAACTTGCGCGCAACGTCGATGCGCATGCCCTTCTTGATGTTGTGGAGAATCTGCTGGTTGCCGGTTTCGTAGCCGACGAGGAGCAGGCGCAGCCCGTTCTCGCGCAGGACCTTGAGCGTCCCGTAGGGCACGTTCGCCTTTGCGTTGCACGACCAGGTGACGCCGAGCCGGCCCAGTCCGCGGGCGATCTCCTCGGCGCGGGGGCGGTCGTCGGTGAAGGTGTCGTCGTCGAAGAAGAACTCCTTCACCTGCGGGAAATGGCGTTTGGCGAGGGCGATCTCGTCGACCACGTTGCCGGCGCTGCGCGTGCGATAGCGATGGCCGCCGATCGTCTGGGGCCACAGGCAGAAGGTGCAGCGCGACTTGCAGCCCCGGCCCGTGTAGAGCGACATATAGGGGTGCAGGAGATAGCCGATGAAATAATCCTCGGTCCTGAGGTCGCGCTTGTAGACCTCGGTGACCCAGGGAAGGGTGTCCATGTTCTCGATGATGGCGCGCTCGGGATTGTGCACCACCTCGCCGCGGCACTTGTAGCTCACTCCGTCGACCTCGCCGAGCGGGCGCCCTTCGGCGATCTCCTTGATGGTGAAATCGAACTCGCTGCGCGCGACGAAATCGACGGCGTCGGAGGCGGCAAGCGAAGGGCCGGGCGAGACCGCGACATGGGCGCCCACCATGCCGACCACGAGTCTCGGATTGGCGGCCTTGAAGGCTTCCGCGACCTTCACGTCGGAGGAAAAGGAGGGCGTGCTCGTGTGCAGCACGAGGAGCTCGTACTCGGCGGCAAGCGGCAGCACGTCCGCGAGCGCCAAGCCGCGCGCGGGCGCGTCGATGAGCCGGCTCTCCGGCACGAGTGCCGCCGGCTGGGCGAGCCAGGTCGGGTACCAGAAGGAGCGGATCTCGCGCTTGGCCTGATAGCGCGAGCCGGCGCCGCCGTCGAAGCCCTCGTAGGAGGGCGGATTGAGAAACAGGGTTTTCATCGCGGCACCTTGGACGCGCTCAATTATTGATGACCAGCTGCCCGTCGGCCTGGACCGAGAATTTCTGCTGTCCCCACTCCACCCTGCGGCCGACGAAGCTGACCGCGCGAATGGCGAAGGTCAGAAGGTCGCGCAAGGGGACGAGCCATGGCCACGAGAAGCCTTCGCTGCCAAGGGTCGCGCGCGCCGCGAAGTGCATGAGCAAGCGCAAGAGAAGCGCCACTCCGATGAGGATGAGCCCGCTCGAATGGAGCCCGGTCGCGATGCCGACGAGGATCGAGAGCGGCAGCGCGTCGGTCACGAAGCTCAAGGCGTAACCCTTCGGCCGCACCGCACGCATCGTCCGCGCCCAGCGCAGCTCGTGGAGGAAGAGCGACTTCAAGCTCGGCTCGCTGATGGTGACCTCGACGATGTGCCGCGCCAGCGCCACCCGGTAGCCGCTCCCGGCCACCAAGCGGCCCAGCATATGGTCATCGGCAAGGTAGGAGGCAAGCGCCTCCATTCCGCCGATCGCCTCGAGCGCGTTGCGGCGCACCGCCATGGTGGCGCCGAAGCAGTACTCGAGCGGCTCCGAGAGGAGGGCCACCAGCACGGAAGGCACGAACCAGTCGTTGATGAACATGGCGCCCAGGCGGTCGGCCAGGCGCTTGTCGAGCGGGGCCCCGCGGTAGAGGCAGGTCGCCGCACCGACCTTGGGGTCGGCAAAGGCCGCGGCGACCTCGGCGAGATAGCGCGGGCCCACCTTGCAGTCGGCGTCCGCGATCACCAGGATGTCGTGGCGGGCGCGGCCGATCATGTTGGCGAGGTTGCTGATCTTGTAGTTGCTGCCGATGACCCGCGAGTCGATGACCAGTGCCGCACCGCGCGCGGGGAATTCCGCGATCAGACGCTTGATCACGGGGATCGCGGGATCGCTGGAATCGCGCACGCCGAAGAGGATCTGGAACTCGGGATAGTCCTGGGCGCAGAAGGAGCGCAGATTCTCGTAAAGCCGGGGCTCGAGCCCGCAGACGGGCTTGAGCACGGTGATCGGCGGCAGGAAGAGGGCGGAGGTCGGGCTCTTGGCGCGGAAGAGGGCGACGCGCAGCAGGGCTATCGCCGAATAGACGAGCGAGGCGACCACGGTCGCATAGCCTGCGAGTGTCGACAGAACCATGACGAAGTGCAACACGGGCGGGCCTCGCTCCCCTCAGCGGTGTGGCCGTTGCGGACCCGCACCCCATACATATGGCCGCATGGCCGGCGCCGTCCGCGACATGGAATCAGGAGTCGGGAGTCGAGAGCCTTATTACCCCGGCAAATGCCTCAACGGGAAGCGAATATTTATGAACAAAGCGTGATCATCGCCAGGCCGGGCAGGCCTCTTAGGCGGCGCGTGGGAGGGTCGCGATAAGCCCCCGGGGCACAAGCTCCCCCTAGGAAAGCAGGGCGAGCTCGGCCATCAGCTCGGGGTAGCGGAGCGCCACGGTGAGTGAAAGCGCGGCGAGGAGCACAAGGACGAGCACCTCGGGTCTCATGAGGCTGAAGACGAGCCTGGTGGCATAGGGTGCCCTGGCCGCGAAGGATTGCATGCTCATCGATCTCCCTCCCCTGATCGTGGGCGCCCAAATAGCGCGAGAAGGGGAGGCGGGTCAGTGACGGCGGTCACGCCCGAGAGCGCAGCGGCGATCGCCCGTCCGTGCCGCATCCAAGCGCCGCGGAGCGGCCGCGCGCTTCCCTCCACGATGCATCCTGTTAAAGTGGGCGGCGCGTTTCCTTTGAGCGGAGAAGGCGATGTCGTCGCCGATCAGGACGGACTACGTTCCGGGCAAGCCGCGGCTCGCCTACGATCACGCGGGCGAGGGTCCGGTCGTCGTCTTCTTGCACGGAATTGGCGGCAACCGCACGAACTGGCACGATCAGCTCGCGGCACTGGCGACCGAGTTCCACGCCGTCGCCTGGGATGCGCGGGGCTACGGGCTCTCGGACGATTACGAGGGAGCGCTCGATTTCGCCGATTTCAGCCGCGATCTCGTTCGTCTCCTCGACCACCTCGCGGCCGCGCGGGCGCATGTCTGCGGCCTCTCGATGGGCGGACGAATCGCACTCGATTTCCATGCGCGCCACGCTAGGCGCGTGGCGAGCCTCGTGCTGTGCGACACCTTTGCGGGCTTCGATGCGAGTTTCACGCCGGAGGAGCGCGCCGAGTTCGTGCGCCTGCGCAAGGAGCCGCTCGTCTCGGGCAAGGAGCCGCGCGACATAGCACCCGCGGTCGCCGCTACGCTCATCGGCCCGCGCGCGCCGCGCGCCGTCTACGAGCGCTGCGTCGCCAGCATGGCGGCACTCCACAAGGACTCCTACCTCAAGGCGATCGAAGCCACGACCGGCTACGACAGGGCGGTTAGCCTTGCGGAGATCAAGGTGCCGGTCCTCCTCGTCTATGGCGCCGACGACCAGCTCACCCCGGTCAAGCTCGGGCGCGACATGGCCGCGCAAATCCCCGATGCGCGTCTCGTCGTGATCGAGGCTGCGGGTCACCTCCCCAACATCGAGCGGCCCGACGCCTTCAACGCCGCCGTGCTCGAGTTTCTTTTGAGCCGCCGTGGGCTCGCGCGCTGATCCGCGCGGCGTTGCCCCCTTTGCGCCGCCGCTCCTATGGCATCCTCGGCTTCCGCATGCGCCCAAAAAATGCTATCATTCACGGAAACCGGGGTCTTGTGGGTATTGCCGGCTAAGGCGGCTCTGAGACCGCCGAGTGGGAGGTCAGAACAAGCTCAATCGCATCACTGGCGTTCGCATAGAGCGCGGACGCGCAGTCCGTGTTGGGCTAATGCGCCGTCTCGACGATCGGCATTCGAGGTCGCAGCGCTCGGAAGCCGGCGCATAGGGGCACGAGGAAAGCACCGATGCATGACCAGACGGTCAATTCCAAAGCATTGACGCGCCGGCGCTTGCTGGGTCAAGCCGGGATCGCGGGATTGACGGCTCTGACCGCTCCCGCGTGGGCCCAGACGATGGTGACCTTGCCGTTGCCTGGCGGCCCGGGCGAGCGCTCGATCACGACCGGCTTTCCGCAGAAAGGCGCTATGATCCTCCAGCGCACGCGACCGCCGCTCTTGGAGACCCCGTTCGAGGTTTTCGACAAGGGCGTGTTCACGCCGAACGGTCGCTTCTTCGTGCGCTGGCATTGGCCGGTCATCCCGACCAGGGTCGACGTCGACAGCTTCCGGCTGAACGTGCACGGCCACGTGAACCAAACGCTGTCGCTCACTCTCAAGGAAATTCTGGCGCTGCCGCGGGTCGAGCTCGCCGCGGTGAACCAGTGCTCGGGCAATTCGCGCGGCTTTTTCCAGCCCCGCGTCCCCGGCGGAGAGTGGGGCAACGGCGCAATGGGCAATGCGCGGTGGACCGGCGTGCGCCTCAAGGACGTGCTTGACCGGGCCGGCGTGAAAGCGGGTGCGGTGCAGGTCCGGTTGAAAGGGTTGGATACGCCGCCGGTAGCCGACGGGCCGGACTTCATGAAGTCGCTGGCCGTCGACCACGCACGCGACGGCGAGGTGATGATCGCCTACGCCATGAACGGCGAGCAGCTCCCGCTCCTGAACGGTTTTCCGCTGCGTGTCGTCGTGCCGGGGTGGTACGCGACCTACTGGGTCAAGATGCTCAGCCAAATCGAGGTCCTGGACGGCCCCGACACCAACTTCTGGATGAAGACGGCCTACACGATTCCGGATACGCCGCATGCGGACATGAAGCCCGGGCAGGCGGACGTGAAGATGATCCCGATCAACCGGCTCAATCCGCGCTCGTTCATCACCAATATCACCTCGGGCGCGACCATTCCCGCGGGCAAGCCGGAGCCCGTCCGCGGCATCGCCTTCGGCGGCGATTGCGGCGTGAAGCGGGTGGACTTCTCGGCCGATGACGGCAAGACGTGGCATGCCACGCATCTCGGCACGGACGAAGGCAAATACAGCTTCCGGCGGTGGGAAACACGCTTCACGCCGGCGGCGAAAGGAAATTATACGCTCATGGTCCGGTGCACGAACACGAGCGGCGAGGTGCAGCCGGCGCAGGCCAACTGGAATCCGGCCGGCTTCATGCGCAACATCATCGAATCAACGCTCGTTTCGGTGGCGTGAGGGGGCTCGGCACATGAAGCGCAAAATTCTGCCGCTCGCGTTCCTTGGCGCCGCCGCCCTGGTCTCGCTGGCGGTGCAAGCGAAGGCCCCCACCACCTTGAAATCGGTCGATGTGACGCTGCCCGAGAGCACGCGGACGCTGCCTGACGGCCCAGGGGTAGACGTGGTGCACGACAACTGCCTCGCCTGTCATTCCGCGGGCATGATCCTGGCCCAGCCGACGATGCCGAAAGCAGCGTGGGAGGCCGAAGTCAACAAGATGCGCAACGTCTTCAAGGCGCCGGTCGACGCCAAAGACGTTCCGGCGATCGTCGACTATTTGATGGCGATCAAAGGCCCGAAATAGCCGGCGTGGCCCGCACGGTCATGCCGGCGTGGCGTTGCGCCGGCCGCCGTGCCGCCGCTCTGGCGTGCGTATGAGCAGTTTTATTTGGTTCAATGCCTTCAACCGAGGTCGCCCTCATGTAGAACCCGATTCGGCGGCCGCCCTAAACGCTGAAGCACAAGCCCTTCAGCATCCGCCTCGCCTTTCACACGCCGTTCACAGCAACCTTTCATCGGGAGAGCAAGATGCGTCGATCGGGAATCTTGAAGGGCCTCGCCTTTGCCACCCTTGCCGCCGCGGCCTTGTCGCTTTGGGCCCACGCCGGGACGCGCGCCGCCGAGCCGCTCAAGATCGCCTTCGTCTATGTCAGCCCTGTGGGCGACGCCGGCTGGACCTACCAGCACGACCTGGGCCGCAAGGAGATGGAGAAGGCGCTCGCCGGCAAGGTGAAGACCAGCTTCGTCGAAAGCGTGAACGAGGGGGCGGATGCCGAGCGCGTCATCCGCGAGCTGGCCCAGGCCGGCAACAAGCTCATCTTCACCACCTCCTTCGGCTTCATGAATCCGACCGTCAAGGTGGCGAAGCAGTTCCCCAACGTCACCTTCGAGCACGCCACGGGCTACAAGCGCGACAAGAACGTGGGGACCTATTCGGCGCGCTTCTACGAGGCGCGCTATCTCACGGGCATGGTCGCCGGCAAGATGACCAAGTCGAACACCCTCGGCTATGTCGCGGCCTTCCCCATCCCCGAGGTCGTGCAGGGCATCGATGCCTTCACCCTCGGCGCGCGCGCGGTCAACCCGAAGATCCAGGTCAAGGTGATTTGGACGAGCAGCTGGTACGATCCGGGCAAGGAGCGCGAGGCGGCGGAGGCCCTCGTCTCGCAAGGGGCCGATTTGCTGACGCACCACACCGACTCGACCGCGGTCGTGCAGGCCGCCGAGGCGAAGCACATCTGGGCCATCGGCTACCACTCCGACATGGCGAAGTACGGCCCGCACGCCGAGCTCACCGCCGCGACGCACCACTGGGGCAAGTACTACACCCGGGAGGCGGAGGCCGTCTTGGCCGGTACCTGGAAATCGGGCGACGTGTGGGGCGGCATCAAGGACGGCATGGTCGGGCTCGCCCCGTTCAACGCCGCCGTCCCCAAGGATGTCGTCGACCTCGTCGAGGCCAAGAAGGCCGCCATCGTCGGCGGCAGCTTCCATCCCTTCCAGGGCCCGATCAAGGACAACGAGGGCAAGCTCCGCGTCGCCGAGGGCAAGCACCTGGGCGACGCCGAGATCCTGGCGCTCGCCTGGTACGTAGAGGGGGTGCAGGGCAAGCTACCTACCAGATGACAGATGTCAGGGATCAGATGTCAGAGGTTAGTACGGTTTGATCTGATCCCTGATCCCTGATCCCTGTCATCTGACATCTGTCATCTGCCTATGGCGTAGCCCTGCATGTTGCGCGGGTTGGCACCTGCCTTGAGGAACGCCCCGTCCTTGCTGCAGGCGCAGATGCGGCCGAGCGACCAGGGGGGCGCAAGCGTCACCTTGTGGCCGCGCGCGCGCAAGCCCTCGACCGTCGCCTCGGGAAAGCTCGCCTCGAGCGCCACCTCGCCCGGCTTGGACTCACGCGGATAGAAGGAGTCCGGCCAGTGGAACGACTGGAAGGCCGGCTGATCGATCGCCTCCTGGAGATTGAGGCCGTGGTGGAGGTGGCGCAGGAAGAAATGGAGCGCCCACTGGTCCTGGCCGTCTCCGCCCGGCGAGCCGAAGGCCATGTAGGGCTCGCCCTCGCGCAGCACGAGGCCCGGGCTCAAGGTCGTGCGCGGCCGCTTCCCTGGTGCTAAGCTCGCGGGAAAGCCTTCCTCGAGCCAGAACATCTGCGCGCGTGAGCCCAGGCAGAAGCCGAGCTCCGGGATCAGCGGCGAGCTCTGCAACCAGCCCCCGCTCGGCATGGCCGCGACCATGTTGCCCCAGCGGTCGATCACGTCGACATGCACGGTGTCGTCGGCGACGCCGCCGCGTCCGGCAAGGCTCGGCTCGCCCGTCCCCGCCGCGGCGAGCCGACCCGGCTCGCCCGTGCCCGCCGGGGCGGCGGCATGCTGCGCGACGATCGGGATGCCGCGGACGGCGCTTGGCAGGCGCGGCGCGCGCGCGCCGGCCGCACCGGGGCGCAGCTCGAGGGAGGCTTCAGCGCCGATGAGCCGGCGGCGCGCGGCGTTGTAGCCTTCGCTGAGCAATATCGCCATCGGCACCTCGCCGAAGTCGGGGTCGCCGTACCAGGCCTCGCGGTCGGCAAAGGCGAGCTTGGCGCACTCGATGACGGTGTGGAGGAACTCCGGGCTCTCTGGCCCCATCGCCGCGAGATCGAAGCCGGCGAGGAGGGCGAGCTGCTGGAGGAATACCGGGCCTTGGCCCCAGGGCCCCGTCTTGGCCACCCGGTAGCCGTGATAGTCGTAGCTGAGCGGCGCCTCGTAGCTCGCCTCGAAGCGCGCCATGTCGTCGGCCGCGAGCACGCCCTTGTGGCGGCGTCCGGAGCTGTCGAGCACCTCGTTCGTGCGGCAGAAGCGCCCGATCGCCTCGGCGACGAAGCCGCGATAGTAGGCCGCGCGCGCGGCCTCGATCTCGTTGATGCGATCCCCGCCAGCCGCCTCCGCCTCCTTGAGAATGCGCTCGTAAGTGTCGGCAAGGCCCGGGTTCTTGAAGAGGCTGCCGGGCTTGGGTGCCTTGCCGCGCTCGAGATAGACCGCGGCCGAGCTCGGCCAGGCGCGCGTGAAAAGCTCGGCGACCCGCGCGATGGTGTCGCTCATCACCTGCGACACTGGATAGCCGTGGCGCGCATAGTGGATGGCCGGCCCGAGCACGTCGCGCAGGGGCTGCGTGCCGTGGTCGCGCAAGAGCAGCATCCAGCCGTCGAAGACGCCCGGCACCACGGCGGCGAGGAGCCCGGCGCCGGGAACGAGCTCGAGACCGAGCGAGCGGTAATGCGCGATGGTGGCGCCCGCGGGGGCCGGGCCCTGGCCGCAGATCACCTCGACGCGCTTGCGCTTGGCGCTCCAGAAGATGATCGGCACGTCGCCGCCGAGCCCGTTCTGATTGGGCTCGATCACTTGCAGCGTAAAAGCGGCTGCAGTCGCCGCGTCGAAGGCGTTGCCGCCCTTCTCGAGGCTTGCCATGGCGACGGAGGCGGCGATCCAGTGCGTCGTGGAGACGACGCCGAAGGTGCCCTTGATCTCGGGCCGGGTGGTGAACATCAAGGAAGCGGATCCTCGGGTTAGCGGGAGGTTGGCGGATCGGGGGCCGCACTATAGCGGCCAAGGCGGGAGGCGGCAACCGAGCACCTGATGCAACGCGGCCGGCTTTTCGTTATCATCCCGCGCCGCCTGAGCCTGCCCAGATCGAGGTGAGCCGTGAACATCGAGCGACCCTATCTTCTCTTCCTCGGCGACGCCCATGACGATCTCGCCGCCAAGACCGCGAGCGGCATCAAGGACTGGCGGTCCGAGTGGTGCGTGGGCCAATTGCGCTTGGACGGCTGCAAGACGACCCTCGGGCTCCCCGATCTCTCGCTCGAGGAGGCCGCGCGCAAGGGTGCGAAGACGCTCGTCATCGGCGTCGCCAACCGCGGCGGGGTGATCGGGCAAGCATGGGCGAAGAGCCTGCTCCGTGCCGTCGAGGTCGGCTTCGATATTGCAAGCGGCCTCCACAGCCGGCTCGAATCGGTGCCCGGCCTCGTGGAGGCGGCCGCCAAGCGCGGGCGCAAGCTCCACGACGTGCGCCATCCGGCCCAGGCGTTTCCGCTCGGCACCGGCGAGAAGCGGCCCGGCATGCGCCTCCTGACCGTGGGCACCGATGCCTCCGTCGGCAAGATGTACACGACCTTGAGCCTCGAGCGCGAGATGCAGAAACGCGGGCTCAAGGCCGACTTCCGCGCCACGGGCCAGACCGGCATCTTCATCGCAGGCTCCGGCGTGTCGATCGACGCGGTGGTCTCGGACTTCGTCTCGGGTGCGGTCGAGTGGCTGACGCCGGCGAACGACCCCGATCACTGGGACCTGATCGAGGGACAGGGCTCGCTTTGCCATCCCTCCTTCGCAGGCGTCACGCTCGGCCTCATCCACGGCGCGCAGCCCGACGCGCTCGTGCTGTGCCACGAGCCGACGCGCCGCCATATGCGCGGGCTGCCGCGGCAGCCCATGCCGAGCCTCGAGGAGACGGTCGAGCTTTGCCTGAAGACGGCGCGGCTCACCAACAAGAAGGCGCGCTTCGTGGGCGTCAGCATCAACACCTCGAAGCTCGCGGCGGACGCGGCGCAAGGCCTGCTCGCGAAGATCGAGATGAGGCTCGGGCTTCCGGCGATCGATCCGATCAGGATCGGGGTCGCGCGCATCGTCGATCGGCTCCTCGCGGAGTAGGCTCGGTGCGCCGGCTCACGCTGCGTCGCGAGCGCTTTCCCATGCGCGGCACCTTCACCATCTCGCGCGGCTCGCGCACCGAATCCGAGGTCGTCGTCGCCGAGATCGCGGCCGACGGTGTTAGCGGACGGGGGGAGTGCGTGCCCTACGCGCGCTACGGCGAATCGGCCGAGAGCGTCATGGCCCAGATCGAGGCGCAGGCGCCGGCACTCGCCGCCGGACTCGGGCGGCGCGAGCTCGAGGAGGCGCTCCCCGCGGGGGCCGCGCGCAACGCGCTCGATTGCGCGCTTTGGGACCTCGAGGCGAAGGAGAAGCGGGTCCCCGTCTGGCGCCTTGCCGGCATTCCCGAGCCCAAGCCCGTGGTCACCGCCTATACCTTGAGCCTCGCGAGTGCGGCCATGATGGGCGAGGCGGCGGCGGCCAACGCCCAGCGCCCGCTGCTCAAGATCAAGCTCGGCGGCGAGGGCGATATCGCGCGCGTCGAGGCGGTGCGCGCGAGAGCCCCTCGGGCGCGCCTCATCGTCGATGCCAACGAGGCGTGGACGCCGGAGATGCTGCCCGAATACCTGCCGGCGCTGGCGCGGCTCGGGGTGGCCCTCGTCGAGCAGCCGCTCCCCGCCGGGCGCGATGAGGCGCTCGCCCGTCTCGCGCACAGGGTGCCGGTCGCGGCCGACGAATCCTGCCACACGAGTGCCGACGCGGCAGGGCTCGTCGGGCGCTACGACGTGGTCAACGTCAAGCTCGACAAGGCGGGCGGCTTGAGCGAGGCGCTTCGGCTCGTCCGCGCCGCCGAGGCGCTCAGGCTTGGCATCATGGTCGGCTGCATGGTCGGCACCTCGCTCGCCATGGCGCCCGCGCTGATGATCGCGGGCATGGCCGCTTTCGTCGATCTCGACGGCCCGCTCCTCCTCGCCCGCGACCGCGACCATGGCCTCGTCTACGAGGATGGCCGCGTCCATCCGCCGGTGCGGGAGCTGTGGGGCTGAGCTATGATCGGGGGCTTCTGCCAAGGAGATCGCGATGAGCACGGCTGAGAAGGTGGAGCTCGAAGGCTTCAAGCGCTGGATCGGCCGGCGCGAGGAGACCAAGGATGTGCTTTTGGCCCTCCACGTGGCCGGGCTCGAGGCGATGCTCGACCGCGACGCGGCGCTGCCGCCTAAGGGTGCCGCGGCACCGCCCGGCGCGCACTGGCTCATCCGGCCGCGCTGGCTGCGCCAGTCCGAGCTCGGCCCCGACGGCCATCCGCGCCGCGGCGGGTTCATGCCGCCGGTGCCGCTGCCGCGCCGCATGTGGGCGGGAAGCGAGCTTCGCCTGCTGCAGCCCTTGCGCGTGGGCGAGGAGATCACGCGCCGCTCCGAGATTGTCGATGTCGCCGTCAAGGAGGGACGCGGGGGGCAACTCGTCTTCGTCAAGGTGCGTCACGAGTTCCACGGCTCGAGCGGCCTCGCCGAGAGCGAGGAGCAGGACGTGGTCTACCGCGAGGCGGCGGATCCCGCGCGCCCGGCGCCTGAGCCGGAGCCGGCACCGGCCGACGGGCCCTGGGTGCGGACGGTGATGCCCGACCCGGTCATGCTGTTCCGCTATTCAGCACTCACCTACAACGGGCACCGCATCCATTACGACCAACCCTATGCGACGAAAGCCGAGGGCTATCCCGGCCTCATCGTGCACGGGCCGCTGCTCGCGACCCTGCTGCTCGATCTGGTACGGCGCGAGGCGCCGGGCCGCGCGCTCGAGCGCTTCACCTTCCGCGCGCTCGCTCCGGTGTTCGACACGGCACCCTTCACGGTGAGCGGCGGCCCGGATGGAAACGGGAGCCAGGCGCAGGTGTGGATCAAGCGTCCGGACGGCGGTCTCGCGATGCGCGCGCAAGCGAGCTTCAAGGCGTAGGATCGGCCCGTGAATGCCTACGCGGCACGCGGCACCACGTCGCGCTTGATCGTCTTGCCATGCTTGGCGCGCGCGACCTCCAAATCATGTGCGCCCTGGAGGCTCAACCAGAAGCTTTCCGACTGGCCGAAGTAGCGCGAAAGCCGCAGCGCCGTCTCGGCGGTAATGGAACGCTTGCCGGAAAGGATCGCGGCAACGCGTGTGAGCGGCACTTTGATCTCCTTGGCGAGCCGATAGGCCGTGAGCCCCATGGGGTCGAGGAACTCTTCCCGGAGAATTTCGCCGGGATGAAGGGGCGGCATGCGGCGCCCCGTCGCAACGCCCGAGAAGTCCACGCGGCCGGCGTCGACGTCCTCACGACGAATGGTCATCGGGAGCACCTCCTTCAGCCATGGTAGTCCACAAGCTCGACCTCCATTGCATCGCCGTCCGACCAACGAAAGCATAAGCGCCACTGATCATTGACGCGGATCGAATGCTGGCCCGCACGGCGGCCCTTGAGCGCCTCGAGCCGGTTCCCCGGCGGAAGACGCAAGTCCTCGATCAATCGGGCCGCATCGATCAGCCGAAGCTTGGACCGCGCGCGTAGCGCTAGAGCAAATCCCGAAAGCATGGAATCACCCCCTCACCCAGCTTCGGCTAAGCTCGGCTTTGCCTCGCTAAGCCTACGCAACCCTCTCCCCCGCGTCGGGGGAGAGGGTAGGGTGAGGGGGATGCTTCCATCACACCGGGAATGGCTCTAGGTCGCCCGGCACGCCCTTTGTGAAATTGCCGGCAAAGATGGCGGCCGTGCGTCGATCCTTGAAGCTCCTGATCACGGCAGATACTAACGCAATTCGTTAGTAACGTCACGCGTTATCTTTTGGGGGCCGCTCCCGCAGCGGCTCGTTTCGCTTGCCGAGCGGATCAGGGTGCTGCGAGTGTGGTGACGGCCGCGAGAAAGCGCTCCAGCTCGGCCTCGCTGTTGTAGTAGTGCACGGACGCACGCACGAGAGCGTCGAGCCCGCGCGCCTCCATGTCGAAGCGCGTGCTCGACGCCGTCGAGGCGCTGACGTTGATCGCCTGGCGCGCCAGGCGCTCCTTGATCTCGTCCGCAGGCTTTCCCTCGACGGTGAAGGTCACGATGCCGCAGCGCTCGACACCGAGATCGCGCACGACGATACCCGGGATGCGCGCGAGCTCCTCGCGCAGGAAATGGGCGAGCGTGCGCACGCGCGCATAAATCTCGTCCAGGCCCCACTCGAGCGCATAGTCGACGGCCGCGGCGAGAGCCAGCTTCGCCGCGACGTTGGTCTCCCAATTCTCGAAGCGCCGCGCGTCCGGCCGCAGCTCGTAGTGCCGTGCTGCGGTCCAGCGCGCGGCATGGAGATCGAGGAAGGGCGGGGTGAGGCGCTCGAGGAGGTTCTTGCGCACGTAAAGGAAGCCGATGCCGCGCGGTCCGCGCAGGAACTTGCGCCCGGTGGCGGAGGCCATGTCGCAGCCGATCGCCTCGACGTCGAGCGGCATCTGGCCCGCCGATTGACAGGCATCGAGGAGGAACGGCACGCCCCAGGCCTTGGCCAGCTTTCCGATGGCGGCCGCCGGATTGACCAGTCCGCCGTTGGTCGGCACGTGGGTGACCGCGATGAGCCTGACGCGCTCGTCCATCAGGCGCTCGAGGGCGGCGAGGGAGAGCTGGCCGCTCTCGTCGTTCGGCACGACCTCGAGCGTGGCACCGGTGCGCTCTGTCACCTGCAGGAAGGGGATCACGTTGCTCGCATATTCGGCGGCCGCGGTCAGGATGCGGTCGCCCGGACCGAAGGAGAGGGCGTAGAAACCCATGTCCCAGGCCCGCGTCGCGTTCTCAACGACCGCGATCTCGTCGCGCCCGCAGTTGAGGAGGCGGGCGAGCGCACCGTAAGTGTGCTCGATCCTGGCGCTCTCCCGCTCCGCGGCCTCGTAGCCGCCGATGCGGCTCTCGAGCTCGATATGGTCGACGAGGGCCTTGATCACCGGGCGCGGCATGAGCGCCGCACCCGCGTTGTTGAGGTGGATCACTTCGGCCGTGCCGGGCGTCTCCCGCCGGGCGCGGGCGAGGTCGATCGTCATGAGCGGGGCCCTCGGCCGCTACGAGTGCGGGCGGCTCACTGTGCCGGCCTTTCCTTGCCCCCGGTCCTCAGCGTCCATTCGACGATGCGGCGCATGCAGCGGCCGAGCGCGCTGTTGTACGCCTCCACGATCGCCTCGAGCGCGTCGTTCGCCGCGGCCTCTGTGTAGTCGCAGGTGTTGTCCGAGACGATGACGCGCGCGGGCATCTTGATGAGCTTGGAGATGAGGCGCACGCGGGCCGAGGGATGGCCCGCGTCGGGCACGACCTCGAAGTCGCGGATTTCGCTCTTGAGCTCGAAATCGGCGCGAAAGCTGGCGGATTCGGGGCCGACGCCGACGATCTTGCCGGTATTCTCGAAGGAGGCGACGAGGAGCGCCTGCACCATCGCGGGCACGCGGTCGGCCCAAGCGGCGCGCTCATAATAATCGAGCTCGAGCGGGGTCTTCTGCACGGCGATGCGCACGGTATCGAGGCTCGCCGGCGCCGACGGGGGATCGATCACGAGCTGCCAACTGGCCTTGGGCAGGTCGCTGTCGAAGGTGGTCTTGGGATGAGGGGTGAAGAGGCGCGGAGGCGGGCCACCGCCGGCGAGAAGCGTGCAGCCGCCGAGGAGGACGAGTGCTGCTGTGAGGCACGCCCATTGGCCGGCGGGGCCACGCAATAGTGCATTCTTCATCGCGCTTTCACCCCGCTTTGCTGCTGGCCGCCCAAGAGGAGCTCCGAGGGGTTCTCCTCGAGCTTGTTGGCGAGCCGCGTTATGGCCTCGGCCGCTATGCGTGCCTGGGCGATGAATTCGGTCAGTTCATACAGGCCATGCGCGCTGAAATCCTTGAGCGGCCCGCGATTCTCCTCCACCACCGCATTGAGATCGGTGGCGAGCGTGCCAAACGACTCGCTCGTCTTGCGCAGCTCGACGATCGTCGGCTTGAGCTCGCCCGTGAGCTGCGCGCTCTCGCTATTGAGGTTCTTGGCGAGCGTATCGAGCGAATGCACGGCCGCGGCGCTGTCGTCGATGAGGCCCGCGATCTGCTTGCTCTTGCCGGCGAAAGTCGCCGTCATCGTGTCGAGGTTGGCGAGGGAATCGTCGAAGGCCTTGATGTTCTCCTCGCTCAAGAGCTTGGTCGTGCGCTCGACCAGCTGATTGATCCGGTCGAGGAGCTCGGGTGCCGAGTTGAATACGCGCTGGAGCGGCGACGAGCGCGACTTGATGGTGGCGATCTTCCTGCCGGGCTTGGGGAGCAGCGGGGGCGCTTCCTTGGTGCCGCCCTCGAGCTGCACGTAGGCGACGAAGGTCAGGCCCTGGAAGCCGAGCGAGGCAACCGAGTCCTCCTTGATCGGGGTATCGGCATCGACCTCGATGGTCACCTGGATCTCCTCGACGTCCTCGGGATCGATCCCGATGTGCGTAACCGAGCCCACCGGAATGCCGCGGTAGAGCACGCGGGCCGCTTCCTGGAGCCCGGTCACCGCGTCCCGGAAGTCGACATGGTAGAGCTTGGTCTTATGGGGGCTTGGAGTCGCGGTAAGCCAGATCGCGAAGAGGAATATCCCGCCGACGAGCGCAAGCACGAAGCTGCCGACGATCAGATAGCTGGCTCTGGTTTCCATCCAAGTCCCTTATTCGTGAAGTGCCGCGCGGCCTCGCGGCCCGTGAAAATAGCTTTGCACCCAGGGATGGGTATTCTCGAGCAGCTCATCGAGGCTGCCCACGAGCACCTTCTTGTCGACGAGCACGGCTATACGGTCGCAGATCGCCACGAGGCTGTCCAGATCGTGGGTGACCAGGAAGACCGTGAGGTTGAGGCTTTGCTGGAGCGCGCGCACGAGCTGGTCGAAGCCGGCTGCGGCGATGGGGTCGAGACCGGAGGTCGGCTCGTCGAGGAAGAGTATCTCGGGATCGAGGGCCAAGGCCCGTGCCAGGCCCGCGCGCTTGCGCATGCCGCCCGAGAGCTGGGAGGGAAACTTGGCCCCTGCGTCCTGCGGCAGCCCCACCATGTCGATCTTGACGGCCGCGATCTCCTCGATGAGCCGAGGCGGCAACTCGGTGTGCTCCTTGAGCGGAACGGCGATGTTCTGGGTGACGGTGAGCGAGCTGAAAAGCGCGCCGTCCTGGAAGAGCACGCCCCAACGCTGCTCGAGCGCGTGCTTGCCGGCATCGTCGAGCTTCGCCGGCTCCTCGCCGAGCACCTCGATGCGCCCGGCCGCCGGCCGGTTGAGGCCGACGATGGTGCGCAGGAGGACGGATTTGCCGGTCCCCGAGCCGCCGACGACGCCGAGCACCTCGCCGCGCCGGACCTCGAGGTCGAGATGGTCGTGGACGATCTGGTTGCCGAAACGGTTGACGAGGCCCTGAACGCGGATGACGGGTGCTTCCGCGCGGAGCCGGGCGCTCTCCCGCGGCGGCGCCGAGTGCCTCTCTCTTTGCGGGTCGGACGAGGGGGATGTGTGCGCCATGCGATCGCGGCTCAATATTCGATCTTGGTGAAGAAGATCGAGAAGACCGCATCCAGCACGATGACGAGAAAGATCGCCTCGACCACCGACTTGGTCGTCTGCCGCCCGACGCTTTCGGCGCTGCGCTCGACGTTGAGGCCCTCATAACAGCCGATCATGGCGATCACGAAGGCGAACACGGGCGACTTGTACATGCCGACCCAGAAATGCTCGATCGCGACGGAGGTCTGCAGCTGCTTGAGGAACTGGGCGATAGTGAGGTCGAGCGTGGAGATGGCCATGAGGCAGCCGCCGGCGAGGCCCATGATGTCGGCGTAGAAAGTGAGCAGCGGCAGGGTCAACACGAGCGCAAGCGTGCGCGGCAGCACCAGCACCTCGATGGGATCGAGGCCGAGCGTGATCATCGCGTCGACCTCCTCGTTCACCCTCATGGTGCCGATCTCGGCGGTGAACGCGCTGCCCGAACGGCCGGCCACGATGATCGCGGTCAGCAGAATGCCCATCTCGCGCAAGATCGAGATGCCGAGGAGGTTGACGACGAAGACCTCGGCGCCGAATTTTCTCAGCTGGTCCGCCCCCTGATAGGCGATCACCACGCCGATGAGGAAGCTCAAGAGGCCGACGATCGGCATGGCGTCGAGGCCGGTGCGCTCCATGTGGCTCACC
>DASPPM010000231.1:0-10088 GCA_035625535.1 Alphaproteobacteria bacterium
AGCCGCCGACGCCGCCGCCCGTGCGCTCCTTGAACTCGTCCTTGGCACCCTTGAGCGCATCGGGCCGGGTATAGAGGTCGAGGAAGGTCGCGGCGATGGTCTTGGCGCCGAGCAGAATGCCCGGATCGATCGCGGGCGGAAAGCCGCCGAGCGCGTTCGTGGCCCAGGCGGGATACTCGTAGCCCGCACTCGGCGGCCGCAGGCGCGGCCGCATGGTGAAGACGCGCACGGTCGGCGCGTGCCAGGTGTAATCGACGTAATCGTCCGAGGTGAAGCACTTCTGCCACTCCGGCAGCGCGCGCCGCAGCCGCACCTCGTACTCCTTGGGCGACATGAGCCGCTCGGCATCCTCGAGGAAGGGGCTCTTCATCGGCTTCAAGCCGAGATTGACCTGGATCTCCCGCGCGAAGGCGCGCGCCCTCTCGTCGAACTTGGGGGCGCCCACGAGCTCCATGTTCTGGAAAGTGAGGTCGGCCATCGCATGATTGGCGAGCCCGACGCGCGTCTTGGTGACCCAGCGCACCGAGGCCTGGCAGCCTGTCGCCGCGGCGGCGTGGCGCGCGTTGTTCTCGATCACCTGGTAGATCTGCTGCTGGATGCCGAGGTCGGGCGAGCGCCAGGCATATTGGATCTGGCTGAAGCGCGGCGGCAGGTTGTCCGAGGTCGCATCGCCCCCCACCAGGACGAACTCGTTGAGCGTCCAGGTCCCCGTGTGCGGGAACATCGCCTCCTTGGTATATTTCGTCATCGTGTACATGAGGCAGAGCGCGTCGATCGCACCCGGGCAGCGCGCCGCTGCGTGCGAGGTGTGGCTCCACGGCACCAGGCTCTTGTCGATCCAGGTCTCGGGCTTGGGCGTCTCGAAGCTGATGACGACGCTCCAGTAGGAGCCGCAGTGGGTGTCCCAGATGGCGGTGTTGCCGAAATGCGGGTGGTAGGCGATGAAGGCGTCGCTGCCGTCGAAATAGCCCTTTGCCGCATGCACCGGCTTCGAGCCGCACACCTTCTCGGCCGGCTCGCCGAAGATCTTGAGGGTGCCCTTGATCTTGAACTTCTCCATCGCCGCCTTGGTCGCGAGCACGCCCGCGAGTGCCACTGTGCCGAGGGCGGAATGGGGGTCCGTATGGCCCGCCGCCCACGGGTGCAGGCCCGCGCGCGGCGCCTGGTGCGTCACCACCTGCTGCGAATTGCCCGGCACCGCGTCGTATTCGGCATAGGTGCCGAGCACGGGCCCACCCTTGCCCCAGCGCGCCGCGAAGGCCGTCGGCATCTCGCCCGAGCCCTCCTCGACCTCGAAGCCCTCGGCGCGCAGGAGATCGCAATAGGCCTTGGCGGAGCGGTACTCGCGCCAGGCCGGCTCGGCATAGTTCCAGATCCTCACGTGCCAATCGGAGAAGCGCTTGGCATTCTCCTGGAGCCAATCGATCGCGTACTGCTTCTCCTTATAGACATTGGTCATTTTCCATTCCTCCCTTGGGGGCGAAAGCGTTTCGCGCGGGCGTACCGCGGCTCCGAGCGGGAGTCTACATGCACAGGCGGTATTCCGGCTCGAGCTTGCTGAGCACCTCCGCCCCGCGCTCGCTCAAGGCGATCGTGTGGCCGAGCGACATCGCGAGGTCGTGCCGTGCATCGACCAGAATGGCGTGCAGGAAGAGCACCATGCCTGGCTGCATCGGCGTCGGGTTGCCGGAGTAGATCATGGGCGGAACGTCCATCCAGGACGGCCTGAAGGTGGCGCCGAGCGAATAGCCGCAGGCGGCAAGCCTTGCCTCGCCGAAGCCGGCCTTGTCGAAGACGCGGCGGTGGGCATCGTCGATCTCGCCGAGCGGACGGCCGGGGCGGGCGGCCTCGGTCATCGCCGCGAGGGCCGCGCGCGTCGCCTCGTACATCTCGCGCTGCCGCGGCTTGTCTTTGCCGATCGCGACCGTGCGCATCAGGCAGGCGCAGTAGTGGCGGTAGCTGGCGGCGAACTCGAGCGTGAGCTGATCGACCGGGTCGAGCGTGCGGTAGCCGGTCGAGCTGCGCACGAGGAGCGCCCTCTCGCCCGAGCCGAGCACGGGACCGGAGGGCGGGGGGTCGCCGCCGCCCGCGAGAATGGCGGAGGCCCCCGCGGCGGCAATCGCACCCTCGAAGGCGCCCGGTCCCGCGGCACCCAGCATGGCGACGAGCGCCTCATCCGCGAGAGTCGCCGCCTTGCGCACGTAGGCGAGCTCGGCCGCGGACTTGGTGAGCCGGAGGCCGCGTACGAGGTTGGAGGCGTCGACCAGCTCGCACCAGCCCTCGAGCCTCAATCGCACGCGCTCGTGATTGAGGCCGGTGAGCCCGAAGGTGTTGAGCTCGATGCCGATGCGGCTTCCCTCGAGCCCCTTCTCCGCGAGGATGTCCTTGAGCTCGCGCGTCGGGTCGGCACCTTCCTCGTCATACCAGATGCGCACGTCCTCGATGACGGAGGTGCGCCGCGCCTGCTCGAGATCGGGGCGGCGGGTGAGGAGGGTGATCGGCCCTTCGGCTTGGGTGAGAACCGCGCACTGGAAGAAGACGAAGCCGCTCGTGTCGAAGCCGGTCAGGTAATAATGGCTCTCCTGCGCGAAGATCAGGAGAGCGGCAAGATCGGCCTCGCGCAACGCCGCGCGCGCGCGCGCAATCCGCGCGGCGAACTCGCTTCTCTCGAAGTGAAGTGCCATCACCCACGCCTTGCCGCGGCCTCCTCAGTCTGCCGCGGCTTGCCGCCGCCTAAGAGAGCAGGAAGCTCGCCCAGCGCGAGATCACCTTGTCGCGGTTGTCGGCCCACCATTGCGAATTGTAGATGTAGAGCTGCTTCTTGATCTCGGGCGAGGTGGGCAGGACCTTGAGCCGCTCCGCCGGCAGGTAATCGACGGCCTTGTTGTTGACGAAGCCGTAGGGGATCAGCATCGAGAGCCGCGCTTGCGAGAGGGGAAGCGTGATGAAGGCGGTGAACTTCATCGCGTTCTCCTTGTTGGCGGCACCCTTGGGCACGCCCCACACGTCGGTGCGCAAGGCGCCCTGGCGCCAGGCGATGTCGACGGGCGCCCCCTTGGCCTGGATGGCGGCGATGCGGCCGTTCCAGGCGATCCCCATCGTCACCTCCTTGTCGTTCAGGAGCTGCGCCGGGATCGCACCCGCCTCCCACCACTTGACCACCGCGGGCTTGATCTTGCCGAGGCTGGCATAGGCCTTGTCGATGTCGATGGGGTAGATCTTGTCCATGGCGACCCCCGTCGCCATGGTCGCCGATTCGAGGTCGGGCGCCAGCCCGCCTGAGCCCGCCGGCATGGTGCGCCCGCCGGGGAATTTCTTGGTGTCCCAGAAATCCGCCCAACCGTCGGGCTTGGCGCCCTTGAAGGCATCGGTGCGATAGGCGCAAACCTGGGCATAGGGGAGCATGGCGAGCGAGTATTTGTAGCGGAACGGCGCATCGATGTTGGCGGTGTCGACGAGGGAATAGTCGATCGGCTCCCAATAATCGCCTTTGCGCTCCAAGTTGATGATGTCGGCGACGTCGAACTCCGCCACGTCCCATTCGACGTTCTTGGTGTCGACCATGGCCTTGACCTTGGCCACGTCGGGCCCTTCGGCCTCGATCACCTTGATGCCCGAGAGCCGCTCGAAGGGCTCGAAGTAGGCCTTGCGCTGGGCCTGCTGGAAGGCGCCGCCGTAGGAGCAGACGCGCACGGTGCCCTTGCCCTTGAGCTTCTCGGGGATGGTCTTGATCTCCGGCAGCATGACCGCCTCGTCGGCGGCGAGTGCGGGCTCTGCGGCGAAGACGCGGCCGAGCCCGGCAAAGGCGCCGGCACCGAGCGCCATCTGCGCGGCCGTGCGCAGGAATTCGCGGCGGCCCCACTCCATCGCCTGCGGAGACTTGACCGCGAGCGACAGCAGATGATGCACGAAGTCCCGATCTTCACGCATGGTTCTTCTCCCCTTGTTGCGAGCAAGCTTCCCCGGCATGTCAGACGCCTATCAAATACCTTTCGCCGCGCCAACGGAAGGGGGTCGGCAGGATTCCCCATCCTAGCCGCCGGCGGGGACGCCTCGAGACGTCCGCAAGCGCTCGGAGCGGCGGCGCAAGAGCTCGGCGGTGAGGAAGAGGACGCCGGTGAAAAGAATGAGCAAGGTGGAGACCGCGGCGATGGTGGGATCGATCTCGAAGCGGATGCTCTGCCACATCTTGCGCGGCAGCGTCACCGCCGTCGAGCCCGAGACGAAGAGGGCCACGATCAGCTCGTCGAAGGAGGAGATGAAGGCGAACACCGCGCCCGCCAGCACGCCGGGCCGGATGATCGGCAGCATGACCTGCCAGAAGGCGCGCCACGGCGTGGCCCCGAGATTGAGCGCTGCCTGCTCTAGCCGCAGGTCGAAGCCGTAGAGCGTCGCGGAGACGTTGATGACGACGAAGGGGACCGCGAGTGCCGTGTGCGCGAGGATCAGGGCGAGCGGATTGCCCACGAGCCCGATGCGCGCATAGAAGAAATAGACCCCGATCGCTACGATGATGACGGGTGCGATCAGCGGCGAAAGAATGAAGGCGTTGATCGCCTTCCTGCCCGGGAAGCGCCCGCGCACCAGTCCGATCGCGGCCGGCGTGCCGAGGCAGGTCGCCAGCACCATGACGGTCAAGCCGATCCAGATGCTGAGCCAGGCGGCATCCAGCCAATCCGCGCGGCCGAAGAAGTTGCGATACCACTGCAGGCTCAAGCCCGGCGGCGGGAAGCTCAGATAGAGTGCGGACGAGAGCGAGAGCGGAATGATGACGAGGATGGGGAAGATCAAGTAGAGGAGGACCACGGCGACGAACGCGCCGAGCGAGCGCGGCACGCGGCGCCGCGCAGCCATGGGCTTGAGCCGGCGCCTCATGTCCTGGCACCCTCAAGAGCGCGCTCGACGGCGAGCGTGCGCACGAAGACCGCGAAGACGATGAGGGCCGCCGCGAGCAGCACCACCGCGAGGGCCGAGGCGAAGGGCCAATTCAGGAGATCGACCTGCTGCTGGATGAGCACGGCGATCATGAGGTCCCGGGGCCCCCCGACAAGTGCCGGCGTGATGAAGAAGCCGAGTGCCAGGATGAAGACGAGGAGGCAGCCCGCCGAGATGCCGGGGAGCGAGAGCGGCAGAACGACTTGGCGGAAGACGCCGAGCGGCCTGGCGCCGAGGCCCTGGGCCGCGCGCAGGAGGTTCTCGTCGAGCCCGCGCATCACCCCATAGAGAGGCAGGATCATGAACGGCAGCAGCACGTGCACCATGGCGACATAGACCGCGAAAGTCGTATTGAGGAGGCGCAGCGGCTCCTCGATCACCCCGAGCCAAAGCAGGAACTGATTGACGATGCCCTCGCGGCCGAGCAGCACCATCCAGGCGTAGGTGCGCACGAGAATGCTGCTCCAGAAGGGGACGAGCACGAGGATCATGAGCAGGTTCGACTTCGCGCGGTCGACGCGCGCCAGAACGTAGGCGACGGGATAGCCGAGCACGAGGCAGGCCGCGGTCACGACGAGGGCGATGCGCAGCGTGAGCCAGAGCACCTCAAGGTAGACCGGCTGCGCGAAGATCTGCGCGAAATTGTCTGCGGTCCAGTGCGGCTCGTGCACGCTGCGGAACATCATCGCCGCGACCGGATAGGCGTAGAACACGCCGAGATAGAGGAGGAGCGGCAGCACGAGCGCGAAGGCACTGAGCTCCCTCCGGCTGCGATGGGCGGCAGCGCGCCGGGCGTTCTCGAGCGCGGAAGCCATTGCCTCCCTTTCCCCAACCCTCACGGAGCGGCAGTGCCAGGCGCCTTCCCCCTCCCCCGCCGCTCCGCCGCATCGAGGATAGCGCCGCGGGCCTCGGCGTCAATCGGGCCGTGCGGCCGCCGCGTTTACGGATGACGCTGCCGCGGCACTTCGTCTATTGTTGCGCGAAACAGCGAAGCGGGACAGGCGGCAGGGTGGAGACCTCGAAACCCAATCCGGGCGCGCGGGCCGTATCGGGGGCGGCGGTCGTGCTCGACCGCCTCGACAAGCGCTTCGGCGCGGTCGCGGCGGTCAGCGACTTGAGCCTGGCGATGGAGCCGGGCGAGTTCATCACGCTCTTGGGGCCGAGCGGCTCGGGCAAGACGACGACGCTCATGATGATCGCCGGCTTCGAGTTCCCGACGAGCGGCGAGATCTACATCGACGCGCAGCCGATCGTTCATACCCCACCCTATCGCCGCAACATCGGCATGGTCTTCCAGAACTATGCGCTCTTTCCGCACATGACGGTCATGGAGAACGTCGGCTTCGCGCTCAGGCAGCGCGGGGTGGACAAGCAGGCGATCGCGGGACGCGTGGCCGAGGTGCTCGAGACCGTGCAGCTCGCCGGGCTCGAGACGCGCTATCCGCAGCAGCTCTCGGGCGGCCAGCAGCAGCGCGTGGCGCTTGCACGCGCCATCATCTTCAATCCGCGCGTGCTCCTGATGGACGAGCCGTTGAGCGCCCTCGACAAGCAGCTGCGCGAGGACCTCCAGCTCGAGATCAAGCGCCTCCACCGCCAGCTCGGCATCACCTTCATCTACGTCACGCACGACCAGCGCGAGGCGCTGGTGATGTCCGACCGCATCGCCGTGATGAACCTGGGCCGCATCGAGCAGCTCGGCACTCCCGCCGAGCTCTACGACCGCCCGGCCAATCGTTTCGTCGCCGCCTTCGTGGGTGAATCGAACTTCCTCCACGGTACCGTCGCCGGCAGCGAGGAGAAGGCGCTCGTCGTCAGGCTCGGAAATACCATCGTGCGCGCGGCCGCCGACGGCGCCTTGCCGCCGGGCGCCGCGGTGGTGCTCGCGGTGCGCCCGGAGAAGATGCTCTTCGCGCGGCGCGGCGGCGAGGCGCGCGCGCCCAACCTCAACCGTATCTCGGCGGTCGTCCGCGAGGTCACCTTCGTCGGCGAGATGCACCGCTACCTGCTCGAGACCGAATTCGCCGCCGCCATCACCCTCAAGCAGCAGCACCGCTCGGGCATCGACACGCCCGCGCTTTCGGAAGCGGTCGTCATCGAGTGGTCCGTCGAGGACACCCTCGTCGTGTGAGCGGGGCCGGAGCGGCGCTAGGGTCCTGGCTCTGGAATTCACGACATCGGGAAAACGCTCGTCATTGCGAGGCGCCCGAAGGGCGCCGAAGCAATCCAGAAAAAGTTTTGCACATGCATCCTGGATTGCTTCGCTTCGCTCGCAATGACGATTATTTGCCGCTGAGACGAACGTTTCCGCTCGGCCGGATCACGCCTAATCCAGCACGCGGTCGAGGAGCCAGTTGGCGATGTCGTGCACCACCGGCTCGCGGGAGGAGAGCCGGCCGGGCCGGCTGAGAGAGGAGCCGAGGCCGATCTGCTGCAGCTCGGAGATGGCGTTGTCCTCGGGCAGCGAGGTGTCCCAGCGGCGGTAGTATTTCTCGACCTTCTCCGCGAAATCGCCGCGCGCGACCGTCGTGCGGGGGAAGCAGGAGCCGATGACCACCTTGGTCCGCTTCGGCCCGAGCGGGAATTCCTGCAGCCACCACATGCAGTCATGGGCGGTCGCGAAGAAGGTGGAGGGGAAGAGCGCCAGGAAGTAGGTGCCCTGCGCCGCCAGGCCTTCGAGCGTCGGAATCTGCGGCAAGGCGCTCGCCTTGTCTTCCGGCAGGAGGGCGATCGTCTCGGCCGCCGGGAGGTGCGTGCCGCGCCAGTCGCCCTTGCTTTCGAGCCTCTCCGTCAGCTGCTTGCCGATCGATTGCTTGTGCACCGTGGGCGTGTGGTAGTCCTCCATCGCGTTCTCGAGATAGATCTTCCAGTTGCAGGCGAGCTCGTATTCGCGCCGGCGCACGCACACCATCTCCCCCATGTTGTAGGAGGCGAGCAGTGCTGGCAGATCGCCGAGCTGCTCGGCGAGGCTTCCCGCACCCGCGTCGAAGTTCACGAAGATGAAGCCCTCCCAGCTCTCGAGGCGGATGGGGAGGAGGCCGTAGTCCTTGCGCTCGAAGTTGACGGTCTCCTCCATGCCCGGTGTCGCGATCAGCTTGCCGTCGAGCCCGTAGGCCCAGCCGTGGTAGGGACAGCTGATCACAGGACGGTTGCCGCTCCCCTCGACGAGACGCGTGCCGCGGTGCCGGCAGGTATTGGCGAAGGCGCGAACCAGGCCCGCCTTGTCGCGCACGATGAGGAGGGGCTCGCCCATGAGCACGAAGCTCATATAATCGCCCGGCTGCGCCACCTCGTCGAGCCGGCCGATGAAGTTCCAGCTCTTCTTGAACACGCGCTCGACCTCGCGCGCGTAAAAGGCTTCCGAGGTGTAGCACCAGGGCGGCAGCGTCTCGGCCTCGAGCTGCGGCAGGCGGACGTTCCTGTAATGCGCCGGGTCGAACAGGTTCTCGACCATCCTCGCCTCAGAACTTCGAGAGATAGGCGTCGATCTCCCACTTCGAGACCGCGTTGTGGTAGCTCCACCACTCGCGCTCCTTGAGCTCGACGTAGGCGCGCCGGAGATCGTCGCCGAAGACTTGCTTGGCGAGCGGGTCGGCGGCGAACGCCTCGACCGCCTCGAGAAGCGTGCGCGGCAGGCTTCTAACGCCGCGCGCCGCGAGCTCGGCCTCGCTCAGCTCGTACATGTTGACGTCGTCCGGCTCGCCCGGATCGAGCTTCTGCTCGATGCCGTCCAACCCCGCGCCCAGCACCATGGCCGCGGCGAGATAGGGGTTCATCGTCGGATCGACCGCGCGGCACTCGACGCGCGCGCCCGAGAGATAGACGCCCTTGTGGCGCTTGCCTCGGCCCTCCACGTGCGGGCGCAGCATCGGCACGCGCATCATGTGGGTGCGGTTGTTGCCGCCGTAGGAGATGTAGATGGGCGCCCAGGTATAGCCCGTCATCGAGCCGGTCTTGATCAGGCGCTTGTAGGAATTGACCGTCGGGCAGGTGACCGCGACGATGGCGGGCGCGTGCCGGAGCACGCCGGCGAGGAACTGGTAGGCCGTGCGCGACAGCCCGCAGCCGCGCCGGTCGGAGGCGTCGCCGAACACGTTCCTGCCGCTCAGTGCATCGCTCATCGACATGTTGAAGTGGGCGCCGCTTCCCGTGCGGTCGGCGTAGGGCTTGGCCATGAAGGTCGCCTCCCAGCCGCGGCGGCGCGCCGTCTCCTTCATCATCAGGCGCCAGAGGGTGAAGCGGTCGGCCATGGTGAGCACGTCCGCATAAGCGAAGTCGAACTCGAACTGGCTGTTGGCGTCCTCGTGGTCGAAGGAATGCACCTCCCAGCCGAGGCCGTTCATGTAGCCGACCACCTCGTCGAGCCAGGGCATGTTCTCGAGCATGCCGGTCACGTCATAGGCGGCTTTCGGCAGCACGTCGAGCGGATTGGCCGGGCGCACGGTCTCGCCCTCGCGCCGCACCAGGAAGATCTCGCATTCGACGCCGAGGTTGAAGACGAGTCCGTGCTGCGCCAGGCGGTCGATCTGCCGCTTGAGCACGTTGCGCGAGCACATCGGCCACGGCTCCTCGTGATAACGGAGATTGCCGGGCGCCCAGGCGACCTCCGGCCGCCACGGCAGGATGGTCACGGCATTTGCATCCGGATGGATCGCGAGCTCGTCGTCGTTGGGGGCCTGGCCCAGGCCGTCGAGGGCCGCACCGGTGAAGAGCTCGGAGCCGCGCATCATGCGCTCGAAGTGGGCGATGGGGACGCTCTTCGCCTTGGGAATGCCGTGCACGTCGACGTAGGCGGCAAGACAGTATCTCACCCCGCGCTCCTCGAGCCGGCGCTTCTGTGCCGCGAGCACGCGCTCACTTGGGACCTTCGTTCCCGCTCGACCCTTCGCTCTCGGCATTCCGCTCCCCCTCCCCGCCTCGGCGTTTGGTTATCGCATTTCAAGGCTGCCCGCAATTGACGCCAAATCAGTCCTGCGGCTCACGGAAGGACGCGCGAAAGTGGCATGAGAGAGCGCTAGAGCGGAATCCATTTCGGTGGAAGCAGCCCCCTCACCCTACCCTCTCCCCCTTCGAGGGGGAGAGGGTTGCGCAGCCTTAGCGAGCGTAGCGAGCTTAGGCAAAGCTGGGTGAGGGGGCGATTCCGCTTCGTCGGATAT
>DASPPM010000232.1:0-3537 GCA_035625535.1 Alphaproteobacteria bacterium
GGTGGCGGCGACGCGCGGGCCTGCCTTGGTCTCGACCGTACGGCGGCCGAAAAGGGCCGGGTGCGCGCCGTCATCCATATAGGCGCCGCGCGCGGGATCGTAGAGGAGGGGGCGCTCGGCCGCTTCGTCCCAGGCAACGAGGTGGCTGCTGCCGCCGCCCGGTGCTAAGTCGGCTGCGCTGAGGAAGCGTCCGCTCTCCGGATGCACGAGGAGCGGGCCGTTGCTCCAGTCGCGCATGAAGTCGCGGTCGTACCAGCCCTCCTCGATCATCACGTTGGCGACGGCTAGCGCCAAGGCGCCGTCGCTTCCCGGCCGCACGCGGAGCCAGAGATCGGCCTTGTTCGCGAGCCCGGCTTGGCGCGGATCGACGACGATGAGCTTGGCGCCGCGCGCTTTCGCCTGGGCGGCCTTGCTCGCATGGGTGAGCCAGGAGGTGCTCGGATTGTGCCCCCACAGAAGCACGCAGCTGGTACGCTCGAAATCGGGTGCGGTGACGCCAACGCCGAAGGTGAAGGCGCGCGCGTGGTCCTTGTGCCAGTTGCAGAGCTCGGTGGCGTAGACCCAGTTCGGGCTGCCGAAGGCGTTGATGAGCCGCTCGATCCAGAGGATGCTGTCCGAAAGTGCAGTGGCACTCGGCGTGCTCACGCCGAAGGCGACACTCTCGGCACCGCTCTCCTGGCTCAAGCGGCGAAGCTCGCGCGCGGTCAGCACGAGCGCCTCCTCCCAGCCGATGCGCTGCCAGCCGGGGTCCGCGTCCCCCTTGGGCCGCGTGCGCTTCAGCGGATAAAGCAGGCGCTCGGGGCTATAGACGAGATCGGGTGCCGCGCGCCCCTTGGCGCAAAGCGCACCCCCCGTCGGATGGCTCGGGTCGGACTCGACCGCGACCAAGCGGCCGTCCTCGACCACGGAGATGCAGCCGCAGCGCGAGCGGCAGAGCGCGCAATAGCCGGGAACGCGTCGAATGGAGCCGCCCTCGGGCATCGTCACCTCCCCGTCCCACTGTGGCAGAAGGCCTGCTGGGGTGCAATGCGACTGACGGGGGTCAGCCGGCCGGCAGCGCGCCTGACGGGGGAAGCGGGGTCGGAGACGTCGGAATGAGCGATGTGCCGACGAAAAGCATTAGGTGTGATATCCTCGCTGGGGCGGTTATAGCCATTTCAATGAACCTGCCGTCGCACAAAGCCATGAAAGGTGTTCGCACCATGTTGAAGGTTGAGGCCGAGCGGGAGGAGGACGGGCGCTGGATCGCTGAGGTCGTCGCCCTCCCAGGCGTCATGACCTACGGCGCCACCCGCGCCGAAGCGGTAGCAAGAGCCGAGGCATTGGCGCTTAGGGTGCTGGCCGATCGGGTCGAGCACGGCGAAGCCGTGCCCGAGCTCGCAGCGCTCTTTACCGCGGCATGAGCCGATGGGGTTCCAGCAAGGCCGCTCGGGTGTTGGCTGCGCTCGAGAGAATTGGGTGGACCGTGAAGAGGCAGAGTGGCTCGCACCGCGTCTTGGCCCGGGACGGATGGCCCGACGTGATCTTTGCCTTCCATGATCAGGAGGAAATAGGGCCGCGCATGCTTGCACGCATCGCCAAGCGGACAGGGCTCCGGCCCGAAGATATCTGAGGGCGGAGAAACGCAGCCGTGTGTCCTGACGCGGTAATCACCTGAGAGGAGGGCCACGGCGGTCGCGACCGCATGTTGGCCGAGAAGATCAGGGCGGCGATCGACATCCTCATATGCGGCGCGCGGGATCGTAGAGAGGGAACGTGCGGCCTCTTCGTGCGAGGCAACGCGGTTTCCGGCTCTGCCGCGTTGTGGGCGGCCGCGCGGCACTGCTACGATCCGCGCGACGGCAGAGGCCACGCGCCGCTCGACAAGGTGCAAGGCGGGGAGGAGCGATGAAGGAAGCCGATGCGGCGCTCTTGGCGGCAGGTGCCGCGCGCGTGCGCCTCGTCCATGGCCGCGTGATCGACGGGCTCGGCGCAGCGCCGATCGAGGACGGTTACGTCGAGCTCGCGGGTGCCTACATCGCCGCCTTGGGCCCCATGTCGGCGCTGAAGCGGGAGAGCGGCGTGCCCCAGGTCGACGTGGGCGGCCGCACCTTGATGCCCGGCCTCATCGATTGCCATGCCCATCTCGTCTATGGCGGCTTCAAGAGCCTCGAGGAGGTCGACCGCTCTCCCGTCGAGACCGCGGCGATCAATGCAGCGCTCAATGCCGGGAAGGTGCTGGCCGCGGGCTATACCACCGTGCGCGACGTGGGCACCATCGCCAATGTCGCGGTCGCGGTGCGCGATGCCGTGAGCCAGGGCAAGGTCCCGGGTCCGCGCATCGTCGCGAGCGGGCAAATCATTAGCCCGACCGGGGGCCTCGGCGACACGCTCCCGCCCCAGTGGGAGCGCAAGTGGGGCGGGCTCGGCATTCTCGTCGACGGGGCGGATGCGGTCCGCAAGGTGGTGCGCCAGCAGATCAGGAACGGCGTCGACAACATCAAGCTCGCGGCAAGCGGCGTGGAGGTCGGCCCCTACGCCTATACCTGGATGACGACCTTCTCCGAGGAGGAGGTGAGGGCCGCGATCGAGGAGGCACACCGTTGGGGCCGCACCGTGGCGATCCACGCGCAATCCTACGATGCGGTCAAGTTCGCGCTGCGCGCGGGCGTCGACACGGTCGAGCACGGCACGCGCATGGACGAGGAGGCGATCGAGCTCTTCAAGCGCTCGCCGAGCATCCTGGTGCCGACGCTCTGCACGCTCATGAGCGTGCTCGAGCTCGGTGCGAAGCTCGACTTGCTGCCCAAGCAGCGCGAGGAGATGGCGGTGAACGAGCCGCTCTGGCTCGCGAGCGTCGAACGCGCGCGCGCGGCCGGCATTCCCATCGCCGCGGGCGGCGATCTCGGCAACCGCTTCCCCCACGGCACGAACGCGCGCGAGCTCGAGTATCTCGTGCGCGCCGGGCTCTCGCCGCTCGAGGCGATCCAGGCGGCGACGGGGACCGCGGCGCGCGCCTTGAAGCTCGACAAGCTCACGGGTGCGCTCGAGCCCGGCCGCAGGGCGGACGTCCTCGTCCTCGACGGCGATCCGCTCGCCGATATTCGGCTGTTGCAGGAGCCCGAGCGGCTGACGCTCGTGCTCAAAGACGGCCGCGCGGTCGGCGGCAGGCTATACGAGACGCTGCCGCCGGCACCGCGTCGAGGCGCGCACGGCGTCTAGAGCAATGTCCGACGAAGTGGAATCGCCCCCTCATCCACCCCGGATTAAATCGGGGGTCGGCTGCGCTCGCTAAGGCTGCGCAACCCTCTCCCCCTCAAAGGGCTATCTGATTCACACAATAACGGCGACAGCGCTAAGCCCCTCGCCCACGTCAGCGGGAGAGGGAGGGGCCCGTTGCGCAGCAACGGGAGGGTCAGGGGGCGGACGGCGCACGTGCTATTCTCTCGCGCATGGCCGAGCGCAAAGCACGCCAGTTGCGGATCGACATGACCGACGCCGAGCGTCGCCTGTGGAGCGCTCTGCGCGGGCGGCGGCTCAAGGGCTACAAGTTCCGCC
>DASPPM010000233.1:0-10512 GCA_035625535.1 Alphaproteobacteria bacterium
GGGCTAGCCGAGGCGCGCGCGCACGAGCTGCCTCAGCGTCTCGAGCTCCTCGAGCACGGCCTTGAGGGCCGCGCGATCGGCGGACGGGCTTGCGGCAGCTGCAGGGGGTGCCGGCACCGCCACGCGCGGCTTGGCCGCCTCGAGCCGCGGCGAAGGAGTTGTCGTCTCGGGCTCGCCCCTCGGCGCTGTCCCCCTGGCGAGCCCACGCGCGAGGCTGTACTCGGCGGGCGGACCATCCCGCCCCGCCTGGACGGCGGCCGCGGCACCCCCTCTCGCCCCGCCCTCGCGCAGGTGCTTCTGCGCCCCCCGGATGGTGAAGCCGTCGCGATAAAGCAGGTCGCGGATGTTGCGCAACAGCGCTACGTCCTCGGGTCGATAGTAGCGCCGCCCGCCGGCGCGCTTCATCGGCTTGACCTGGGCAAACTTAGTCTCCCAGAAACGCAGCACGTGCTGGGGCACATCGAGCTCTTCCGAGACCTCGCTGATCGTGCGGAAGGCCGCCGTCGATTTACCGCTCCGCGGCGCTCGCGGCTCGGCAGGCCAGGCGCCCGGCACGTCCGACATCGTCAGGGCGCCCGCGGGGCGCTCCCCCGCGAGGCCGCATTGATGCGGTTCTTGAGCACGTGCGAGGCGCGGAAGACAAGCACGCGGCGCGGCAGGATGGGGACCTCCTCACCGGTCTTGGGATTGCGGCCGACGCGCTGCCCCTTTTGCCGCACCGAGAAACTGCCGAAGGAGGAGACCTTGACGGTCTCGCCCTTGGTCAGCGCATCGGCGATCTCCCTGAGCACCGACTCGACCAGATCCGCCGATTCGTTGCGCGACAGGCCGACCTCTTGATAGACCGCCTCGCTGAGATCGGCCCGGGTAATCGTCTTGCCCGTCATCATACCCCCTCAAGCTCGCCGATCAAAGGTACCCCGGACGCCGAAAGCGGTCAATTTTAAAGGGATACCGAGCGAATTTCACGTAATTCGATGGCTCAAGCGTGCCGGTTGACGCGCCAATTTCACGGCCGCGCGGCATTGGCGCGGCAACGCTACCACCGAATGAGACTCGCAGCCCAGGTAAGTCCGCCGCCGATAGCCTCGATGAGCAGGAGCTGGCCTGCCTTGATACGGCCGTCCTCGATCCCCTGCGCAAGCGCAAGCGGGACCGAGGCGGCGGAGGTGTTGGCATGGCGCTCGACGGTCTTGATCACCTTGTCGTCCGCGAGGCCCAGCTTCTTCGCAGTGCTGTCGATAATGCGCTGATTGGCCTGGTGCGGCACGAACCAGTCGATGTCGGCGACCTTGAGACCGTTGGCTTCGAGCGCCTCCTCGACCACCTGCGCGAGCTTGACCACGGCATGGCGAAAGATCTCGCGCCCGCGCATGCGCACGTGTCCGACCGTCTGGCTCGAGGACGGCCCGCCGTCGACATAGAGGAGATCGTAGAGCCTGCCGTCCGAGTGAAGGTGGGTCGAGAGCACACAGCGCTTCTTGGCACCGGGCGCGCCCGGGAAGGCGCGCAGCACGACCGCACCCGCCCCGTCGCCGAACAGCACACAGGTGTTGCGATCCTGCCAATCGAGCAGCCGCGAGAAGGTCTCGGCGCCGATCACGAGCGCGGTCTTGGCCTGGTTCAAGCGCAGCGCATTGTCGGCGACCGCAAGGGCATAGACGAATCCGGCGCATACGGCCTGGACGTCGAAGGCGGCGCCATGGTCGATCCCCAATGCCGCCTGGACCTTGGTCGCGGTCGCGGGGAAGGTGTCATCGGGCGTCGTCGTCGCCAGCACGATGAGATCGACCTCGGACGGCGAGACGGCGCCATTCTCGAGCGCGCGGCGCGCCGCAGCGAGCGCCAGATCGGAAGTGCGCTCGCCCTCGGCGACGATATGACGCTGGCGTATCCCCGTGCGCTCGACGATCCACGCGTCGGTCGTCTCGACACGCCGCGCGAGCTCGTCGTTGGTGACGATGCGTTCCGGCAGATGCGCCCCGCATCCGACGACCCTCGAATGGAAGAGCATCACCCGGTCGCCACTTGCGGCTTCTCGTCTTGGTTGGCGCTCAAGCGGCCGAACTCTTCCTTGATACGGTCGTTGAAGCCGCCTGCGGCGAGATCGATCGCGACGTCGATGGCGTTGGCGAAGCCGAGCGCGTCCGTGCTCCCGTGGCTCTTGACCGCGATGCCGTTGAGGCCGAGGAACATGGCGCCATTGTAGCGGCGCGGGTCCGTGCGCACGTGCATCTTCTTGAGCGCGCGGCGCGCAAGCACGAAGCCGAGCTTGGCAAGCAGCGAGCTCTTGAAGGCCTGGCGCACGAACTCGCGCAAGAGGTGCGCCGTGCCCTCGGCGGTCTTGAGCGCGATGTTCCCGGTGAAGCCGTCGGTCACGACGACGTCCACCGAGCCCGCCGCGATGTCGTCGCCCTCGACGAAACCCTCGAAGCGGATCGGCAGTCGGCTGTCGCGCAGGATGGCGCTCGCCGCCTTGACGGCATCGCGGCCCTTGACCGGCTCCTCGCCGACATTGAGGAGCCCGATGGTCGGCTGCTGCAGGCCGAGCACGGTGCGCGCGAAGACCTCGCCCATTACGGCGAACTGCACCAGGTTGTTGGCGTCGCATTCGACATTGGCGCCGAGGTCCAGCATGACGCTTTCCCCGCGCAGCGTGGGGAAATAGGCCGCGATCGCCGGGCGATCGATGCCGGGCAGCGTGCCGAGGATCGTCTTGGCCATCGCCATGAGGGCGCCCGTGTTGCCGGCGGAGACCACCGCCGCGGCCCGGCCGTCGTGAACCGCCTCGATCGACGCCCACATGCTCGAGGCGCGCCCCTGGCGGAGCGCGAGGGACGGCTTCATGTCGCCGGGGACGACCGTCTCGGTGTGAACGAGCGAGATGATCTTGCGCAGCTTGGGCTTGCGTCTGATGAGAGGAGCCACCCTGCGCTCGTCGCCGAACAGCAGGTAGCGCACCTGGGGATGACGAATGCGGGCGAGCGCCACACCCTTGACCACGACCTTGGGGGCACTGTCGCCGCCCATCGCGTCGAGCGCTATGGTCAACGGTTGGATCACGCGGCGCTTCCCTCCAAGCCGGAGCGTCGGGCTAGGCCGTCTCGGTCCCCACCACCTCGCGGCCGCGGTACTGGCCGCAAGCCGGGCAGACATGGTGCGGCCGCATCAATTCACCGCAGTTCTGGCATTCGACGTAAGTCGCCGTCGCGAGCGCGTGATGAGATCGGCGCATGTCGCGACGCGACTTGGATTTCTTTCTCTTCGGAACAGCCATGACCGAACACTCTCACGCTATGAGCGAAAAACTGCGACCGGCGCCGCAAAGCCCGCCTAATTATCTGAAAACCGATGGAACGGCAAGAACATACCGCGCCATCACCTGCCCCGCTTGGCGAGCTCAGCCAGCACGGCGAAGGGACTCGGCGAGGGCTCGCCCACGCTCACGCCTTCGCGTTCGCCGATCACGTCCTCCAGCCGGACGCCGGGCCTGCGCGGATAGGGGTCGAGCGCAAGGGCGAGCTGTTGGGCGACGGCCTCGCCGATGTCGATCGTGCCCTCGATGATCGGCTCGGGCCAAGCGGCCATGTCCTCGCCGCTGTCCTCGCCTCGCCGCCCGCGCGGTCCGATACGACCCTCCGGCGCATAGAGCAAGGAGAAGTCCTCCTCGATATGGTTGGCGACCGGCTCGAGCGAGACCACGCAGGTTTGCACCACGTCGGCCGAGAGGCGCCCCTCGACGCGCACGATCGGCCCGCTTTCGATCCGACGCAGGGTCACCTCCGCCTCGAGGCCATCGAGCGCCACCAGGCCGAACCGCGCGGCGAGCGCCCGCCGCTCGTCCTCGCGCGCGCCGATTGCCTCGGTGAGCTCGCCCTGCTCCAGGCGATCGACAGCCACGAGGCGCGAGAACTCGGCGACGGTCTGGGAATGCTTGTCCATCTTGGCTGCCATCAGGCGGGAGAAGCCAGGGGCCGGACCGCCTCGCCCAGCGCCTGCAACCTCATTACCATAAGGGGCCTCCGCCCCTTAATCAATTGGACGCAGGCGATCGCGTCCACCGCTCGGCCGCCGCCGGAAGCGCCGCGAGGGCCCGTCCGAATCGAGCCGTTCTGCGAAATATGGCGCCGCTTCAACGAGTTACCGCCGCACATCGACCTTACGCGGGGGCTTCGAAGCCGACACGTCCGAGCGCGAGCTCCTGATAAGGCTGGCGCGAGAGAGCGGCCGCGGTGTTGCGCAGGTAGACGCACAAGCTTGAAAGCGCCTCAGGGCTTGCGCTGACCGTGCCGAAAAGATTGCGCGCGAGCGCCGCGGCGAGGATCTCATCATCGCCGGCAAGCCCTTCCTCATAGGCCGCGATGCGGCCGTAAAGCGCCTTCGCCATGGCCTTGACCCGGGGTCCCACCCCGAGATCGCCCACGCCCATCTCGCGCAGGCTCCGGTCCATGTCTTCGAACATCACATCGAAGAGGGCTTGGGCGAGCCGCTCGGAGCGCTCGCCCTCTTGCCGCAGCCGGTAGAGGAGCAGAAAGACGTGGAGCACCACCATATCGAAGCGGCCGTCGAGCGTATCGGGCACGCTGAGACGGGCATAGAAGACCGGGAGCCGCGCTTGCGCCACCGCGCGCTCATATAGCGCCTCGGCCGCGCCGCGCAGCTCGCGCCGTTTCTTCCAATCTATCAAGGGCATCGAGTCTGAGGGTCATACCTCGGGTTGACAGCGCCGCCAGCGGATGCGATGCTCCGTCCCCGACCGGGCGCGAGCGCTTCGTGCCGGAAATCTCTCTTATAAATCCTGTGGCGGTCAATTGATCATGCAGCAACCGCACCTACGTCGTTTCAGTCCAAGGACATGGACGCTCGGCCTCGCCGCCGTGCTGGTGGCACTCGGCCTCGGCGCCTGCGGCGTGCGCACCAACACGCAAGGCAACTTGGTCGATCCCGAGCTGCTCAAGCAGGTCAAGCCGGGGAGCCTCACCAAGGAGCAGGTCCAGACCCTCCTCGGCACGCCGTCGAGCGTGAGTACCTTCGACCAGACCACGTGGTACTACATCGGCAAGCAGACCCAGAAGATCGCGTTCCTCGATCCGAGCGTGCTCGATCAAAAGGTGGTCACGATCGAGTTCGACAACAAGGGCGTCGTCAAGGCCATCCACCAATACGGCGAGGCGGACGGCAAGGATGTCGACATCGTCTCGCGCACGACGCCGACGCACGGCAAGTCGCTCGGCGTCTTCGATCAGCTGTGGCAGGCGCTCATCGACCAGATCGGCACAGGCAACGGCATAGACGCCTCCGCCCGCGATCCCTTCATGAAGCATTAGCCTGGCGCCGCCGATCGGCGCGCCGCAGCGGGGACCGCCCCGTGCGCGCGATCGCTAGCAACAATCGACCAAAAAAAGCGGCATAGGCGCACGCGGGCGCCGTATTTGGGCCCGGCACGGATATTTTGTGGCTTGGGGGATGGCGGCGCGGCCGCACTCTTCATCGATTTTTTCGATTTATCCGACGAAAACAACTCATTGGATCGGCCGACGCGTCTGGGCCATCGTCGCCGCGTCGAGATCTCGCCGCTGCGACTTTCGTAGCGGCAACTGATCTGGATCAATGCACATCGCGAGCGAGGCAGCGAATATATTTTGCTTTGCTTCGCATCGCCGGGCCGCAGCTGAAAGGAAGGTGTGACATGGTGAAGAAATCCAGCACTGCCGGGCATGCCGTGCTCACCACGGCCGCCGGCATACCCGTCGGTGACAATCAGAACAGCCTGACCGCCGGTCCGCGCGGGCCGTTGCTCGTGCAGGATTGGCAGCTTTTCGAGAAGCACGCCCATTTCAACCGGGAGCGCATCCCGGAACGGGTGGTGCACGCGAAGGGCTCGGCGGCTTACGGCACGCTGACCGTCACCAAGGACATCAGCGCCTACACGAAAGCCGCCGTGTTCAGCAAGGTGGGAAAGAAGACCGAGTGCCTGGTGCGCTTCTCGACCGTGGCCGGCGAGCGCGGCGCTGCCGATGCCGAGCGCGACGTGCGCGGCTTCGCGATGAAATTCTACACCGAGGAGGGCAACTGGGACCTGGTCGGCAACAACACGCCGGTCTTCTTCGTGCGCGATCCGTACAAATTCCCCGACTTCATCCGCACGCAGAAGCGCGATCCCAAGAGCAATCTGCGCAACCCGACGGCGATGTGGGATTTCTGGTCCCTCTCGCCCGAGAGCCTGCATCAGGTCACGATCCTGTTTTCGGACCGCGGCCTGCCCAAGAGCTATCGCCATATGCATGGTTTCGGCAGCCACACCTACAGCTTCATCAACGCCAAGGGCGAGCGCTACTGGGTGAAGTTCCATTTCAAGTCCATGCAGGGCATCGCCAATTTGACCGACGCGGAGGGCGCGCGCCTCGTCGGTGGCGACCGCGAGAGCCATCAGCGCGATCTCTTCGACTCGATCGAGCGCGGCGACTACCCGAAGTGGCGCTTGAGCGTGCAGATCATGCCCGAGGCCGACGCCGACAAGACGCCTTACAATCCCTTCGACCTGACCAAGGTGTGGCCGCACAAGGACTATCCGCTGGTCGAGGTCGGCGTGATGGAGCTCAACCGCAATCCGGAGAACTATTTCGCCGAGGTCGAGCAGGCGTCCTTCTCGCCCGCGAACGTGGTGCCGGGCATCAGTCACAGCCCGGACAAGATGCTGCAGTTCCGCATCTTCTCCTATGCCGATGCGCACCGCTACCGCCTCGGCGTGAATTACGAGAGCCTGCCGGTCAACAAGGCGCATTGTCCGGTCCACGACTATTACCGCGACGGTGCCATGCGCTTCGACGATAATTGCGGCGGCGCCGTCAACTACGAGCCCAACAGCTTCGGCGGCCCGGTCGAGGACCACCGCTTCAAGGAGCCGCCGCTGGCGATCTCCGGCGAGGCGGACCGCTACGACCACCGCAAGGGCAATGACGATTACAGCCAGGTCGGCGCATTGTTCCGCCTGATGTCGGCCGTGCAGAAGAAGCAGCTCATGGACAACATCGCCGCCGCCATGCAAGGCGTGCCGGAGATGATCCAGCTGCGCCAGATCGGCCATTTCGCGAAGGCGGATCCCGCTTACGGCCGCGGGGTCGCCGAGCGGCTCGGCTTGGAGAAGAGGCCGCAAGCGGCGGAGTAGGCCGAAGATCGCTGCCTCACTCCTCTCGTCACCCCCGGGATGAAGTGCCCGGGGGTGGCGGGCCTTGTCGCACCTTCGAGCGCTGCCCGCGCTTTCGCGGGGCGCGAGGGTGGCGCTAATGCGCCGCGAGGATCGCGAGCAGCAGGATCGCGACGATATTGATGATCTTGATCATCGGATTGATGGCGGGGCCGGCGGTGTCCTTGTAGGGGTCGCCGACCGTGTCGCCGGTCACGGCCGCCTTGTGGGCGTCCGAGCCCTTGCCGCCGTGGTGGCCCTCCTCGATGTATTTCTTGGCGTTGTCCCATGCCCCGCCGCCCGAGGTCATCGAGATGGCGACGAAGAGGCCGGTCACGATGGTGCCGAGCAGCATGGCGCCGAGCGAGGTGAACGCGGCCGCGCGGCCGCCGACCCCCCAGATCACCAGCCACAGCACGATGGGCGCCAGCACCGGCAGCAGCGAGGGCGCGATCATCTCCTTGATCGCCGCGCGCGTCAGCATGTCGACGGCGGCGCCGTATTCGGGCTTGGCCTTGCCTTCCATGATGCCTTTGATCTCGCGGAATTGGCGCCGCACCTCGACCACCACCTGCCCGCCGGCGCGGCCCACCGCCTGCATGCCGAGCGAGCCGAAGAGGTAGGGCAGGAGCCCGCCGATGAAGAGGCCGATCACCACGTAGGGATCCTGGAGCCGGAACGTGATCTCTTTGGCGAGCGCGGGGAAGTAGTGCTGCAGGTCCTCGGTATAGGCGGCGAACAGCACGAGGGCCGCCAGCCCCGCCGAACCGATCGCGTAGCCCTTGGTCACCGCCTTGGTGGTGTTGCCGACCGCATCGAGCGCGTCCGTGGTCTTGCGCACGTCCTTGGGCAGGTCCGCCATCTCGGCGATGCCGCCCGCGTTGTCGGTCACCGGACCATAGGCGTCGAGCGCCACGATGATGCCGGCGAGTGCCAGCATGGTTGTCGCCGCGATCGCGATGCCGAAGAGGCCGGCGAAGAGGTGGGCGATGATGATGGCGGCCGAGATCGCCAAGACCGGGAGGGCCGTCGCCTCCATCGACACGGCGAGGCCCTGGATGATGTTGGTGGCGTGGCCGGTGGTGGAGGCGTCCGCGATGCTCGTCACCGGGCGGTGGCCGGTGCCGGTGTAATACTCGGTGATCCACACAAGAAGGCCGGTGAGCGCGAGCCCCACGAGGGCGCAAAAGAATAGATTGATCGAGGCGAACTGACGCCCGCCGGCGCTCAGCATCATATCGAAGCCAAAGGTCTGCCACACGATGATGGCGATGAGGAGCGCCGAGACCGCCGCGGTGACGATGACGCCCTTGTAGAGCGCCCCCATGATCTTGTTGGAGGGGCCGAGGCGGACGAAGAAGGTGCCGATCACGGAGGCGATGATGCAGGCGCCCCCGATCACGAGCGGGAAGCTCATCATCACGCGCTGGATATCGCCGGTGAAGAAGATGGCGGCGAGCAGCATGGTCGCCACCGTGGTCACCGCATAGGTCTCGAACAGATCCGCCGCCATGCCGGCGCAATCGCCCACATTGTCGCCCACGTTGTCGGCAATCACCGCCGGGTTGCGCGGGTCGTCCTCCGGGATGCCGGCCTCGATCTTGCCGACGAGATCGGCGCCCACGTCCGCGCCCTTGGTGAAGATGCCGCCGCCGAGACGGGCGAAGATGGAGATGAGCGAGGCTCCGAAGCTGAGCGCCACCAGGGCCTCGAGGATCGGGCGCGGATCGTCGCCGGCGAAGATCTGGCGCAGCACGGCGTAGTAGCCGGCAACTCCCAGGATGCCCAGCCCGACGACGAGCAGGCCGGTCACGGCGCCTGCGCGAAAGGCAAGCGCAAGCGCGGGCTTGAGGCCCTGACGCGCCACCTCCGCCGTGCGCACGTTGGCGCGCACCGACACGTTCATGCCGAGGTAGCCGGCGGCACCGGAGAGAATCGCGCCGATGAAATAGCCGATCGCGACATGCCAATGCAAAAGCAGGCCGAGCAACACGCCGACGACGACGCCCACCATGGCGACCGTGGTGTATTGGCGGTTGAGGTAGGCGCGCGCACCTTCCTGAATGGCGCCGGCGATCTCCTGCATGCGCGCATTGCCGGGGTCGGCGGCGAGCACCGAGCGGCTCGCGAAGAGGCCGTAAAGCAGCGCCAGCACGCCGCACGCGATGGCAAACGGAAGAGCGAGACTCATGGCCTTGGTCCCTTGTTGCCGGGGGAGAAATTCTCCGGATCGGCCCCCTCGCGCGGCGTCGGACAGCGCTGTTCCGGGGGCGCCCGCGAATCGGCGCGGACCATGCCAGAAAGCAGGCGGCCGTGCAACTCGCTTGCCGGGACCCCGGAGCCCGCGCGCTCTGCCGGATCGCCGTCACCGCCGTGCTTTCGCAAGCCTCAGCCTGCCAGGCGACCAGGCTCTCGAGCGCGTCCGAGCCGAACGATGCGAGCGAGACCACGGCGAAGACCAGCGTGTCGTTGAGCGGCAGGGTCACAAGCGCCGAGTCGTCCGCGATGGTCTGGGCCGCGAGCGTCGGAGGGCCGCAGACGCGAGCCCTACGGGCGGCTTTTAGAAATGCCGGTAACCCGTGCGCGCGAGAGCGATCTCGCGGCCCGCACCGTCGAGCACGCGCACGCCGTGGCCGCCTTCGATCGCGCCGACGCGGGTTAGCGGAAGAGCAAGCTCGCGAGCGAGCGCGATGAGCGCCGCCTCCGCCTCCGGAGGTGCGGTAAAGAGAAGCTCGTAATCGTCCCCGCCCGCGAGCACGCTCTCGATCAAGCTGCCGTCGCACGCAAGGGCTGCGCGCGTGCCCGGGGAGAGCGGTACGGACGCGGCGTCGACCCTTGCCGCCACCCCTGAGGCCTCGCAGATGTGCGCGAGATCGCCTACCAGGCCGTCCGAGATGTCCATCGTCGCATGCGCGAGCCCGCGCAGGCGCCGGCCGAGCGCCAAGCGCGGCCGCGGCAGCCGGTAGCGCTCCTTAAGGAAATCGAGCTCGCTTTGCTTGATACCGCGAAGCTCGCCCCGGATGGCCTTGAGGCCGAGTGCCGCGTCCCCGATGGTGCCCGAGACGAAGACCGCATCTCCCGCCTCGGCCGCCGAGCGCAAGAGCCGCTGGCGCGCGGGAATGGCGCCCACGGCGGTGAGCGAAAGGGTGAGCGGCCCCGGCGTGGCGTCCGTGTCGCCGCCCGCGAGGATGATGCCGAACTCGTCCTGATCGGTCTTGAGGCCTTCTGCAAAGCGCTCGAGCCAGGCGTATTCGAGCGAGTCCGGCAGTATGAGGGCGAGCGTATAGACGATGGGCCGCGCGCCCTTGGCGGCGAGGTCGGAGAGG
>DASPPM010000234.1:0-4269 GCA_035625535.1 Alphaproteobacteria bacterium
TCGAGACCGTCGGCGTGATGAGCCCGGGAGACATGGGCCAGGCGGTCGCGATTCAGCTCAAGGCCCAGGGCCTCGAGGTATACACCGCGCTCGAGCAGCGCAGCGAGCGCACCCGCGCGCTCGCGCGCGAGGCGGGATTGATCGACGTCGGCACCGTCACGCGCCTTGTCGCCGAGTGCGACGTCGTGCTGTCGATCATGAATCCGGGCTCGGCGGTCGATTCGCGCACGACGCCGCGGAGGGGTTGCGCGCGACCGGACGCCGGACGCTGATCGTCGACTGCAACGCCATCGCGCCGGAGACCGTGCGCGCGATCAAGGACGTGGTCGAGGGAGCCGGCGGGCGCTTTCTCGACGCCGGTATCATCGGCCCGCCGCCGCGCGGCAAGGCGAAGACCGAGCTCTACGTATCGGGCCCCGGCGCCGCCGATCTCGAGCAGCTCGCAGGTCCGCAGCTCGTCGTGCATGTGATCGGCCAAGGCATCGCGGACGCGAGTGCCGTCAAGATGTGCTACGGCGCCCTCACCAAGGGCACGCAGGCGATATGGCTCGAGGCGCTGATCGCCGCCGAGCGCCTCGGCATCGCCCGCATACTCGACCAGCAGCTACGGCACTCCCAGCTCGACCGCTACAACTGGGCGCTCGGCCAGTTTCCGATCATGCCGCCCAAGGCCTATCGCTGGGTACCCGAGATGCTCGAGATCTCCAAGACCCTCGGCGCGGCCGGCATGACCCGGGAAATGTTCCAAGGGGCGGCCGAGCTCTATCGCTTCGTCGCGGGCACGCCGCTCGGAAAGGAGACGCCGGAGAACCGCGACAAGGCCAGGCAGGGCAAGGACGTCGTGCGATTGCTCGCCAAGGAAGTCGGCGGGCCGTAACGGGCGCGCGAGGCCGGCAGCCCTCACCGGGGCGCCCACCCTGTCGGCGCAGTCAGCTAATCATGGGGGGGTCGCGCGGCGCTCGCTTGGTCAACAGCTCGGCGCCCGCTTCGGTTGCTCTCCAGACGGCCTCGTGAGCCCAGTGGGCTGTGTCCGGGACCTGCCCGACGGCGAGGTTGCGCTCGAAGTCGCAGTAATAGCCGTCATAAGTCGAGCGGCGCAATTTCGATTGAAAATCCCCGAATGTTCAGTAGAGTAGCGCCGGAGGCAGTGCAGCTGGGGGTGCGCTCCTATGATCGGACAATCGCCGAAAAAGCGTTTTCAGCTCGTCTTGATCAAGCCGTCGCATTACGACGACGACGGTTACGTGATCCAGTGGTTCCGCTCCATCATCCCGTCGAATTCCATGGCCATCCTGCACGGGCTCGCGCTCGACTGCATCGAGCGGCGCGTCCTTGGCGATGACGTGGAGATTACCGTCTCGGCGCTGGACGAGACCAACACGCGCATCCGGCCGGAGCGTATCGCGCGGAGTATCGCGCGAAACGGCGGGGGCATGGTCGGCCTCGTCGGCATACAGTCGAACCAGTTTCCGCGCGCGATGGATATCGCCCGGCGCCTGCGCGCCTGCGGCACGCAGGTCTGCATCGGCGGCTTTCACGTCTCCGGCTGCCTCGCCATGCTTCCGCAGCTGCCGCCCGACATCCAGGAAGCCATGGACCTCGGCATCTCGCTCTTCGCGGGCGAGGCCGAAGGACGCCTGGAGGAGGTCTTGCGCGACGCCCATAAGGGCGCGCTCAAGCCGCTTTACAACTTCATGAATGATCTGCCGGACCTCTCGGCGGTGCCGATACCGCTGCTGCCGTCGCCACGGATCAAGCGCACCATGGGAAACGTGACGAGCTTCGATGCGGGGCGCGGCTGTCCGTTCCAATGCTCCTTCTGCACGATCATCAACGTCCAGGGGCGCAAGTCGCGCTACCGCAACGCCGACGAAATAGAGCTGATCGTGCGCCGCAACCTGGCGCAGGGCGTCAACCGCTTCTTCATCACCGACGACAATTTCGCGCGGAACAAGGAGTGGGAAGCGATCCTCGATCGCCTCATTCGCATGCGCGAAGAGGAGAAGCTCGACATCGCCTTCATCATCCAGGCGGATATGCAGTGCCATCGCACGCCGAACTTCATCGACAAGGCCGCACGTGCCGGCGTCACCCGAGTCTATTTGGGGCTGGAGAGCATCAATCCCGAGAGCCTGCTCGCCGCCAAGAAGCGGCAGAACAAGATCACCGAGTATCGCAAGATGCTGCTGGCCTGGAAGCGGCACCGGGTGACGATCTATGCCGGCTACATCATCGGCTTTCCCAACGACACGCCGGAAGCGACCATCCGCGACATCGAAATCATCAAGCGCGAGCTGCCGATCGACGTGCTGGAGTTCATGTTCCTGACGCCGCTTCCGGGCTCCGAGGATCACCAGCGGCTCTACCTCGCCGGGCGGCCCATGGACCCGGACATGAACAAGTACGACCTCGAGCACGTCACCACGCCGCACCCGCGCATGTCCAAGAGCGAATGGGAGCGCACCTATGAGCTCGCCTGGAAGACGTACTACTCGGACGAGCACGTGGAGCGCGTCATGCGGCGCGTCGCGGCCACCCGCATGAGTCTCGGCAAGATGATGCTCCTCCTCGCGTACTTCCGTGGCTACTCCGCCATCGAGAATATCCATCCGCTCCAGGGCGGCATTCTGCGGCGCAAGTACCGCCGGGACCGCCGTCCCATTTTCCCGCGCGAGGCGGCCGGCCTCTTCCATCTGCGCTATGTCGCCGAGACCATATGGAAGCAGGCGCAAATCGCGCGGCTTCTCTGGCGCCACGCAAAAGTGCGCGCGCGCCTGAAGCGCGACCCCGAGGCGCGTCACTACATGGATCAGGCCTTGACGCCGGTAGAGGACACCGAGCTCGACACGCTCGAGATGTTCGCCGCCAGCGACGCAGCCAAGGCGGCGGCGGCGAAGGCACGCCAGGCTGACGAGATGCGCATGAGGGCGATCGCCTGAGAAGGGCGACCGCCTGAGAATTTCGCCTCGCCGACCCTTCATAACCCTCTCCCCCTTTGGGAGAGGGCAATCGTATTTGGCGATTCCGCAAGTTACCCGCTCCATCTTTACCGGCGAAGGCCGGTATCCATTTCCCAGGATCACCATTGTGGAGAAAGAAAAACGCCGCATTTGCTCTGAAATGGGTCCCGGCTTTCGCCGGGACGACGGATTATCACCATCATAATATTCATATGCGATTCCCCTGCCCTTCAGCGGGAGAGGGGAGCGTGAGGGAGCTGCTTCCAAATCAACGGCACGTGCTCTAGCCGACCAGATCGGTCGCCCTATGGCACCTTGCAGCGGTGCCGCCAGCGTGCGGGCCCGTCCGGAGTTGAAGGAATACCTGACGCGCCACCGACGTGGTCAGATGGCTCAAGATGACCCAGAGCCGACATTTCACGCGATGTCCGACTTGAGTCCAAAATGCAAAGCGTAGCGGACATCAAGAAGGCCAAAGGTGCTCGAACTGGCTCGGGCCGGTGTCAGGTACCGGCTCATCGCCCGGCAGATTGGACTGAGCAAGAACACCGAGGGAGCGATCGTGACGCGCGATCGAGCTGCATCACGATGAACGGGGTAGGTTGCAGTGTCCGCTTGCTGGGGTGGACTGAGCATCGCGAGCGTGGCGCCCGCCGCGCCCGTGATCGACGTGATTGACCCGAGGCGGATATCAAAACTGACCAGCCTCGATGGCAAACCGCACATGCAGAGTGAAGGGCATGGGAACTGACCGGTCACGCGAGACAATAGCATTGTGTGGGCACGGACTACTTGTAGTAACCGACGCCGCATCCCAGGCCGGCGACCGCGGTAACGAAGCTCGCCTTCGGCACCCACGTCTTGTCAGCGCCGGCCTTGGGAGACATGTAGCTGACCTCATTGACCTGGCCCTCTTTTGCCGCGTCATAGAGCCTTGGGCCATACACGTCGCCCGTAGGGTCCTTAAATGTCCTCGCATCCTTGCCGAGCAACCCCTTAACGTTGGGATTGCCGACCGCGACGAGGAGTCCGTCGCTCAGATTGAAGCAGAAAGGATAGAGGTCACCCACAAGGAAGCCATTTTCCCCCTTGTTGATCTCGTCGAGCGTCTTGGCCTTATCGGCTTTGATGGCCGCAACCGTCTTTTCAAGCATGGCCTTGGCGTCCGCCGCAGTACCTTGCGCGAATGCCGTAGTCGAGAACAAGACGGCCGTGGCGCCTAGCGCGCCAATCAGGAGCCTACGAAACATGGATAATTCCTCCCTGCTCACTTGGCGTACATCTCATGCTAGAGTGAAGGTCGTGGCTG
>DASPPM010000235.1:0-2615 GCA_035625535.1 Alphaproteobacteria bacterium
GCCCTTCCCCTTCACGCTCACCGCCCGTGCGGAGAATTTTCTCCATGGCCGGCGCGATCTCGAGGACACGATCCGCCGCCTTCAGGCCTTCGCCTTGGCCGGCGCCGATGTGCTTTATGCGCCTGGCTTGCCGAGCCGCGAGGCGATCAAGGCCGTGTGCGCCGCCACGGCACCGCGTCCGGTCAATGTGGTTGCCGGCGGGGCGGCCGCTGCCATGTCGGTGGCCGAGCTCGCCGCGGCCGGCGTCAGGCGGATCAGCCTCGGCGGCGCCCTTTACCGGGCCGCCTTCAGCGCCTTCCTCCGCGCGGCGCACGAGATAAAGGAGCGGGGAAGCTTCGCCTTTGTTGCCGAAGCCGCCAGCCACGCCGAGCTCAGCGGCTTCATGGCCGGGAGATGAGGGCGGGCCGGAGACCCGTTCTCCGGCCCGTCGCCTTTTGGCGGGACCACGCCCGACGCGCAGCGAGCCTTCAAGGCAGCTCGGAAACCAGCTTGAGATATTCGGCCTCGCTCCAGGCTCTGGCGGTGCGCGACCGCACGTTGCCCCGTGCGCCGAGTGCCAGCACGAATTTGGCGATGTTGTCGCCGTTCGCGGTATCCGCGATGACGACAATATCGCTCTCGCCGGAGGTCAGATAGACCTGCTTGACCTCGACCCCCAATTTCTTCGCGAGATCGCGTGCGCCTTTGACGCGCTTGGCAGCGTCCTTGATGGTGCGAATTCCTTGGTCGGTGAAACTGAGCGACAAGATGAAGGTGAGCATGTCTGCCTCCCCGATTGGCCAAGTTGCAGGGCGCACCTAGCATACAGCGAAGAGAGGGCGGCTGTCATGGGCGCCCGTTCAGAGGAACCCGATCGAGAGCCAGGGGAAGGCGGCGACGATGATAAGCGCCACAAGGAGTGCCGCGAGATAGGGCCAGATGCGGCCCATGCTCTCGTCGGGCGAGACGCGTCCGATGGCGCAGGCCGCGTAGAAGCCGACGCCGAAGGGGGGCGCGAAGAGCCCGAGGCCCATGGCGAGGATGACCACCATCGCGTAGTGCACCTCGTGCACGCCGATCGCGCGCGCCACGGGGAAGAGGAGGGGGCCGAAGAGCACGATCGCGGGAATGCCCTCGAGCACGCTGCCGAGCACGACGAAGGCGACGATCGAGATGGCGAGGAAGCCCGCGTGCCCGCCGGGCACGGCCGCCATCATGGTGACGAGCTCGCGCGAGAAGCCCGACTGGGTGAGGGCCCAGGCCATCGCCGTCGCCGTGCCGATGATGAGGAGGATGGCGCCCGAGAGCGACGCCGTCTCGATCAGGACGGGATAGAGCCGCCGCAAGGGAAACTGGCGGTAGACGAGGATGCCGGCGATGATGGTGTAGACGACGCCGACGGTCGAGACTTCGGTCGCGGTGGCCACGCCCTCGACCACCGAGGCGCGGATGAGGAAGGGCAGCACGAGTGCCGGGAGCGACACCACGAAGGCGCGGCCGACCTCGCGCAGCGTCGCCCGGCGCACGTGACGCAAATCCTCGCCGCGCGAGCGGAAGAAGCAGACGACGATGAGGGCGAGTGCGGCCACGAGCGCCGGCATGAGCCCGCCCGTGAAGAGGCCCGAGATCGACACGCCGGTGACCGAGCCGATGGTGATGAGCACCAGGCTCGGCGGGATGGTCTCCGCCATGGCGCCCGAGGAGGAGAGGAGGGCCACGAGCTCCCCCGGCACGGCGCCGCGCCGCTTCATCTCGGGAAAAAGCACAGGCGCCACCGCCGCCATGTCGGCCGCTTTCGAGCCCGAGATGCCGGAGACGAGGTAGATGGCGCCGAGAAGCACATAGGCGAGGCCGCCGCGCACGTGGCCCAGGAGCGAGGCGAGGAAATCGACGAGCACGCGCGCGAGCCCGGTCATCTCGATGAGGAGCCCGAGGAAGACGAAGAGCGGGACGGAGAGAAGCACGAGGTTCGACATGCCCTCGTCCATCCGGTTCACGACGATGATGAGTGGCGCGTGCGTCGCGAGCGCCAGATAGGAGAGCGTCGAGACGCCGAAGGCAAAGGCGATCGGCACGCCGATGGCGACGGAGATCGCGACGATTGCCACGAAGAAGACCAGGAGATTGAAATTGCCGATCGAGAGGAGCGCCGGCTTGAGGAGCCAAAGTGCGCCGGCGGCGAGTGCAAGCACCGCAAACGCTCCGAGCGCGCCCCGCGCCGTGGCGCTCTCGAGGAGACGAAAAAGCGCTATGATCATCATGAGGACCGCCGCGACGCCGATCGCGAGCACGCGCAGGCCGTCATGGATCTCGAGCGCCGGCGTGGTGATGGCCCACTGGCTCTCGAAATAGGCCTCGGCGGGCGGGATGATCTCGATCACGAAGAGGGCCACGATCATGGCCGCCAAGGTGTCGAGCCGGCGCCTTAGCATCGGTGAGGCGTAGGCGACGATCGCGGTGAGCCGCATGTGCTCCTGCCGGCGCAGCGCGATCACCGCACCCAGCATGGCGAGCCAGAGGAAGAGGACCGAGGCAAGCTCGTCCGACCAGGTGAGCGGCCGGTCGAAGACGTAGCGCGAGACCACGCCGGAGAAGAGCACGATGGTCTCGATCACCACGAGTGCGGCGGCCGGGAG
>DASPPM010000236.1:0-3529 GCA_035625535.1 Alphaproteobacteria bacterium
AACATGGCGGCGATTGCGCCGAAGAACGGGCCAGCCGCGTTGACCAGCTGCGCGGCGCGGAGCGTGATGCCGCCCTCTGCCGACTCGAGCGCCAAGGAGAAGGGCGCGAGGACTTCGATCGCGGTGAGGCGCGCGCGGCAAATCCGGCCGCCGGCGGCGCGGAGCGAGTCCAGCATGAACTGCCCGAGCTGCTGGCTGCTGATGTCGCCGGCCCGGCGGATGTGAAGAACCGCGGCAATATCGGGAGCGAAGCTCGGAAAGCTCCGGCGGATGAGGGCCGGGTCCAGCAACACGTCCACGCCGTCCGGAGCGCTTTCCCAATCGGCCGAGAGCTGAGGCCTGTATTCGCCTGACCCCGCCCCCTCGTGTATCCGGATGCGAGGCCCGGCGTCGGCACCGTAGCCCCTGTAGAGCTCGGCGATGAGGTCCGAGGGGATTCTGCGCCGCGTCGCCAGGGCGTATCCGCGCCGCGTCATGTGAATGCGGTTGCCGGTCGAGCTCGCGATCTCCTCCATCAAATCGATGCTGTCGTCGGTGAAAGCCGTCATGATCGGGTGCGGCCACCAGTTCCGGTAGTTCTCCCCGGATTGCGCGGAGGTGAGCGCCATGGGATCGCCCGCCTCGACCAGCACGAGGTCCTTCACGCCATGACGGACCACAAGGTAATAGGCGACCGCAATCCCGATGCTGCCGGCGCCGATGACGGCGATATCGACATGGGCCTTGGTCGCCGTCATCCGATCGTCCTTCCCCTTGGCTCCGGCGGCCGTGCCCGGCGTCACCCTCCGGCCAAGGCCGGCATCACGTCCTTGGCGAACCAGCGCAGCTGCGGATGCCTTCTTTCGGCGCCACCGACAAGGCGCATTGCCTCTCCGCCGAGCAACCGTCGACTCGGCTCCGGCCCGCGGCTAGGATCGCAGAGCGGGCCGTCCCGGGCCCGCTCCCGGACCTCTCCTTTTTTGGAGTCTCACCATGTTCTCACTCAGCGGCAAGACCTGCGTCGTCACCGGTGCCAGCCGCGGCCTGGGCCGCGCGATGGCGCTCAGCTTCGCCGAGCAGGGCGCCCACGTGGTCGCGGCGGCGCGCAGCCGGAGCGATCTCGAGACGCTCGCGCGGGAGATCGAGGCCAAGGGACGCCGCGCGCTCGTCGAGGTGGTCGACGTGACCGACTGCCGCCAGCTCGAGGCGCTTGCCGAGCGCGCGCTGGCGGGCTTCGGGCGCATCGATGCCTGGGTCAACAATGCGGGCGGCTTCACGGCCGAGCCGGGCGGCATGAGCGAATGGCTCGAGGTCAGCGAGCGCGGCTGGGAGGCGATGATCCGCCTCAACTTGACCGCCCAGGTCTTCGGCGCCCAGGCGGCCGCGCGCGCCATGCGCGCTTCCGGCCGGGGTGGGGTCATTCTCTTCCTGAGCTCGATCGACGGCCTCTATGCGGCACCCGGCGGCGAGGGCATCTACGCCGCCTGCAAAGCGGCCCTCAACAGCATCGTGCAATCCATGGCGATCGAGCTCGGCCAGTACGGCATCCGCGTGAACGCGCTCGCCCCCGCCATCGTCGAGACGCCCTTGACGGCGCCCTGGCTCAAGACGCCCGAGGAGCGGCGGGCGCGCGCCGCCTTCTATCCGCTGCGCCGCGTCGGCCAGCCGGCGGACGTGGCCGCTGCCGCGGTCTATCTCGCCTCCGACGAGGCGGCCTGGGTGTCGGGTGCGGTGTTGCTGATTTCGGGAGGGGCGGTGATGACGAGCGATCCCTATCGCTATCTCCTCCGCGTCAACCGCGATCTCCTGGAAGCAGAGTAGCGTATTTGTTCCGACATTTGGCTCCCAGGCTCGAAGTCTGTCATTGCGAGCCGAAGGCGAAGCAATCCCGCTTCGTGCAGGATACCCTGGGTTGCTTCGTCGGCTTCGCCTCCTCGCAACGACGAGTGCAAGTGGGGATGGGAGCTATTTGTTGGATTCGATCCGCTAGGACGCATCGACGCCTATTTGGTCGCGCGTCATTGCGGAGCGCGAGGCTCGCATCTGGGAGGCGCAGCCTCCTCGGCCGGGTCGGGTGAGGCCGCCGGCCCGCCGAGGCGCGGCACCCCACTTGAACTGGCGGCGGCCTCGGGCGCACACTATTTCATGCCGAGGAGTCTTGGGCTCGATCGCGCGCGAGTTCGGCCATGGGCAAGGACAGCGGCAAATTACCGGAGACGGCGGAGAGGGCGGCGGCGGTCGCCGAGTTCCTCGAGAAGGTGGCGCGCGCGCCCGCGCCCGGGCCCGCCGTCGGGCGCGGCCGGCTCATCTTCGCCATGGACGCGACCGCGAGCCGCGAGCCGACGTGGGACCGCGCCTCCAAGATCCAGGGCGAGATGTTCAAGGCGACCGAGAGCCTCGGCGGGCTCGACGTGCAGCTCGTCTTCTACCGCGGCTTCGGCGAGTGCAAGACGAGCCCGTGGGTCTCCGACGCAGCGGCCCTGGTGCGGAGCATGACCGCCGTGTTCTGCCTCGCCGGCCAGACCCAGATCGCCAAGGTGCTGCGCCATGCGCTTGCCGAGACCAAGCGGCAGAAGGTCAACGCGCTCGTCTTCGTGGGCGACTGCATGGAGGAGAACGTCGACGAGCTCGCCCAGCTCGGCGGCGAGCTCGGCCTCTTGGGCGTGCCCTGCTTCCTCTTCCACGAGGGCGCCGATCCCATCGCCGCGCGCGCCTTCAAGGAGATCGCCCGGCTCTCCCACGGCGCCTACTGCGCCTTCGATGCGGCGAGCGCGCAGCAGCTCAAGGACCTCTTGAGCGCCGTCGCCGTCTATGCGGCCGGCGGTCGCAAGGCGCTCGCGCATTTCGGCGAGAAGAAGGGCGGCTTGGTGCTAAAGCTCACCCATCAACTGCGCTAGGGTGGGAGAATGGTCGCCTATTTCCTCCTCGGCACGGCGCTCCTCCTGACTTTCCTCATGCTCGCGCGCTGGACGGCGGCGGCGGACCCGCAGGTGCTGGTCAAAGGCGTGCGCTACGGCGGCGGGGCGGCGGCCGCGGGGTTGGCACTCTATCTCGTCGTCTCCGGCCGCTGGCCCTATGCGCTCGCGGCGGTGAGCTCGGCGCTGCCCTTCATCCTGCGCTGGCGGGCGCTGTGGAACCGCGCCAAGGCCGCGGCCGGCCCGCGCCCCGGCCAGCGCTCCGAGGTCGAGACCGCCATGTTGCGCATGAGCCTCGACCACGATACCGGCGAGATGTCGGGGACGGTGCTGGCAGGCACTGCCGCGGGCCGCAGCCTCGCGCAACTGAGCCGCGCCGAGCTCCTTTCCCTCCTCGCCGAGTGCGAGGGCCGCGATCCACCCTCGGTCTCGCTGCTCGAGAGCTATCTCGAGCGCCGCTTCGGCGGCGATTGGCGCGAGGAGGCGGCGGCCGGTCCGGAAGACGAGCGTGCCGCCGGCGCCGGCTCCTCGCGCGGCCGGCCGCGCGCCTCGGGTGCGATGAGCCGCAGCGAGGCGCAGCAGATCCTCGGCGTGGCCGAAGGCGCCGGCCCCGCCGAGATCAAGGAGGCTTATCG
>DASPPM010000237.1:0-4467 GCA_035625535.1 Alphaproteobacteria bacterium
TAAGATGGGCCGGCTGGCGTGGAAGATCAAGTTTGCGATGCTATATGAGGAGCGAGGTGAGGGACGAGGAGATCTGCGATGAACGACTTAGCGGTGGGGCCGCCCGCGCCCGGCATGCTGGGCCGGCTGACGCTGCCGGAGCCGATCCAGTGGCTCTTGGGCGAAGGCCGCAGGATCGACGACGGCGGCATCTTCTTCGGCGAGCTGTGCCAGCGCCTGGTCGCCGCCGGCCTGCCGCTCATGCGCGCCAATCTGAGCGTGCGCGTGCTGCACCCGCAACTCAACGCCGTGTTTTATCGCTGGTGGCGCGGCGGCGTGGTCGAGCGCCTCGAGAGCGAGCACGGCTCCGAGCAAAGCGACGCCTATCTCAACAGTCCCATCCGCGTCATCTACGAGGGGGCCGCCGGGCTCAGGCGCCGCCTCGACCGGCCCGACCCGCAACTCGACTTCCCTATTCTCGCGGAGCTGAAGGCGGCCGGCGCCACCGATTATGTCGCAATGGCGCTGCCGGACAGCGCGGACCGCCCGGCGGCGGTGAGCTGGACCTCCGATCGCGCCGGCGGCTTCGCGACCGACGATCTCACGCTGCTTAACGACATGCTGCCGATCCTGAGCCTCGTGGTCGAGGTGTACAAGCTGCGGCGCATCGGCGCGAGCCTGCTCGACGTCTATCTCGGCGCGCAGACGGGCCGGCGGGTGCTCGAGGGCGCCGTCCGCCGCGGCCAGCTCGAGACCATCCACGCCGTCTTGTGGTACTGCGACCTGCGCGGCTTCACCAACCTCTCGGACACGCTCCCCCACGACGAGCTCATAGCGCTCCTCAACGAGTATTTCGAGGCCGTGGGCCAGCCCGTGATCGCGCGCGGCGGCGAGATCCTGAAATTCATCGGCGACGCCGTGCTCGCCATCTTCCCCCTCGATCCCGAGGATCTCGAGCTCGACCGCTCGGCCACTCAGCCTGCCCTCGCCGCCGCGGGCGACGCGCTTGCCAATGTGCGGCAGATCAACGCGCGGCGCACGGCGGATGGCCAGCGCAGCATCAAGCTCGGCATCGCCCTTCACATCGGCGACGTGGGCTACGGCAACATCGGCGCCCCCACCCGTCTCGACTTCACCGTGATCGGCTCGGCCGTGAACAAGGTCGTGCGCATCGAGGCGCTCTCGAAGGCGCTCGACCGGCCACTCCTCCTCTCCGCCGACTTCGCGCGCCGCTACGGCCAATCGCTCCTCTCGCTCGGCTTCCACGCGCTCCGCGGCATCTCCGAGCCGGAGGAGGTCTTCTGCTGCCCGGTCACGGAGGCGCGCGCCGAGGCCGAGCCCGCCCGCCCGCGCTGAGCGAGGGCGGCACTCGCCCGCCCCTCACGCCAAGAGATCGATCTGCTCGTCCGTGAGGTTGCCAGGCACGATGGTAAGCGGCACGCGCAGCTTGGCGATCTGCTTCACGCTCAAGGCCGAGACGAGCGGGCCCGGACCCTTGGGTCCCGGGTCGGCGCCGAGCACGAGCACGGCGATCGAGGGGTCCTCGTTGATGAGCTTGAGGATCTCCTCGAGCGGCCGTCCCTCGCGGATGTAGATGACCGGCATCTGCCCGGTCCATTCGACCACCTTGGCCGAGAGCTCCTGGAGCTTCTCCTCGGCCTCCTGGCGGTTCTCGCTCTGCGCGAGCTTCTCGACGGCCATCCAACCCGCACCCTCGACCGGCTCGATCACGCAGAGAAGGGCCACGCGCCCGCCCCAATGCCGCGCCCCCCGGCAGGCGTAGCGCAGCGCCACGTTGAGCTCCTCCGTGCGGTCGACGATGACGAGAAAGGTGCCTTTGGGGCTCGCTTTCGCGTCGGCTGCCATGGCGTGCCTCCTAACGTTCACACCCTGCGGAAGACGGCTGCGGCCAGCCACCCTGCTAGCAAGGCCATGGCGACGGCAATCGCGCCATAGGCCGCGGCGTGGCGGTGGGCGAAATCGAAGAGGTCGGCGCTGGCGCCGATCTTGCTGATGACGAGCGGCGTCGTCTGCGCGCTGACGACGGCACCGTTGCGGAAGAGGAAGACCTGCACCTGATAGGTGCCGACCGGGACGTTCGCGGGAAAATCGACGTTCACGCGGAAGAGCCGGGCGCCGAGGAAGCTCACGCGCGCAACCGAGGCGGCGTAGAGCCCTTCGGCTTCCTCGTTGCGGATGAGCGCCGTGCGGTACTCGGCAACGGTCTGGGGATCGCGCTCCGCCTCGGGGACCAAGCGCAAATATTCGGCGCCGATCTCCTCGCGCGCGCGCTCGGGCGCCGAGGCGATCTTGTCGAGCTCGCGACTCGCCGCCACGGCGTAGAAGGAGGGCACGGCGGCGAAGGTCATCTCCTTCTTGTTGACGTAGATGGCGGCGACGCGCGCCTTGCGCCGCACGGTCACGCGCTCCTCTGGCCCGCGCACCACGACGACGACGTCGCCGGGCCCCTCGACGGCGCCGAAGAGCAGCACGTCCGTGCCGGTGAAGCCGGTGGTGATCGCGACGAGATGGCTCGAGAGGTCGGCGATCAGCTGCTGCGCGCGCGCGTGCGGCGCCGCCAAGGCTGCGCCGAGGAGGGCGACGAGCGCCAGTGCGGTACGGCACCTCACTGCGGCGCCCGCGCGATCGAGAAGAGGTCGGCGGGGGTCGCCACCAGGTCGTAGAACAGCTTCGCCGCGACCGCGAGCACGAGCAGTGCGAGAAGGGCGCGCACCTGCTCGCCCCTGAGCTTGTCGCTCGCGCGCACGCCCACTTGCGCGCCCAACACGCTGCCGATCAGCATGGTGAGTGCGAGCAGCACGTCGACCGTCTGGGTGGTGAGGGCCTCGAGCAGGGTCACGTTCGCCGTGATGAAGATGACCTGGAAGAGCGAGGTGCCCACGACCACCGCGGTCGGCATGCCGAGCAGGTAGATCATCGCGGGCACCATGAAGAAGCCGCCGCCCACGCCCATGATGGCGACGAGCACGCCCACGAAAACCCCAAGGGTGAGCGGGACGAGGGCCGAGATGTAAATGCGCGAGCGGTAGAAGCGCATCTTGAGCGGCAACACCCGCACCCAATAGGGATGGCGGCCCGCGCGCGGCTTGGGCGGGATGTGGCGGTGCTGGCGCAGCAGCGCCCGCCCCGCCTCGGCCAACATGAGAAAGCCGACGAGGCCGAGGAGAAGCACGTAGCTGAGCGAGATCACCAGCTCGACCTGGCCGAGCTGGCTCAGGTGCTTGAAGAGCCAGACGCCGAGCGAGGAGCCGACGAGGCCGCCCGACATCATCACCATGCCCATGCGGACGTCGACCGCGCGGCGGCGCCAATGGGCCATCACGCCGGAGGCCGAGGCGGCGATGAGCTGGTTCGCCTGCGTGCTCACCGCGACCGCGGGCGGCACGCCGATGAAGATGAGAAGCGGGGTCATGAGAAAGCCCCCGCCCACGCCGAAGAGCCCGGAGAGAAAGCCGACCGCCGCCCCCAGTCCCAGGAGCGTGAAGACATTGGCGGAGATCTCGGCGATCGGCAGATAGATCTGCATGGTCAGAGGGTGGACGTCCTCAGAATCCTTTCACCGCAACGCTGACGTGCTCGACCTCGGGCGCCGAGGCGAAGCAGTGTCCGACGAGCTTGCGCCAGGCCTGGAAGTCCTCGGACTCGCGGAAGTCCCGGGTATGGTTCTCGAGCGTCGCCCATTTGACGAAGAGGCGGTAGCGGCTCGGCTTCTCGTGCGAGCGCTGCAGCTCCATGCCCTGGCAGCCCCGGGCGCGGCGGAAGATCTCGCTTGCCTTTGCCACTCCGGCTTCGAACTCATGCTCCAAGCCGGGCTTCACCTCGATCTGGGCAATCTCGAGAATCATCGCATGGCACTCCCCTCTACGGAATTAGAGCATTTCCTCGATGAGTGGACATGACGCTCCCCCTCAGCCTGCCCTCTCGCCCTCAAGGGGGAGAGGGTTGCGCAGGGTTGGCGAGGCGAAGCCGACCCCGGACTTGATCCGGGGCGGGCGAGGGGGTGGCGATTCCACTCAAAGTAAACCTGCTCTAGCAAGCACGTACTCCGCCCGACGATACGCCTATACGCGCAAGAAGCCGACGATCTCCTGCACCTCCCTGAGGATCGGTATCGCGATCTCCCGCGCGCGCGCGGCCCCGGCCTTGAGGATGCCGTCGACGTAGGCGGCATCCGCCTTGAGCCGCTTCATCTCGGCGCCGATCGGCCCCAGCTTCGCGACCGCGAGCTCGGCCAGCTCCTCCTTGAATTTGGAGAACATGGCGCCGTCGTAGCGCAGGCACACCTCCGCGGTCGCGAGATCGGCGAGGGCCGCATAGATGCCGACGAGGTTGGCGGCCTCGGGCCGGTTCACCAGCTCGACGGGGTCGCCCGGCAGGGGGTCCGGATCGGTCTTCGCCTTGCGGATCTTCTGCACGATCGCATCGGCGTCGTCCGTCATGTTGATGCGCGAATAGTCGGAGGGGTCG
>DASPPM010000238.1:0-4381 GCA_035625535.1 Alphaproteobacteria bacterium
GCTGGCCGCTGCGGCAGCCGATGTCGAGCACGCGGCCGCCGCCGAAGAGCCGCACGTAAAGTGCGGCGACGGCAAGGCGCGCCTGCTCCTTGGCATGGGTGAGATAGGCCCAGCGCCCGGCCTTGTAATCCCGGTCCCAATCCGCCGGATCGCTCGTCACTTTCGCCATGGCGCGATCTTAGACCGAAACGCCCCTTCCAGCATGGCCAAATCCCGCGCCATGCGAGTGGGCCGGTTGGGCTCGATCCTCATCCTTCGAGACGCATCGCAAATGCGACGCTCCTCTGGATGAGGACTCTTAGGTGAGGGTTTCACCTCATCCTGAGGAGGGCCGAAGGCCCGTCTCGAAGGATGGGGTGAAACTGACTCATCATCCCTCGCGCTCCCCTCCTTGCCCCGCTCTTGCCGCGGGACTAAGGTGGGCGCCGAGCGATTGGTACCATTCCCTCGAGCTGAGGAGTCGAGCCATGGCAGAGATGCTATCCGCGGAGGACTGGAAGCGCGAAGCGACCCGTCTCACGTTCCGCACGCAGGCCTTCATCGACGGCAAATACGTCGATGCGGCCTCGGGACAAACCTTCGACTGCATCAATCCGGCGACGGGTGCCGTCATCGCCAAGATCGCCGCCTGCGACAAGGAGGACGTCGATCGCGCGGTCGCCGCGGCGCGCCGGGCCTTCGAGTCCGGCAAATGGTCGCGCATGGCGCCGGCCCAGCGCAAGCGGTGCCTCTTGAAGCTCGCCGAGCTCATGCTCAAGCACGCGGGCGAGCTGGCGCTCTTGGAGACGCTCGACATGGGCAAGCCCATCCGCGACAGCTCCTCGATCGACGTGCCGGCGGCCGCCAACTGCATCGCCTGGAACGGCGAGGCCATCGACAAGCTCTACGACGAGGTGGCGCCGACCGACCCCAACGTGGTCGCCATGATCACGCGCGAGCCCCTTGGCGTGGTGGGCGCGGTGGTGCCGTGGAACTTCCCGCTTCTCATGGGCTGCTGGAAGATCGGGCCCGCGCTCGCCACCGGCAACTCGATGGTCTTGAAGCCGGCCGAGCAGTCGCCCTTGACCGCGATCCGGCTGGCCGAGCTGGTGCTCGAGGCAGGCATTCCCGAGGGCGTCTTCAACGTGCTGCCCGGCTTCGGCGAGACCGCCGGACAGGCGATCGGCCTCCACATGGACGTGGACGCGGTGGCCTTCACCGGCTCGACCGAGGTCGGCAAATATTTCCTGCAGTACGCCGGCCGCTCCAACATGAAGCACGTCTCCCTCGAGTGCGGCGGCAAGACGCCGCACATCGTGATGGCGGACTGCCCGGACCTCGAGGCCGCGGCCAGGGCCGCCGCCTTCGGCATCTTCTTCAACCAAGGCGAGGTGTGCAACGCGGGCTCGCGCCTTCTCGTCGACGCTTCCATCAAGGACGCCTTCCTCGCGAAGGTGGTCGAGGTCGGCAAGCGCCTGCAGCCCGGCGACCCCCTCGACCCCAAGACGCGCATGGGGGCGATCGTCGACAAGACCCAGCTCGAGCGCGTGCTCGGCTACATCGAGGCGGGCAAGAAGGAGGGTGCCGAGCTCAAGATGGGCGGCAAGCGCGTGCGCGCCGAGACGGGCGGCTATTACGTGGAGCCGACCGTGTTCGACAAGGTCGACAACCGCATGAAGATCGCGCAGGAGGAGATCTTCGGGCCCGTGCTCTCGACCATCTCCTTCAAGAACCCGGAGGAGGCCGTTCGCGTCGGCAATGACACCATCTACGGCCTCGCCGCCGCGGTGTGGACGCGCGACATCAACACCGCGCACCGCACCGCCAAGGCGCTGCGCGCCGGCGTGGTCTGGGTGAACTGCTTCGACGAGGGCGACATGTCGACCCCCTTCGGCGGCTTCAAGCAGTCGGGCTTCGGGCGCGACAAGTCGGTCCACGCGCTCTCGAAGTACACCGAGCTCAAGACCACCTGGATCAGGCTGCACTGAGGCCCCCCTCACCCCGACCCTCTCCCCCTGAAGGGGGAGAGGGGGAATTGTGAGAGCGAGAATGTGAGCTTTCTTATCGCTTCCCTCTCCCTCTTAAGAGGGAGAGGGTGGGGTGAGGGTGCTTTATCTTGTCTTGCCGGCCGCGAGAGCGGCGCGCGGTGCTATTTCGACGGCCAGTAGAAGGATTCCGACACCGCACCCTTGGCCGAGACCTCGACGGCCTTGCTGAGCGGGACACCCTCGGATTCGGCCACGATGCGATATTTGCCCGGGCTCACCCTCGCGTAGAAATAGGGACCCTCGGCGACCGCGTCGAGCACCGTATTCCCTTTCTGGTCAATGAGCTTCACGGTGACGTCGGCAAGATATTGCCCCGAGCCTTGCGAGGCGAAGAGGAGGTGCAGGTTGTAGCTCGAGCGCAGCTCGCGCAGCATCTCCATGTCGTCGAGTCCGATGCCGCCGCTGATATAGGTGACCCCACCTTGCGTCCGGGGCTCCATCGACACTTGGCCGTAGGCAGGGAAGGCAAGGAGGGCCGCGGCGAAGAGCAGCAGCATGATTCTTGCTTTGATCATTTTCAGCTCCCCCCGTGGTGCCGAAGCCGTCCTCAACGGGACTTGCTCTGCGGAACCACGACAGCCGCAGAATGACGCGAAAACAAGGCATTTCAAGGGCAAAGTTGGGCTCCCGCGCCGAGCGCAAGGCTCACGCCGCGACGCCGCGCTTCTCGCGGCGGATGAGGTAGAGATTGCGCGCATAGATCAAGAAGCCGCCGGCCTGGCCGATGATGAAGACGGGATCGAGACGATAGATCGCATAAACGAGGAGAATGGCAGCACCCCCGATGCTGAAGTACCAGAATGCCAGCGGAATCACGCTCTTGCCCTGGCGCTCGCTCGCCAGCCACTGCACGAAGAAGCGCATGAAGAACAGGGCTTGGCCGAAGAGGCCGACGCCGACCCAGATTTTCTCCGCCGTCATCGTTCATTCCTCGTTGTCGATCGCAGACTTCGCCGGCCTGCGCATGAGCCAATAGACGCCCGCGAGATCGATCACGCCGGCGAGGAGACGATTGCGCAGCCCGTATTTCGACTGTCCCGAGAGCCGCGGCCGATCCGTCACCTCGACGAAGGCGACGCTGCCGCCGTCGCGGCGCAGAAGGGCTGGAAGGAAGCGGTGGCTGTGATCGAAGCGCGGCAGGCGCAGGAAGGCATCGCGCCGGCAGAGCTTGAGCCCGCAGCCGGTATCGGGCGTTTCGTCCCTGAGCACGGCGCTGCGAACCGTGTTGGCGACGCGCGAGGAGAGCCGCTTCAACAAGCTGTCTTGCCGCCGCCGCCTTGTCCCTGCCACCATGACCGGCGCGCTCCCGAGCCCCGCCTCGCTCAGCTTGGCGATGAGGTGCCGGATGTCCGCGGGGTCGTTCTGCCCGTCGCCGTCGAGCATGACGAGCCACTCGCCGCGCGCGCAATCGACCGCGGTCCAAAGGGCGCGGCTCTTGCCCCCGTTGTCGCGGTGGCGCACCACGCGCAAGTTCGCGTAGCGCTGCCGTGCGGCGCTGAGGCGCTCGGCCGTTCTGTCCGTGCTGGCGTCGTCGCAATAGACGACCTCGAAGGGCTCGCCCAAGCCCTCCATCACGGGGTAGAGCTCCGCGAGCACGGGTTCGATGTTGCCTTCCTCGTTGTAAACGGTGATCACCACCGAGTATTTCGGCGGCTCTCGTTGAGCGCTCGGGGGCATCGTCTCTCTCGGAGTCTCTCGCTCTCGTGCCGGCTCCAGGGCTCTCTTCCGGACGAGCGGCCGGGCCGCGGCGCGCCCCTTCTAGCCCTTTTGCCGCGCGATCTCAACTCGACGGCCGCCGCGTGCCGGGTGGTGCTGCGAGCTTGCGGCCTTTGAGGCTCGCGAGGATGCGCGCGCGCTCCTCGGGCGCCAATCCGGGCCAGGCCGCGATCTCCTTGAGCGTGCGTCCGCAGCCGAGGCAAAGCCTGCCCTTGGGATCGAGCCGGCATACCCCGATGCAGGGCGAGGCGGCCTTGAGGCCAGCGTCTCTGGCCATCTACGCGCTCTCCGCCTCGCTTCTGCCGCTGCCGGCGGCGAGCGTCGGGCGCTCGGAGGCGGCAAGGGGCGTCGCCGCCTCAGGCGTCTCGAACTCGAGCTCCTCGATGCGCTCGGCGCGCTTCGTCACCTTGTCGCGCGAGATAGCGATCTGGCGGATATCATCGCTCACATTGGTGAAGTGCTTCTGCAGGTTGTCCACGCGCTCGCCGAGCCGCCGGATGTCCTCGAGGAGTATGTGGACCTCTTTCTGGACCACGCTCGCGAGTTCGCGCATGCGCACGTCCTTGAGCACGGCGCGGATGGTGTTGAGGGTGGCCCACAGCGTCGTGGGCGAGACGACGAAGACGCGCTTGCGGTAG
>DASPPM010000239.1:0-3289 GCA_035625535.1 Alphaproteobacteria bacterium
CACCATCGTGGCCACCGCCATGCCGACCATCATCGCGGACCTGGGCGGCTTCCAGCTCTTCAGCTGGGTCTTCGCCATCTACCTCCTGACCCAGGCGGTCTCGGCGCCGATCTACGGCAAGCTGGCCGACATCTTCGGCCGTAAGCCTTCCCTTTACGCCGGCACGGCCCTTTTCCTCCTGGGCTCGCTGCTTGCCGGCTTCTCCCCGAGCATGCTCTGGCTCATCTTCTTCCGTGCGCTTCAAGGCCTCGGCGCCGGGGCCATCCAGCCGATCGCCACCACGATCGTCGCCGACATCTACACCCCCGAGGAGCGCGCCCGGGTGCAGGGCTATCTGTCGAGCGCTTGGGGCATCTCGGCGGTGATCGGACCGGCACTCGGCGCCGTCTTCGTCGAGCATATCGGCTGGTCCTTCGTCTTCTGGATCAATCTGCCGGTCGGCGCCGTGACGGTTGCCCTGCTCGCCCTCTTCCTCGACGAGGGAGAGCTGCACAAGACCCACCAGATCGACTACGTGGGCGCCCTCCTTCTGATCGCGGGCACGACGGCGCTGATGCTGGCCTTGATCCAAGGCGCCATCCTGCCGTATGGCGTCATGGCCGCCCTTGTGCTTTCCGCGGCCGCCCTTCTCGCCCTCTTCTTCCGTATCGAGCGGCGCGTGCTCGAGCCGATCATGCCGCTCTCGCTCTGGCGCATCCGGGTGATCGCGACGGGCAATCTCGGCCAGCTCATCACCGGAGCGGTGATGATCGGGGCCGCCACCTTCGTGCCGACCTACGTGCAGGGGGTCATGGGCCGCTCGGCGGCGGCCGCCGGCTTGGCGATCGCCGCCATGTCGATCAGCTGGCCCATCGCCAGCGCGTTGAGCGGCCGTCTCATGGTGGCGACCTCGTTCCGCCTCACCGCGATCGCGGGCTCGCTCATCCTCGTGCTCGGCAGCGTGCTGCTGGCCCTTCTCACTCCCGAGCTCGGGCCCCTCTTCGCGACCGCGGGCTCCTTCGTCATCGGCCTCGGCATGGGCTTTACCAATTCGACCTACGTGGTCGCGGTGCAGACGAGCGTGGAATGGCGCCAGCGCGGCGCCGCCACCTCATCGAACATCTTCATGCGCATGGTCGGGCAGGCGATGGGGGCGGCGCTCTTCGGCGCCATGCTCAATTACGGGGTGGTGCGCCGGGCGGGGGTCGATACTGACATCGTCAACCGCATGCTCGAGCCGGCCCTGCGCGCGGGCATCGATCCGGCGGTGGTCGACCGCGTCGCCCACGTCATGGCGGCCTCGCTGCACGACGTGTATCTGATCGCGATCCTCTTGGCGCTTGTGGCCCTCGCCGTCGCCTTCCGCCTGCCGGGCCACCTCAATCCCAAGAACGCGCTCAAGGCGAGAGAGGCGGTTTAGGGCCTGAAGCGCTTTCGGTAGCCGCAATCCTTGTCGGCTCGGCCGGCGAAGGACCCGCGCCGCCACAGTTGGCACGATCTCCTGCACGCAAAAGAAAGGGGCCGCTCTTGCGAGCGGCCCCGGCAGTCGTCAGCAATCGTCAGCTTGTCTTAGAGCAATATCCGACGAAGTGGAATCGCCCCCTCACCCAGCTTCGCCTAAGCTCGCTACGCTCGCTAAGGCTGCGCAACCCTCTCCCCCTCAAAGGGGGAGAGGGTAGGGTGAGGGGGCTGTTTCCACCGAAATGGATTCCGCCCTAGTAATCCATGTCGCCCATGCCGCCGCCGGGCATCGGCGGGGCCGGCTTCTTCTCGGGCTTCTCGGCGATCATGGCCTCGGTGGTGACGAGGAGGCCGGCGATCGAGGCCGCGTCCTGGAGCGCCGAGCGCACGACCTTGGTCGGGTCGATGATGCCCGCCTTGATCATGTCGACGTACTCGAGGTTCTGGGCGTCGAAGCCGTGGTTGGCGCTCTTCTGGTCGAGCAGCTTGCCGACCACGACCGAGCCGTCCACGCCGGCGTTCTCGGCGATCAGGCGCACCGGGGACTGGAGCGCCTTCTTCACGATCTCGATGCCGTGCTGCTGGTCCGGGTTCTCGCCCTTGACGCCGTCGAGCGCCTTGCCCGCATAGAGAAGCGCCACGCCGCCGCCGGGCAACACGCCCTCCTCGACCGCGGCGCGCGTCGCGTGCATGGCGTCATCCACGCGGTCCTTGCGCTCCCTCACCTCGACCTCGGTCGCCCCTCCCACGCGGATGACGGCGACGCCGCCCGCGAGCTTGGCGAGCCGCTCCTGCAGCTTCTCGCGGTCGTAGTCTGAGGTAGTCTCCTCGATCTGCTGGCGGATCTGGCCGCAACGCGCCTGGATATCCGACTTCTTGCCCGCCCCGTCGACGATGGTGGTCTCCTCCTTGGTGATCACCACCTTCTTGGCGCGGCCCAGCATGTCGAGCTTGACGTTCTCGAGCTTGATGCCGAGCTCCTCGCTGATGACCTCGCCCTTGGTCAGAACGGCGATGTCCTCGAGCATGGCCTTGCGGCGGTCGCCGAAGCCGGGTGCCTTGACGGCCGCGACCTTGAGGCCGCCGCGCAGCTTGTTGACGACGAGCGTGGCGAGCGCCTCGCCCTCGATGTCCTTGGCGATGAGGAGGAGCGGCTTGCCCGTCTGCACCACCGATTCGAGCAGCGGCAGGATCGGCTGCAGGCCGGAGAGCTTCTTCTCGTGGATCAGGATGTAGGGATCCTCGAGCTCGGTGCGCATCTTGTCGACGTCGGTGACGAAGTACGGCGAGACGTAGCCGCGGTCGAACTGCATGCCCTCGACCACCTCGAGCTCGGTCGTGAGCGACTTCGCCTCCTCGACCGTGATCACGCCCTCGTTGCCCACCTTCTTCATCGCCTCGGCGATCATCTCGCCGATCTCGCGCTCGCCGTTCGCCGAGATGGTGCCGACCTGCGCGATCTCCTCGTTGGTCGAGACCTTCTTCGAGCGCTTCTTGAGCTCGTCGGTCATTTTGTCGACCGCGAGATCGATGCCGCGCTTCAAGTCCATCGGGTTCATGCCCGCGGTCACCGCCTTGGCACCCTCCTTGATGATCGCCTGGGCCAGCACGGTCGCCGTCGTGGTGCCGTCGCCCGCCACGTCCGAGGTCTTGCTCGCCACCTCGCGCAGCATCTGGGCGCCCATGTTCTCGAACTTGTCGGGGAGCTCGATCTCCTTGGCGACGGTGACGCCGTCCTTGGAGATGCGCGGTGCGCCGAACGACTTGTCGAGCACGACGTTGCGGCCCTTGGGACCGAGCGTCACTTTGACTGCGTTGGCGAGGATGTCGACGCCGCGCAACAGGCGCG
>DASPPM010000240.1:0-2305 GCA_035625535.1 Alphaproteobacteria bacterium
AGGCGGCGATCGTCAACCTCCTCCTCCAAATCCAGCTCGACGAGGGCACGACCATGGTCTTCATCAGCCATGATCTGGCGCTCGTGCGCCACATCGCCGACCACGTGGTCGTCATGTATCTCGGCCGGGTGATGGAGGCGGGGCCCGCCGATGCGATCTTCGCCCCGCCCTATCATCCCTATACGGAGGCGTTGCTCTCGGCGGTCCCGGTGCCCGATCCGCGCGTCCAGCAGAAGCGCATCCGTCTCGAGGGCGAGGCGCCGAGCCCGATCAATCTGCCGAAGGGCTGCCGCTTCGCCGGCCGCTGTCCGCGCAAGCTCGGCGAGATCTGCGAGCGCGAGGCGCCGCCGATCAGCGACGCCGGCAACGGCCATACCATCGCCTGCCATATTCCGCTCGAGGAGCTCAGCCGCGTGGAGTCGGTCTTCGCCGCCTCCGAGAGTGCTGCGGCGAAGCCGTGAGAAGGTGCCGGGAACCATAGGGGAGGACGTCGCCATGCCACCAGACGAGCCGCGGAAACCACTTCCGCTCGCATTCGACGTGGCCGCGCGGATTGCCGCGATCGACCAGCGCAAGCTGCGCGCCTATCGCCTCGCGCGCGTGCGCGCCGAGCTCAAGAAGCGCGACTACATGGGTTGCCTGCTCTCGGATCCCATGAACATCCGCTATGCGACGGGCAGCCGCAACATGCAGGTCTGGACCATGCATTCGCCCGGGCGCTGGGCCTTCGTGCCGAGCGAAGGGCCCGTCGTGCTTTACGAGTACACGAGCTCGGCGCACTTGAGCGAGGGCCTCGAGACCATTCAGGAGGTGCGGCCGGCGATCCCGTGGTTCTATTTCCTCGCGGGCCCGCGCTCGGGGGAGAAGGTCCTCCTTTGGGCGGATGAGATCGCCGCCCTCGTGGCGAAGCACGGCGGCGGCAACCGGCGCCTCGCGGTCGACCGTTGCGAGCCGGCGGGCGCCTTTGCGCTCGCCGCGCGCGGCGTCGAGCTCCTCGATGCGCAGGAGCCCCTCGAGCTCGCGCGCCTCATCAAATCCCCCGAGGAGATCGCCGCCCTCGAGCTCTCGATGGAGGTGTGCGACGCGGCGATCGCGCGCATGCGCGAGACCATTTGTCCGGGGATCACCGAGAACCAATTATGGGCGGTGCTGCACGACGTGAACATCGCCCACGACGGCGAATGGATCGAATGCCGTCTGCTCGCCTCGGGTGAGCGCACGAACCCCTGGTTTCAGGAGTCCGGCAACCGGGTGCTGCAAGCGGGCGACGTCGTCGCCTTCGACACCGACATGGTGGGCCCGCTCGGCTATCTGGCCGACATCTCGCGCAGCTGGATATGCCCCGGTCGGCGGCCGACCAACGAGCAGCGCCGGCTCTACGGTCTCGCCGAGGAGCAGGTGCTGACCAACATGGCGCTCATCAAGCCCGGCCTCTCGTTCCGCGAGTTCGCCGAGCGCTGCTGGCCCGTGCCCGAGGCCTTCGTGCCCAACCGCTACATGATGATGGTGCACGGCGTCGGCCTCGTCGACGAGTATCCGAGCATCGCCTATGCCCGCGACTTCGCGGAATGGGGCTATGACGGCGTGTTCCAGGAGAACATGGTGGTCGCGGTCGAGAGCTATATCGGCGAGGTGGGCGGGAAGGAGGGCATCAAGCTCGAGGAGCAGGTGCTGATCACCGCGCGCGGCGTCCGCAATCTCTCGCGAACGCCGTTCTCGGACGCGCTCGTGGTGTGAGGGGGACGGGCTGCTTCCGCCGTTACAACACATGCAAATAATATCCGTGCGTCCTCGGCCCGCAAGGAGCGAGAGCGACGCAGCAGCGCTTTCGGCTATGCTTTCGTCCGCGCCTTGTCGCGACCGCGCTCGTCTCCGTCGGATTTGCGTTTGCGCCGCGCGGTGCGCGGGTTCATGATCATGCCGGCTCCCGGAACGGAGGAACTCCTCGCCATGCGCGCAGAAGAGAGGGACGGCGCGTTACGCGCAGATGAGATCGAGACCGTTTGTCCGCGCTGCGGCCGCTCCTTTGCCTGCTGCCCGGGAGGGCCTTGTTGGTGCGGCAAGGAGGCCTTCAAGCTGCCGCGCGAGGTCCTCGAGCCGGCGCTCGGCTGCTATTGCCCGGATTGTCTTGCGGTCGTCGCCGCCGAAGCCCTCGGCCGTCGCGCCCCTTAGGCGGATTTCTTATCCAAAACCGGCATTTACGAGAGAATTTGTCGTATTTACGCAAGTCCGCGTCTCGCCAACGTCAGTCGGAGGCGGCAAAAGCTTTAAAGTGCAGCTAACGGGTCGTAGTTGATCACGTTGC
>DASPPM010000241.1:0-3264 GCA_035625535.1 Alphaproteobacteria bacterium
CGGCGCCCTCATCATTGCCGGGTCTTCGGTCTATGTGGCGCACCGGGAGGCCAAGCTTGCGCGGCTGAGTGCCGTGGCATCGCCGCCGGCCGCCGCTTTGAGCGCAAGGGAGCCTCTGCCGCGGCCGTGACCCTCTCGCGCCGGCCGCACGATTCGCTACCCGCTGTCGCGGTTGCGGGCATCCGTCACGCCGCTTGCATAGCGCGACCGCTCCCGCCAATACTGCTTTGCCGCCCGACCCCGCGGCTTTGCACCTTTAACAGGGTATGGAAGAAGGATGGACAAGGCACGGTTGCTGAAATCCGTGGACGCGAAGTGCGCGCTCGACTTCCTCGCCTCGATGGTCCGCTTCAAGAGCTACAGCGGCACGCCGGGCGAAAGCGAGCTTGCCCGCTTCATGGTCGAGAGCATGACGCGGCGCGGGCTCGCCGCCGAGTTGCAGGAGGTCGAGAGCGGCCGCTACAACGCCATCGGGCGCCTCAAGGGCTCGGGCGGGGGCGCCTCGCTCCTCTTCAACGGCCACATGGACACCAATCCGGCGAGCGAGGGCTGGACCGTCGATCCCTGGGGCGGGATTTACGACGACAAGTTCATCTACGGGATCGGCGTCTCCAACATGAAGGCGGGCGACGCCGCTTATTTATGCGCGCTCAGCACGCTCTTGGAGAACGGCGTGCGGCTCAAGGGCGACGTGATCCTGACCTATGTCGTGGGCGAGCTGCAGGGCGGCATCGGCACCGTCAAGGCGATCGAGAAGGGCATTCGCGCCGACCATTTCATCAATTCCGAGCCGACCGACCTCAAGGGGCTCACGCTCCACGCGGGCGCCTTCGGCTTCGCGGTCGAGCTCATCGGCAATACGCGCCACCTCTCGAAGCGCGAGGAGGCCGTCGATGCCATCCTGGCCGGCTGCGCGCTCGTCCCGCGCATCGATGCCATCGCCTTCAGCGGGGCCGCGAACGAGGAGCATCGCGCGGTCAACCGCGCCCACATCGGCGTCATGCGCGCCTCTCTCTCGCCCGAGTTCCACGACTGGCGGCCGCCGCAGGTCGCGGACTACTGCCGCCTCGCGGGCTCCGCCCGCTACGCGCCCAGCCAGTCGGAGGAGAGCGTCATGCGCGATCTGCGCAAGCTGCTCGACGAGCTCGAGCGCGAGATGCCGGGGCTCAAGGCCCGCCTCATGCGCGAGCACGGCGGCAAGCGCCCGGACATGCTGCCCTTCGAGGTCAAGCGCGACGCGCGCATCGTCAAGGCCGTGAGCGGCGCGTACCAGGCCGTGCGCGGCGCCCCGCAGCCCCTCGGCGCGCTCAAGCCCTACTGCTATTACGGGACCGACGCGGCCCATCTCCTGCATCGCGCGAAGATGGAGGGAATCGTTTGCGGGCCGGGCGGGCGCTACAATACGATGCCGGACGAGCGCGTGGACATCCCGGACTACCTCGACATGATCAAAATCTACATGCTGTCGATCCTGGATATCTGCGAGGCGAGCTGAGCCGGCTCAAGAGAGCCGCGCAAGAGAGGGAGACGAGATATGGCCACCTCACGCATAGGATCGCTTAATCTCACGCGCCGCGCGTTCGCGCGCGGGCTGGCGGCCGCCGGCTCGGCGGCGCTCGTGATGCCGGCGATCCTCTCGGCCCGCGCCTATGGCGAGGCCAAGCCGGGCGGCCGGCTCACGGTGGCGCTTTACAAGGACCTGCGCACGCTCAACCCCATCATGGGCATCTTCGGCAATGAATGGCGCACGACGAGCAATCTCTACAACAATTTGACGCGGCTGACCGCCTCGGGCGGGGTCGAGGGCGATCTCGCCGAGTCCTTCACCCCCTCTCAAGACGGCGCGCAATGGACCTTCGTGCTGCGCGACGGCGTCAAGTTCCACGACGGCACCCCGCTCGGTGCCGCGGACGTGGTCGCGACCATCGAGAAGATCCTCGATCCCAAGACGGCCGCACCCTACAAGGCCGAGCTCGGCCCCATCGCCGCGGCCAAGGCGATCGACCGTCTGAGCGTGCGCGTCGAGCTCTCCTCGCCCTACGCGGACCTGCCCAAGGCGCTCGCCGGCTCCATGGCGCGGATCGTCTCCGAGCGCGGCATCGCCGATTTCGCCAAGCTCGACGCCGCCGTGTACGGCACCGGGCCCTTCGTGCTCAAGGAATTCGCGCCCAACGATCACGTCACGATGGAGCGCAATCCCGCCTACTTCCGCTCCGGCCGTCCCTTCCTCGATCGCCTGACCCTCCGCGTCCTGCCGGACACCACGGCGCAGACCGCAGCGCTCGAGAACCGCGAGGTCGATGGCATTGCGGACGTCGAGGCCGACACCTTCAAGCGCGTCGCCGCGATCAAGGGCGTCAACGCGATCCAGGTAACGGGCGGCACGTTCAACAATATCGTGCTTTATGCCAACAAGCCGCCGTTCGACGATCCGCGCGTGCGCATGGCGCTGCGCCTGGCGATGGATCGGCCGCAGATGACGGACGCGATCACGGGCGGCGTCGGCACGCCCGCCGCCGACGAGCCGATCTCGCCCTCCTACGAGTTCTTCGACAAGAGCCTGGCGCTGCGCAAGCCGGATCTGGCCAAGGCCCGGCAGCTCCTCAAGGAGGCGGGCCACGGCGACGGCTTCGCGCACAAGCTCGTCGTTTCGAACAGCCCGGCCTCGCGCGAGAAGACCGCGGTCGTGGTCCAGGCGATGGCGGAAGAGATCGGCATCCGCTTCAACATCGAGCTGATGGACAACGCGCGCTACGGCGCCACCATCTGGAACAAGGGGATCGAATCCTACGTCGGGAACTACGGCACCCGCCCGACCGAGGACGCGATCCTGAGCAAGCTCTATTCCGCCAAGTTCGGCATCGACGAGGGCCGTTGGGCCGATAGCGAGACCGGCAAGAAGGTCGAGCAGCTCATCGAGCAGGGCCGACAGGTCACCGACAATGCCGGCCGCCGCAAGATCTACGCCGAGCTTCAGCGCATCACGAGCGACGAGGGGCCCTTCATCATCCCCAACTTCTTCAATTCGCTCTTCGCAGCCTGGAGCTACGTCAACGACTGGCCGGCACGCGCGATCAACACCGAGATGCGCTTGGAAGACTGCTGGCTCGCGCCGGACGCCCCCGGCCGCAAGGCCTGAGCGCCCGTGGGCGTCGCCTATCTTGTCCGGCGGCTCCTCTACGGCCTGATCTCGCTCCTGATCCTCTCGGCCATCGTCTTCGCCTTGACGCACCTCCTGCCCGGCGATGCGGCGACGGCCATCAT
>DASPPM010000242.1:0-3694 GCA_035625535.1 Alphaproteobacteria bacterium
CTTCATGGGGCAGGCCTATAGCCGCGTTTTGCAGAAGCCGAGCGTGTGCATGGCCGCGAGCGGCCCCGGCGTCATCAATCTCACGACCGGGATCGCCAACGCGCTCATCGACTGCGCGCCGGTGGTGGCGATCGGCGGCTCGAGCCCCATCGGCCACAACGGCCGCCAGGTGTTCCAGGAGATCGACCAAGTCGCGATCATGAAGCCCTGCACGAAGTGGGCGGACCGCGCCTACAACTTGAAGCGCATTCCCGAGCAGGTGAACAACGCCTTCCAGCACGCCATGAGCGGCAAGCCCGGGCCGGTCTATCTCGATTTCCCCGGCGACATCCTCTATGCCAAGATCCCCGAGGAGCAGGTCGACTGGAGCCTCTCCGGCCGGCCGCTCTTGCAGGCACGGCCGATGGGCGATCCCAAGGAGGTGGAGCGGCTGGCCTCAGCGCTCGCCAAGGCGAAGCAGCCCATCATCGTTTCCGGCAGCGGCGTCATCTGGTCGCGCGCGTGGGACGATCTCAAGGCGCTCGTGGAGAAGGCCGGCATTCCGTTCTACACCACGCCGCAAGGCCGCGGCGTGTTACCCGACGATCATCCCTATTCGTATCTCACCATGCGCTCGGCGGCCTTTCGCGACGCCGACCTCATCATCGTCGTCGGCACCCGCATGAACTACATCATCACCCATGCGGCGGCGCCGCGCTTCAATGCCGCCGCCACGATCGCGCGCATCGATATCGACGCCGCCGAGATCGCGTCCGCACCGCGCAAGGTCGACATCCCCATCGTAGGCGACTGCAAGATGGTGCTGCAGCAGCTCACGGCCGCCCTCGACGGCGGCGCCACGCCCGCGCGCTTCGAGCCCTGGCGCCGCAAGCTCAAGGAGGGCGAGGCGGCGAAGCGCGCCGCCCTCGGCAACAAGCCGCCGGAGGGCGACCCCATCCACCCCTTGCGGCTCTGCGAGGAGATCACCCACTTCATGCAGCGCGACGCCATTCTCGTCGTCGACGGGCAGGAGATCCTCAACTACGGCCGCCAGTCGATGCCGACCTACGTGCCCGGCCATCGCCTCAATTCCGGTCCCTTCGGGACGATGGGCGTGGGCCTGCCCTTCGGCCTCGGCGCTAAGATCGCGAAGCCCGACAAGCAGGTCATCGTCGTCCACGGCGACGGCTCCTTCGGCTTGAATGCCATGGAGCTCGACACCGCGGTGCGGCACAAAATCCCGGTGCTCGTGGTGATCAGCTTGAACGGCGGCTGGACGGCCGATCCCAAAGGCGAGAAGCCCGGCCGCAGCCTCGGCTATACGCGCTTCGACAAGATGGCCGAGGCGCTCGGCTGCCACGGCGAATATGTCGAGCGGCCGGAGGAGATAAAGCCGGCGCTCGAGCGCGCCCAGAAAGAGGTCGATCGGGGCAGGGTGGCGCTGGTCAACGTGGTGACCGACTACCGCGCGCGCGCGGGCACGCTCGCCTTCTCGGTGTACCAGACCTGAGCGTGGGCTCGGCGAAACGTCGATGGCCGGCGGCGGGCTAACGTGCCTGAAGGCTCGACATGCGGCGCTGGCTGAAGTCCCGGGCGTTGGCGTTCGGCCCGCTCGGCCGGCTCTATCGCGAGCGCGACGAGCTCCTGGTGCGCGTCGAGCGCCGCCTCGCCGAATGCCGCTCGCTTGAGCGCAGCCTCGGCATCGCCGCCGTCGCGGAGAGCTCCGCTGCCGCCCGGCGCGCGCTGACGCCGCTCGGCCGGCTCTATCGCCAAAATCGCATGCTTTGGCGCCGCCTGCGGATGCTCGAGGCGGCCCATGCCGCCTTGACGCAAAAGCTCGGCGCGCGTGCACGTGCGGCCGATGGGAAACGCGCGGCCATCGCGGGTCGGCCGTGGTGGCATTCGATTGACCTCGGCGACGGCGTGGTGACGCCGGGACGCGTCTATCACTCCTACCTCACGCGGCTCGCCGAGCTCTTGCTGCCCGAGCGGCTCGACGGCCAAAGTGTCCTCGATATCGGCGCCTGGGACGGCTTCATGAGCTTCGAGGCGGAGCGGCGAGGGGCCTTGCGCGTCGTCGCCTACGACCTGATGCCGGCCGACCATTTCGGCTTCGCGCTGGCGAAGCGACTGCTCGGCAGCCGGGTCGAGTATGTTCAGGGCGACGTCTACGATATGAAGCGCTCGCTCTTCGGCGGAGGCTTCGACCTCGTGATCTTTTGCGGCGTCTATTACCACCTGCGGCATCCGCTTTTGGCGCTCGAGCGCATCCACGACGTGTGCGAGGGCACGCTCCTCTTGGAGACGCAAGTGCTGGACGCCCGCGTGGTCCTCGCCAGTGGCGAGGGCGTGCCGCTCGCAAGGCTCGATCCGCGGCTCGCCGAGATCTCCCTTTATCAGTTCCATCGCTTCGACGAGCTCTTGCATGGCGACTTCAGCAATTGGTTCGTGCCGAACGAGAAGGCGGTCGAGGCGGCGCTCTATTCCTCCGGATTCGAGCCGCAACGACTCGCCGCCTGGGACGAGCGCGTGGCGTTCCGCGCCAAGCGGTTGCCCGGCACGCCCGAGTATTTGCGCCGAAATTAGCCGGCGACTCGGAATTTCCGACGCGCAGGCAGCGGTGCGTTGCACGGCGGAGTGGCGAGACGCGCGCGCTCGTGGTAAGCTCGCGGCGTTCTAACCATAACAATTTCAAAACATTTGCGTGTTTCGATGCGGGTCGGAGGCTTTGGGCACATGAAACGTCACCTGCCGATGCGTCGTTGCGCGACATCTCTTCTCTGGTGCATGCTGGGTCTGCCGCTTTTCCTGGCACAGCCGGCGGCTTCCGCCGAGCTTCAGCAGAGCCTCGGCATCGGACCCGAATTCTACTACTACCATTATACCGAGCCGAACTTCGCCCATCTCCAGGGCGCCTTCTACGGCGTCGCCGGCTTCTACAAGGTCACCCAGGACGCCTTTTCGCTCAAGCTGGAGGTGCATGGCGCCGGCGGCTCGCTCGATTACAGCTCGCCCATCTCGGGAACCGACAACGGCATCACCAATTACACGGTCGAGCCGCGCCTGCTCGTGCAAGCAACGTTCAAGGCCGGCTCGCAGGTGCAGGTGACGCCTTACCTTGGCTTCGGATTCCGTTATCTCTACGACGGGCAGAGCGGGACCGTCTCCAGCATGGGTGCCGCCGGATACGACCGCAGCTCGAACTACTTTTACATGCCGTTCGGCGTCGAGGTGCCGGTCGCGGTTGCACAGGGATGGAAGATCACGCCGACGGGCGAGTACGATTTCTTCCTCTACGGCCATCAGCACTCCTATCTCACGGACGTCCCCGGCTTCCAGAACGACATCGACAATACGCAGCACAGGGGTACCGGCTTCCGCGCCTCGCTGATGGCGGAGGGCAAGACCCCGATCGGCGATTTTCAGTTCGGACCCTTCGTGCGCTACTGGCGCATCGGCGCTTCGAACCTAAAGCCGGTCATCTTCGATGGCATGCCGGTCGGGTTCGCCCAGGAGCCGGCCAACCACACGATCGAGCTCGGAGCGGGGGCGTTTTACATCTTCTAGACCGTTTCTCGGTTGTAACGAATCGCCTCTTTCCGTCATCCCCTAGAGCAATATCCGACGAAGTGGAATCGCCCCCTCACCCAGCTTTGCCTAAGCTCGCTACGCTCGCTAAGGCTGCGCAACCCTCTCCCCCTCAAAGGGGGAGAGG
>DASPPM010000243.1:0-2383 GCA_035625535.1 Alphaproteobacteria bacterium
AAGCGCGGCTGAAGCCTCGGCAGGCGGGACAGAGGCAAGCCGCATCGAGCGGCCGGGGGTCCTCGGCGTGACGTGCGTTGCGCAGGTTGATCGCGGCACGCCGGGTGAAGGCTTGTCCGGTGCGGCCGGAGCGCGTCGGGAGCACGCAGTCGAAGAGGTCGATCCCGCGCGCGACCGCCTGGATGATGTCGTCGGGCTTGCCCACACCCATGAGATAGCGCGGCCCATCGGCCGGAAGCTGCGGCACCGTCGCCTCGAGGGTCGCGAACATGAGCGCCTGCCCCTCGCCCACCGCGAGCCCGCCGATGCCGTAGCCCTCGAAGCCGATGCGCCTGAGCGCCTTGGCCGATTCCTCGCGCAAGCCGGGATAGACGCTGCCCTGCACGATGCCGAAGAGCCCGTAGCCCGGGCGCTCCCTGAACGCCGCCTTGGAGCGCTCGGCCCAACGCATCGACAAGCGCATCGATTGCGCGGCCGCTGCCTCCTCGCACGGCCACTCGGTGCATTCGTCGAGCGCCATGGCAATGGTGGCGTCGAGCAGACGCTGGACCTCGATGGCACGCTCGGGCGTCAGCATCTCGCGCGCCCCGTCGAGATGCGATTGAAATGCGACCCCCTCCTCGCTGAGGCTGCGCAGCTGGGCGAGCGACATGACCTGATATCCGCCCGAGTCCGTGAGGATCGGTCCCGGCCAGTCCATGAAGCGGTGGAGCCCGCCGAGCCTGGCGATGCGCTCGGCGCCCGGGCGCAGCATCAGGTGATAGGTGTTGGCGAGGATGATTTCAGCACCCGTCGCGCGCACGGCATCGGGCGTCATCGCCTTGACCGTGCCGGCGGTACCCACGGGCATGAAGGCCGGCGTCTCGACGACACCGTGCGCGGTATGGAGCCGGCCGCGACGCGCTGCACCCGCGCGCTTTACGAGCTCGAAGGCGAAGGGCCGGCTCATGGGGCCGCCTCGCGGGCACGGTCTTCCGCGCGCTCGATGAGGCAGCAGTCGCCGTAGGAGTAGAAGCGGTAGCCGGCGGCGATCGCATGGGCGTAGGCCGCGCGCATGCGCTCGAGCCCGGCAAAGGCCGCCACCAGCACGAAGAGCGTCGAGCGCGGCAGGTGGAAGTTGGTGAGCATGAGGTCGACCGCCTTGAAGCGGTAGCCGGGAAGGATGAAGAGCCGCGTCTCGCCGGCGAAGGGATGGATGCGCCCGCTCGCGTCGGCCGCACTCTCGAGGAGGCGCAGGCTGGTCGAGCCCACGGCGACGATGCGCCCGCCCCTTGCGCGCGCCGCATTCACGCGTGCCGCGGTCTCCTCCGCGATGACGCCGTACTCGGCCCGCATGGGATGGCGCCGCACGTCGGCGACCTTGACCGGAAGGAAGGTGCCGGCACCGACATGGAGCGTCAACATCGTCCGCCCGATCCCGCGCGCCTCGAGGGCGGCCAAGAGCGCCTCGGTGAAATGCAGGCCCGCGGTGGGTGCCCCGACTGCACCCGCCTCGCGCGCATAGACGGTCTGGTAGTCGGCTCGGTCCGCGGGCAAGGCGCCCGCGCGGCGCTTGATGTAGGGCGGCAGCGGAGCCATGCCATGGCGATCGAGGGCGGCGAGAAGCGCCGCGCCGTCGCATTCGAAACGCAGCGTCACCTCGCCTTCTTTCCCCTTCTCGGTGACTTCGGCCGCGAAGTCAGGGGCGATTTCGACGCGGTCGCCGCGGCCGAGCTTGCGCGCCGGACGCGCGAAGGCGCGCCACGTCGCGGCGCCGAGCTGGCGGTGGAGCGTCAGCTCGACCTTGGCCCCGCGCCGCGTGGCGCTCAGCCGGGCCGGAATGACCTTGGTGTCGTTGAGAACGAGAAGATCGCCCGGGCGGAGAAGCTCCGGCAGCTCGCGCACGACGTGGTCCGCGAGCCCGCGGCGGCCGATCCAAAGCAACCGCGCGGCATCGCGCGGCCGCGCCGGCGCTTGCGCGATGCGCTCGGGGGGAACGGCAAAGTCGAAGGCCTCGATCGGCAGAGGCGCTTCGGCGCTCGCCTCGCTGCTGCGGCCGTCGCTCATCCTACGCCAGGGTCCAAAAGCGGGGCTCCGAAAGCGGGGCCGGACCATACACGAACTCGCGAGGCCGCACGAGGCTTGCGTGGGAGGCGCAGCCCCGCTTTCGCTCTTGCTACCGGGGGTACGTGGCTGAGCGGGCGCGCCTCCTGTAACTCTAGGCGGCAACCATAAAGACACTGGAGGCAACCAGCGCATGCCGTCCCCCACCACCGAGACGCAACCGTCGCTCGCCCGTGCCGGCGAGCAGTTCCTCCTCCACTGCCGCCTCGCGCGCAATCTCTCGGGGCACACGCTACGCGCCTACGGCAGCGACCTCCGCGAGTTCGCCCGCTTCGCCGGC
>DASPPM010000244.1:0-2911 GCA_035625535.1 Alphaproteobacteria bacterium
GCCGAAGTCGCCCTTGAGCGCCCTCTCGCCCCATTCGAGGTACTGCACCGGCAGCGGCCGGTCGAGGCCGTAGGACTTGCGCACCTGCTCGACGTCGGCCGCCGTGGCGGCGGGCCCGGCGAGCGCCTGGGCAAGATCGCCCGAGAGGTGAAGCAGCATGAAGCTGATGACCGAGACGGTGATCGCGACCAGGAGCGCGACCAGGCTTCGCTTGAGGAAATAGACGAGCAACCCACTTGCCCCGTGCGTTCCCGGCTATTCGCTCATTTCCACCCGTAGAGGTAATAGCGCGGGATCTCGTCCTTGAAGGGGGCGAAGTCGAGGTCGCTCGTATAGGCGTAATAGATGGCGTAGGAGTTCATGGGCAGCATGTACATCTGGTCCATGATCCGCTCGATCGCCTTCTTGTAGAGCGCTACCCGGTTGTTCGCGTGCGGATTGGTGTCGGCTGCGTGCACGGTCTCTTGCAGCTCCTTGTCGCCGGTGAAATCGTCGGCGGAGCCGGTGAAGAAATTGCCGAGGATGGCGGAGGCATCGTTGATCGAGTAGGAGCCCCAGTCGCCGAAGGAGATCGGCGTCACCCCCTCGTGGTTCTTGTTGCGGAACGTGGGATATTCGAGCAGCTGGATGTTGGCACGAACGCCGATCGCGCGCATGTAGCCGGCGAGCGCGTCCTCCCAGCTGCGCGGCTGACGGAAGGCGTAGAGCTGGGTGTCGAAGCCGTTTTCGTAGCCCGCCTCCTTCATCAATGCCTTGGCCTTGGCGAGGTCGTATTCGTACTGCGTCGTCCCCTGGTAGCAGCCGAACTGGGTCGTGAAGCAGGGCGCCCTGAGCACGTGCGCGGAGGGCGCGAAGAAGGTCTTGGTGAACTCCTCGCGGTTGATCGCATAGGCGATCGCGCGCCTCACGCGCACGTCCTGGAGCGGGGATTTGCCCGAGCGGCCGGCCGCGTCGAAGTAAATGTAGCCGGAGCGCATCGTCTCGCCGTCGACGGTGGTCAGGCCGTTGACCTTGCCGATGTTCGCCACTTGGTCGGTCGGCACGTACCACATCCAATCGATCCCGCCCGAGAGCAGCTCGGCGATCTGGGTGGTCTTCTCCGGGATGAAGCGCTCGTAGATCTTGCCGATCTTCGCTTTGCCCTTGGGGCTGCCGTCCCAATAGTCGGCGTTCTTGACGAAGGTCGCGGACTTGCCGGGCTCGACGCTCTCGACCTTGTAGGGGCCGCTGCCGATGGGCTTCTTGCCCATACCCTCGGGCCCGACCTTGGCATAATAGACGTGCGGGTAGATCGGCATCGGGCCGGAAACGTATTCGAGGGCGGCGGGGAAGGGCGCCTTCAAGTGGATGCGGACCTTGTATTGGTCGATCTTCTCCGCGCTCTTGATCCAGGCGACGTTGGTGGTGTTGAGCACTTTGTTCGCCGGATCCGAGACGAAGTTGAGGGTATAGACCACGTCGTCCGCATCGAAGGGCTGGCCGTCCTGGAATTTGACCCCCTGGCGCAGCTCGAACTCGAGCGTCACGTCGTCGACCCAGCGCCAGGCGGTGGCGAGCTCGGGCTTGTATTCAAAGGTGACGGGATCGCGCTCGATCAGCTGGTCCCATACCATACGCGCGAAGAGGATGCCCTCGCGGTTGGTGTTAAAATAGGCGTCCGCGTTGTCGATGGGCTGGTCCCAGGCGATGTTGAGGGTGTCGTCCTTCTTGCCGGCCTCGGCCGAGCCGGCGCAAAGCGCCGTTGCGACGAACGTCGCGGCCAAGGCGAGTGTCAACCTGTTGAGCATAGGTCCTGCCTCCCGTTTTAGCCGCGGGCGTTTGGCCCCCTGCCGCAGCGCTCGGCGAAATGGCGTGCGCGGCTCTTGCGCGGCCGCTCCGGCGGCTTTCTTAGATTCGTGCGCGGAAAACCTTAGCTTAGCGCAAGAGGGTCCACAAGCGCGCCCGGAGCAGGGCTGCCCTCGACCGTCGAGGCCCGCGTCTTCCCCGACGTCGCGAGACCCTCGTCGCGGCCGGCCTTTCCCGTTAGACTAGAGCCAAGAAAGACGAGAAGGATGCGATGAACGTCATCGAGAGCTTGAGCATCGAGCGCTGGTCGGGGCCCTTCGCGCCCGAGCTGCAACGCCGCGCGACCGAGGCGCTCGAGAGCGGCAAGGTGCTTTATTGTCCGAAGCTCGCCTTCGCCATCAAGGAAGGCGAGCAAGAGCTCCTTTCGCCCGCGCTCTCCAACGGCAAGGCCAAGAACATCAGCCTCGATCCCCTGAGCGGCGCCTGCCAGGGCCTCGCGGCCACACGCGAGGTGAGCGCCCGCGTCGCCGCCATGATGGAGCGTTTCGCGCGCGCGGCCAGCAGCCTCGTCGCCGACTTGTTCCCCGGCTATGCCGCCGGGCTCGAGCGCGCACGGACGAGCTACCGGCCGGTCGAGATCGAGGGGCGCGGCTATTCGGCGCTCAAGGACGACAAGCTCCTTCACGTGGACGCCTTCCCTTCGCGGCCCAGCCATGGACGGCGCATCCTGCGCCTCTTCGCCAACGTCGATCCGCACGGCAAGCTGCGGCTCTGGCACGTGGGCGAGCCCTTCGAGGCCTTCGCCCGCCAATTCCTCCCCCGCGTGCGCAAGCCGCTGCCGGGCGAAGGGTGGTTGCTCGAGAGCCTCGGCATCACCAAGGGCCGGCGCGGCGCCTACGATTTCCTCATGCTCGGGCTGCATGACCGCGGCAAGCGCGACGCCCATTACCAAAAGACGTCGCCCCAGGAAGCCCTGTCGTTCCCGGCCGGGAGCACCTGGCTGTGCTACACCGATCAGGTGCTGCATGCGGCACTCGGTGGCCAGTTCGCGCTCGAGCAGACCTTCCATCTCGATATCGAGGCCATGGCCGATCCCCTGCGCTCGCCCCTCAAGGTGCTCGAGCGA
>DASPPM010000245.1:0-7875 GCA_035625535.1 Alphaproteobacteria bacterium
CCACGACGCCGCGGCTCGCGTGCCTGCCACGCGAGCGGCCCCTACGCCCGCGCGCAAGCGACACGTAGGGTCCCATTGCAACGCACGTACCTAATTCGCCCGGCCCGGAGCGGCAGGAAGCGCCGGAAAAAAGTGTTTGAAATGCAATGATAATTTGGCGCGCCCTGGAGGATTCGAACCTCCGACCCACAGCTTAGAAGGCTGTTGCTCTATCCTCTGAGCTAAGGGCGCGCGCTCGCGAGGCGTCTCGGCCCGCGGGGTGCCGTTCTCACGCCGGGCGATTATATCTGAAATTGTCCGCGTAGCTCTTGGGGCGGACCTGGCGCGCGTGCGGCTCGGAGAGCGTGTAGCTGTAGCCCTGGCGCTCGGCGTAGGCGATCGCCTCGGCCTCGCTCGCAAAGCGCAGCTGCACTTGCGTCCGCGTGTCCGCCGAGCTGGTCCAGCCCATGAGCGGATCATGCGTCCTCGGCCGCTCCTGCTCGAACTCCATGACCCACTCGCGCGTCTTGGCGCTGCCCGACTGCATGGCACTCTTGGCCGGGCGGTAAATGCGCACGCTCGCCATGACGGTCCTCTTCTCCCAGCGCCACCTCGCGGCCGCGACAGGGCCCGCGCGCAGGCACAAGCCCGCGGGAGAGCTATAGTGCGGAACGCGCGCTCCGGCAAGGGCCACGCGCGCTCTGCGGCCCCCGGCCCGGCCGAGAGACGAGGCTACTTGAGCTCGATGTGAACGTTGCGGTTATCCAGCGAGGGGACGCCGCGCGGCGTGGGCACCCGGGGATCGCTCTCGCCCTTGGCGACGGTGGTGATGTCGTCCGCAGGCACGCCGTGCTTGACGAGATATTTCTTGACCTCGTCCGCCCGCCATTGGCTGAGCCGCACGTCGCTCGTGTGCAGGCCCGTCATGTCGGTATGGCCGGTGAGCACGACCTTGGGCCGCCCCAGTTTCGCGATCGCGGCTGCCGCCTGGTCCAGGATGTCTCTGTCGTCGGGACGGATGTTGAACTGGCCGGAATCGAAGAAGATCCAAAATTCCCTCGCTGGCGGCGCCTCGTCTTGAGCGGGCGCGGCGCTCCCCGGCCCCGCCGCCTGCGCCAATGCCAACGGCGCCAGGATGAAAAACAGCGCGGCGATGCGTCCCATGATTCGCATGGCCCCCCTCTTCCGATCATTTGGTCGGGGCGAGAGGATTCGAACCTCCGGCCTCCTGCTCCCAAAGCAGGCGCTCTACCAGGCTGAGCTACGCCCCGACCGCATGCGCCTAGGCTTGCAAGCATTAGGCTTGTAGAGAGTCTGCCGCGCGCGGGCAAGCCTCAACTGGCGCGCTTCGCCCGTCGGCCGGATGGCAGCAGTTTCGAGCGGCTTTTCCGCGAAACTCAGTCAAATCCCGACAAAAATCAGCCAGCGCCTGATTTGACCCTTCGCGCTTGGCGACCTAGATCAAGCGTTATGTCGCCGGTGCGCTACGAGAGGGTCGCTCTTTTCTTCGAGGACATGGCAAGGGCCATGGCGCGAGGGCAAGCCCCCGCGCGAAGCAGGCTTGCACCTCGCCTCGCCGAGCTTGCCCAGCGCATCCGCGACGACGCGCTCAGGGACCACACCCGATCAACGTCCCGAGAAACGCGACGTGTGTCGTCCCGGCGCCCGGCTCACCCCACCTAACTCGTCCGCTCCCGCGCGCCCCGCACGAAGAAATCACCGCGCGTCACCACGCACATGAGCACGCGCGCGCGGCCTCTTTCCGTTGCCGCCGGGCTCGGGCACAATCGCGCCACGTCAAACCTGGAGAGAGGCCCCCTTGTCCGCGCGATCGACCCATCTGACAGACAAGCTTTACGACTATCTGCTCGCCGTCTCGTTGCGCGACGACAAGCTCTTGCGCCGCCTGCGCCTTAAGACGGCGCGCATGCCGATGGGCGGCATGCAGCTCTCGCGCGAGCAGGGCCAATTCATGGGCCTCCTCGTCGAGCTGATGGGCGCCAAGAAGGCGCTCGAGATCGGCACCTTCACCGGCTACAGCTCCCTTTGCGTCGCCCGCGCGCTGCCCGCGGACGGCCGGCTCGTCTGCTGCGACGTGAGCGAGGCGTTCACCAGGATCGCGCGCGACTATTGGCGGGAGGCCGGCGTCGCCGGCAAGGTGACGCTCGAGCTCGGCCCGGCGCTCCCGACCCTCGACCGGCTCATCGCCGGCGGTGCGGCTGGAAGCTTCGATTTCGCCTTCATCGATGCCGACAAGCCGAACTACCGGAATTACTACGAGCGCTGTCTCGAGCTCGTGCGGCCCGGCGGCCTGATCGCCGTCGACAACGTGTTGTGGAGCGGCAGGGTCGTGGATGCGCGCAATAGGGATGCCGACACCAAGGCGATCCGCGCCTTCAACAGGCGCCTCAAGGAGGACCGGCGCATCCTTCTCAGCATGCTCCCGCTCGGCGACGGCCTAAGCTTGGCGCTCAAGCGACGCTGAGCGCCGCGCGCGGGCACGGACGGAACAATTCGCCTCAGTTGCCGAAGATCGGGTGGATGACGCGGTCACCCGGCTTGATCTTGAGCCGCGATGCCGTGCCGCTGTTGAGCTCGAGCACCGCCAGCACCGGCTCGCCCGAGGAGATGGTGGCGAGCGAGAACGGCACGGTGCGCTCGGCGATATGGACGATGCGGCCGTCCCGCGCGATGAAAAGCATGTCGAGCGGCAGGACGGTGTCCTTCATCCACATCGCGACCGGCTCGACTTCCTTGAAGTCGAACAGCATGCCGGCATCGCGCGCCATCGCGGTGCGGAACATGAGGCCTTGCTCGCGCTCGGCGTCCGTGGCCGCGACCTCGACGGTGAAGCGATGCTCGACCCCGTCGGACGTCTTGATCAAGAGCGGGCTCGTCGGCAGCTCGGCCGCGCGCGCCAGATCCGGCATCGCGAGCAAGAGCGCGCCGAGTGCCATGAGCGGAACGAGCAGCCTGAGCGCGCGCCGGAACGGCCAGCCTCGCATCGCGAGCGGAGGCCTGGGTCCGCAGCTCGAGCGACGACGAATCTCGTCGCCACCGCCGCTCACGTGTCGAGGGCCCGACATGCGCCCAAGTCTAACCAAGTTGACGACGAAGACAACGGCGGCGCGAGCCGCTCCCGTATAAGCGCTGAGCGTCCCTGAGTGCGGAGGGGAGGCCCGCGTCTTTCCCGGCTCGTCTCAGCCGGCGCCTTTTCGCGGCTTCAGGAGCGCAAGAATCCGTGAAGGGCAGATTGCTCTTGGGCATGGCAAATGCCGCGCGCGCAATGATCGAGGCTTGCCCTATGTCCACCCACGCCTTAGCTTGCCGGGACGTCACAGGGCGAGGACAAGGACTATGGAGATGTCGGGCGAGTATCGGATTTCGGCACCCCGCGCGCGCGTATGGGAGGCGCTCAACGATGCCGATATCCTCAAGCAGTGCATCCCCGGCTGCGAATCGATCGAGAAAATCTCACCGACCGAGTTCAGCGCCAAGGTCGTCGCGAAGGTGGGCCCGGTCAAGGCGACCTTCACGGGCGAAGTCAAGCTCTCGGACCTCGTCCCGCCCAAGAGCTACAAGATCAGCGGCGAAGGCAAAGGTGGGGCCGCCGGCTTCGCCAAGGGCGGTGCTGCGGTGACCCTCGAGGAGGCGGGGGCCGAGACCGTGCTGCGCTACACGGCGCAAGGCAACGTGGGCGGCAAGCTCGCCCAGATCGGCTCGCGCCTCATCGATGGTACGGCCAGGAAGCTTGCCGACGAATTCTTCGGCAAGTTCGCGGCGACCGTCGGCGGCGCTCCTGCCGAAGCCGCGGCAACCTCGGCAGAGGCATCCGCCGCTCTCGCGGCCGAACCCTCGGCGCGACCCGAGCACATCGCGGGCCTTCCGCCCGTCGTGTGGATCGGCGGCGTGGTGCTGCTCATCTTCCTCCTCCTCATCATCTTCGCCCTTTAGGCGCGCCGTCGAACCCTCGCCGGGATTCGTCACCGCGCACCTTGACGGCCAGCCATCGGGCGGACCACACTAGAGTCAACATGCGGGTCAACGACGCTCGCCCGCGAGCGCTCGGGCCGCCTGAAATGCTGCTCCAGGGAGGGGACATGACCGCTGTCACGGTATCCATGACGGTGAACGGCAAGCCCGTCACGGCCACGGTCGAGGCGCGGACCTTGCTCGTCCAATTGCTGCGCGAGAGCCTCTCGCTCACCGGCACGCACGTCGGCTGCGACACCAGCCAATGCGGCGCCTGCGTCGTCCACGTCGACGGCCGCTCGGTCAAGAGCTGCACGCTTCTCGCGGTGCAGGCCGAGGGTGCCAAGGTCACCACCATCGAGGGGCTCGCCAAGGACGGCAAGCTCCACCCCATGCAGGAAGCCTTCCGGGAGAACCACGGCCTGCAATGCGGCTTCTGCACGCCCGGCATGGTGATGAGCGCGCTCGATCTGGTGAAGCACAACGCGGACCCGAGCGAGCGCGAGGTTCGCGAATGGCTCGAGGGCAACATCTGCCGCTGCACGGGCTACCACAACATCGTCAAGTCCATTCTGGCCGGTGCTGCCGCCATGAGGGGGAACTGACATGCCCGACACTGGCATTGGCGCGCGCGTCGAGCGCAAAGAGGACGCGCGGTTCCTGACGGGCCGCGGCCACTACACCGACGACATCAATCGTCCGAATCAGACCTACGCCTACATCCTGCGCTCGCCCCACGCGCACGCGAAGATCAAGAAGCTCGGCATCGCCAAGGCGGCGAAGGCGCCGGGCGTGGTCGCGGTCTTCACGGGAGCCGATCTTGTCACCGACAAGGTCAACGGGCTGCCGTGCGGCTGGCTCGTTCACAACAAGGACGGCACGCCGATGGTCGAGCCGCCGCACGCCGCACTCGTCACCGACCGGGTGCGCCACGTGGGCGACCAGGTCGCCGTGGTTATCGCGGAGAGCAGCGCCCAGGCCCGCGATGCGGCCGAGCTCATCGAGGTGGGCTACGACGCGCTGCCGGCCGTCGTCTCGATCGCGGACGCGCTCAAGCCGGGCGCGCCGCTCGTCTGGGACCAGGCCGCCGCCAATACCTGCTACGATTGGCAGCTCGGCGACAAGGCGGCCAACGACGCGGCCTTCGCCAAGGCGGCCAAGGTCGCCAAGGTCGACCTCGTCAACAACCGCCTCATCCCGAACGCGATCGAGCCGCGCGCTGCCATCGGCGAGTACGATGCGATCTCGGGCCACTACACGCTCTACACCACGAGCCAGAACCCGCACGTGATCCGCCTCTTGATGGGCGCCTTCGTCCTCGGCATCCCCGAGCACAAGTTGCGCGTCGTGGCGCCCGACGTGGGCGGGGGCTTCGGCTCCAAAATCTATCACTATGCCGAGGAGGCGATCGTCACCTGGGCGGCCAGGAAAATCGGGCGCCCGATCAAGTGGACCGCCGAGCGCTCCGAATCCTTCATGAGCGACGCCCACGGCCGCGACCACGTCACCCACGCCGAGCTGGCACTCGACGGCAACGGCAAGTTCCTCGCGCTCAAGGTTCTCACCAAGGCGAACCTCGGCGCCTATCTCTCGACCTTCGCCCCCTGCATCCCGACCTACCTCTATGCGACGCTCCTCGCCGGCAACTACGCGACGCCCACGATCTATTGCTCGGTGCGCGCGGTTTTCACCAATACCGTGCCCGTCGACGCCTATCGCGGCGCCGGGCGGCCGGAAGCCACCTACGTGGTCGAGCGCCTCGTCGACGAGGCCGCGCGCATAAGCGGGATCGACCGCGCCGAGATCCGCCGGCGCAATTACATCCCTCGCGACAAGTTCCCCTACCAGACGCCGGTCGCACTCCAATACGACATCGGCGACTACCACACGACCCTCGACAAGGCGCTCAAGGCCGGCGACTACGCCGGCTTCGAGAAGCGGCGCGAGGAGGCGAAGAAGCGCGGGCGTCTGCGCGGGCTCGGCATCGCCAGCTACATCGAGGCCTGCGGCATTGCGCCCTCGGCCGTGGTGGGCTCGCTCGGCGCGCGCGCCGGCCTCTACGAATCGGCGGCCGTGCGCGTGCATCCGACGGGGTCGGTCACCGTCTATACCGGCTCGCATTCCCATGGCCAGGGACACGAGACCACTTTCGCCCAGCTCGTCTCGTCTACCCTCGGCGTTTCCCTCGACAACGTCGAGATCGTCCACGGCGACACCGACAAGATCCCCTTCGGCATGGGCACCTACGGCTCGCGCTCGCTCGCGGTCGGCGGCAGCGCGATGTTCAACGCCATGCAGAAGGTCATCGCCAAGGGCAAGAAGATCGCGGCCCATCTCCTCGAGGCGGCCGAGGCCGACATCGAGTTCGCCAACGGCGAGTTCCGCGTCGCGGGCACGGACAAGAAGAAGGCGCTCGCCGAGGTCTCGCTCGCCGCCTATGTGCCGCACAACTATCCGGCCGGCCTCGAGCCCGGGCTCGAGGAGCAGGCCTTCTACGACCCGCTCAACTTCACCTACCCCGCCGGCACCTATCTCTGCGAGGTCGAGATCGATCCCGACACCGGCGCGCTCTCGGTCGAGAGCTTCACCGCGGCGGACGACTTCGGCCGCATCATCAACCCGATGATCGTCGAGGGACAGGTGCACGGCGGCATTGCGCAAGGAATCGGCCAGGCCCTCTTCGAAGGCTGCGTCTACGATGCGCAGGGCCAGCTCTTGACCGGCTCGTACAATGACTACTGCATGCCGCGGGCGGACAATCTGCCGTCCTTCAAGGTCGACACCAACGCGACCGCCTGCACCCACAATCCCTTGGGCGTCAAGGGATGCGGCGAGGCCGGCGCCATCGGCGCACCCGCCTGCGTCATGAGCGCCATTCTCGACGCCTTGCGCCCGCTCGGCGTCGCCAGCCTCGACATGCCGGCGACGGCCGAGAAGATCTGGCGCGCCGTGGAGCATGCGAAGAAGCCCAAGGCCGCGTAAGGGAGGAGACAAGATGTACGACTTCACCTATCACCGGCCGAAGAGCCTCGCGGATGCCGCCAAGCTGCTCGGCGGCAGCGAGGAGGCCAAGCTCGTGGCCGGCGGAATGACCCTCATTCCGACCCTGAAGCAACGCCTGGCGCGGCCTTCCGACCTCATCGACCTCGGCGGCATCGGCGAGCTCAAGGGCATCAAGCGCGAGGGCAACGCGCTCGTCATCGGCGCCACGACCCCGCACGCCGCGGTGGCGGGCTCGCCCGAGGTCAAGAAGGCGATTCCCGCACTCGCCGTGCTCGCGGAGGGCATCGGCGACCCGCAGGTGCGCAACCGGGGCACCATCGGCGGCTCGATCGCGAACGCCGATCCGGCGGCCGATTATCCCGCCGCCGTGGTGGGGCTGGGTGCCACGGTCGTCACCAACAAGCGCAAGATCGCGGCGGACGACTTCTTCAAGGGCCTCTTCGAGACCGCCCTTCAGGCCGGCGAGATCGTGACCGCGGTCAGCTTCCCCATCGCCGAGAAGGCGGCCTACGCCAAGTTTCCCAATCCGGCCTCGCGCTATGCCATCGTCGGCGTGTTCGTCGCCAAGACGGGAGGTAGCGCGCGCGTTGCGGTGACGGGAGCCGGTCCCTCCGTCTTCCGCCTCAAGGCCGCGGAGGAGGCCCTTGGCAAGAGCTGGTCGGCCGCCGCCCTCGGCAGCCTCAAGGTGCCGCAAGCCGGGCTCAACTCGGACATCCACGCGAGTGCCGAGTACCGCGCGCATCTGGTCGGCGTGATGGCCAAGCGAGCGGTGCAGGCCGCCGGCTAGAGCAATATCCGACGAAGTGGAATCGCCCCCTCACCCAGCTTTGCCTAAGCTCGCTACGCTCGCTAAGGCTGCGCAACCCTCTCCCCCTCAAAGGGGGAGAGGGTAGGGTGAGGGGGCTGCTTCCACCGAAATGG
>DASPPM010000246.1:0-8071 GCA_035625535.1 Alphaproteobacteria bacterium
TCATGCGCGTGTTCAAAAAGGGAGGATAGCCATGACGTTCAAGAGACGAGGCCTGATGATCGCGGCATCCGCCGTAGCACTCGCGCTCGCGTGGGCGCCGGCGCAGGCCGAGAAGAAATACGGTCCCGGTGTCACCGACACCGAGATCAAGATCGGCAACACCAATCCGTATAGCGGCCCCGCCTCCGCTTACGGCGCCATCGGCAAGGCGATCGCCGCCTACTTCGCGATGATCAACGACCAGGGCGGCATCAACGGCCGCAAGATCAACTTCATCTCGCTCGACGACGGCTACAGCCCGCCCAAGACGGTCGAGCAGACGCGCCGCCTCGTCGAGGAGGACAAGGTGCTGCTCGACTTCCAGCCGCTCGGCACACCCTGCAACACGGCGATCCAGCCCTACTTGAACGAGCAGAAGGTGCCCCAGCTCTTCGTCGCCACCGGGGCCACCAAATGGAACGACCCCAAGCATTTCCCCTGGACCATGGGCTGGCAGCCCAACTACCAGACCGAATCGCGCATCTACGCCGCCTACATCCTCAAGAACATGCCTGATGCCAAGATCGCCGTCCTCTACCAGAACGACGACTACGGTAAGGACTACGTCAAGGGGATGATGGACGGGCTGGGCGACAAGGCGGCCAAGATGGTGGTGGCGCAGAAGTCCTACGAGACGAGCGACCCGACCGTCGACTCGCAGATCGTGGCGCTCAAGGCAAGCGGCGCCGACGTCTTCTTCAACGTCACCACGCCGAAGTTCGCCTCGCAGGCGATCCGCAAGGCCTACGACATCGGCTGGAAAGAGACGCAGTTCCTCAACAACGTCTCGCAATCCGTCACCGGCGTGCTGCAGCCGGCCGGGCTCGAGAAGGCGGTCGGCATCATTTCGTCCTACTACCTCAAGGACCCGTCGGACCCGCAGTGGAAGGACGGCAAAGCGTACCAGGACTGGCTGGCCTGGATGAAGAAGTACCTGCCGAACGGCAATGTCGGCGATTCGTTCAACGTCTACGGCTACACCGTGGCCCAGACCTTGGTCCACGTGCTGAAAGCGGCCGGCGACAATCTCACGCGCGAGAACATCATGAAGCAGGCGGCGAGCATCAAGAGCCTTGAGCTCCCGATGCTGCTCCCCGGCATCAAGATCTCGACCGGTCCCGACGACTTCGCGCCGATCAAGCAGATGCAGCTCATGAAGTTCGACGGCAAGTCGTGGGAGCTCTTCGGCTCCGTGCTCTCGGCCGAGGGCAGCTGAGGGATAAATGATTCCCAATTGCCACTGACGTCATCGTGAGCCGAAGGCGAGGCAATCCGGATTCCGTGCACGCGATGCTGGATTGCTTCGCCTGCCTCCGCCGAAGCGAAGCCGCTGCGGCTTCGCGCAGGCAGGTCGGCTTTGCCTCCTCGCAATGACGATTTGCGACATTAGACCGAGAGGAACCAATGGCCGAAGTAAAGCTCGAGAGGCGGGGCAGCGTCGCCGTCATTACGCTTGACAATCCGCCGGTAAATGCCTTGAGCGTGGCCACCTTGACGGGCCTCGCGCAGCGCTTGGCGGAAGGCCTCGCGGACCCCGCGATCAAGGCCTTCGTGCTCACGGGGGCCGGCAAGATCTTCGTGGGCGGCGCCGACATCCGCGAGTTCGGCAAGCCGCGCCCGGCAGAGGCACCCACGCTTTCCCAGCTCATCGAGACGATCGAGAACGCAAGCGCCCCCTTCGTCGCCGCGATCAACGGCGTCGCCGCGGGCGGCGGGCTCGAGCTCGCGCTCGGCTGCCACGCGCGCCTCGCCTCGCGCGAGGCGCGCCTCGGCCTGCCCGAGGTCAAGCTCGGCCTCTTGCCTGGTGCCGGCGGGACGCAGCGCCTGCCGCGTCTCATCGGCGTCGAGCCGGCGCTCGACATGATCGTGAGCGGCGAGCTCAAGCCGGCCGAGACGGCACGCGCGCTTGGCATCGTGGACGCGGTCGCCTCGGGCGACGTGGTGGCCGCCGCCGTGGCGCACGCGGAGAAACTCGTTGCCGCGGGCAAGCCGCCGCAAAAGACGCGCGATCTCGCGGGCAAGATCGAGGCGGCCAAGGCCAAACCCGAGCTCTTCGCCAATTACCGCAAAGAGACGGCGCGGCGCTTTCGCGGCTACGAGGCGCCCCAGCGCTGCATCGATTGCGTCGAGGCCGCCGCGACGCTGCCGTTCGCAGACGGGCTCAAGGCGGAGCGCGCCGCCTTCCTCGAGCGCGTCGGCTCCGAGCAGAGCAAGGCGCAGCGCCATGTCTTCTTCGCCGAGCGCGAGGTCGCCAAGATTCCCGACATGCCGGCGGACACAGCGACGCTTCCGATCAAAGCGGCCGCGGTGATCGGCTGCGGCACCATGGGCGGCGGCATCGCCATGAGCTTCGCGAACGCCGGAATTCCGGTCACCGTGGTGGAATCGACGAAGGAGGCGCTCGAGCGCGGCCTTTCGATCATCGCCAAGAACTACGCCGCGACCGCCGCCAAGGGCCGGCTCAGCCAAGCGGACATGCAGAAGCGCCTCGGCCTCATCAAGGGCACGCTCGCCTACGAGGACATCAAGACGGCCGACATCGTGATCGAGGCCGTCTTCGAGGAGATGGACATCAAGAAGGAGACGTTCCGCAAGCTCGACGCGCTGGCCAAGCCCGAGGCGATCCTCGCCACCAACACCTCCACCCTCGACGTCGACGAGATCGCCGCGGTCACCAAGCGGCCCGAGAAGGTGATCGGCACCCATTTCTTCAGCCCCGCGAACGTCATGCGCCTCTTGGAGAACGTGCGCGGCAGGAAATCGAGCAAGGAGACGATCGCGACCGTGATGGCGCTCTCGCGCCGCATCGGCAAGATCGGCGTGCTCGTCGGCGTGTGCGACGGCTTCGTCGGCAACCGCATGCTCGCCGCCTATACGCGCCAGGCGAACGCCCTCATCCTCGAGGGCGCCTTGCCGCACGAGGTCGACAAGGTGATCTACGATTTCGGCTTCCCCATGGGCCCCTTCGCCATGGGCGACCTCGCCGGCCTCGACGTGAGCTGGCGCATCAGGAAGCGCCGCCAGGCCGAAGGCAAGGACAACTACCCCGGCTACGTGGTCGGCGACCGGCTCTGCGAGATGGGCCGCTTCGGCCAGAAGACCGGCCAGGGCTGGTACCGCTACGAGGCCGGGAGCCGCGCGCCCATCCCCGACCCGCTCGTCGAGGCGACCATCCTCAAGGCCTCGGCCGAGCTCGGCTTGAAGCGGCGCAAGATCGCCTCAGACGAGATCCTCGAGCGCTGCATGTATCCGCTCATCAACGAGGGGGCCAAAATCCTCGACGAGGGGCTTGCGCTCCGCGCCGGCGACATCGACATCATCTGGATCAACGGCTATGGCTTTCCGGCCTATCGCGGCGGACCCATGTTCTATGCCGACCACGTCGGTCTCGCTAAGATCTTGCAGGTGATGCGGCGGCTCGAGGAGCAGCACGGCGAAATCCTGCGACCGGCACCCCTCCTGGAGCGACTCGCGCGTGAGGGCAAGGGGTTCGGCGAGCCCTGAGGACAGCGCCGCGCCGCCGTTCGCGCGCCGCGCACATTGGGAGGAGGAATTTCCATGCGTGAAGCCGTCATCGTCTCGACCGCGCGCACGCCCATCGGCAAGGCCTACCGCGGAGCCTTCAATCTGACCCACGGCGCCAGCCTTGCCGGCCACGTCATCAAGCACGCGGTCGAGCGGGCCGGTCTCGACCCTGCGGAAGTGGAGGATTGCCTCATCGGTTGCGCCATGCCCGAGGGTGCCACCGGCGGCAACATCGCGCGCCAGGCCGCGATCCGCGCCGGGATGCCCGTCACCACCTCGGGCACCACGGTGAACCGCTTCTGCAGCTCGGGCATGCAGACGATCGCGATGGCGGCGGGGCGCGTCGTGCTCGAGCAGGTGCCGGTCGCGGTCGCGGGCGGCGTCGAATCGATCTCGCTGGTGCAGAACGAGCACCAGAACAAGTTCCATTACAACGACGCGTGGATCGAGCAGCACAAGCCCGAGATCTACCTTGCCATGATCGAGACGGCGGACATCGTGGCCAAGCGCTACAAGGTGAGCCGCGAGAAGCAGGACGAGTTCGCGCTTTCGAGCCAGCTGCGCTGCGCCGCGGGCCAGCAGGCCGGCCGCTTCGACGACGAGATCGTGCCGCTCGCCACGACCAAGCTCATGGTCAACAAGGACACGGGCGAGAGCTGGACCGAAGAGGTCACGCTCACCAAGGACGAGGGCAACCGCCCGGACACGACGCCCGAGGGTCTCGCCAAGCTCAAGCCCGTGCGTGGAGAGGACCAGTTCATCACCGCCGGGAACGCCAGTCAGCTCTCCGATGGCGCCTCCGCCTGCGTCGTCATGGAGGCGAAAGAGGCCGAGCGGCGCGGACTTCATCCCCTCGGCATCTTCCGCGGCTTCGCGGTCGCCGGCTGCGAGCCCGACGAGATGGGGATCGGCCCGGTCTTCGCCGTGCCGCGCCTCTTGGAGCGCCACGGACTTAAGGTGGGCGACATCGACCTCTGGGAGCTGAACGAGGCCTTCGCGGTCCAGGTCGTCTACTGCCGCGACCGGCTCGGTATCCCGCACGAAATCCTGAACGTCGACGGGGGTGCCGTCGCGATCGGTCATCCCTACGGCATGAGCGGCGCACGCCTCGTCGGCCATGCCCTCATCGAAGGCAAGCGGCGCGGCGCCAAGCGCTGTGTCGTCACCATGTGCATCGGCGGAGGCATGGGGGCGGCCGGGCTCTTCGAGGTGGCGTGACGGAAGCGGCCCCCGAGCTGATCGCGCCGCGCTCGGGCGAGGAGATCGACACCTCGCGGCTCGAGCCCTATTTGCGCGCGCGGCTGCCCGAGACCGAAGGGCCGTTCTCGCTGCGCCAGTTCGGCGGCGGGCACGCGAACCTCACCTATGAGGTGCGCTTCGGCGGCCGCGAATATGTCTTGCGCCGCCCCCCGCTCGGCCCCGTGGCCCCCTCCTCGCACGACATGAAACGCGAGCACAGGGTGCTCGCGGCCTTGCCCGACATCTTTCCGTGGGCGCCCAAGAGCTATCTCTATTGCGGCGATACTTCCCTCATCGGCGCCGAGTTCCACGTCATGGAGCGGCGCCACGGCATCGTCATCAGGAGCGATCTGCCGGCGCGCTTCAAGGGCGACCTCCCGCTCGCGCGGCGCATCGGCGAGATGATGGTGGATACGCTCGCGGCCCTTCACACCGCCGACGCGGCGACCGCCGGCTTGGGCGATCTCGGCCGGCCCGAGGGCTTCGTCGCGCGCCAGCTCGAGGGCTGGACCAAGCGCTGGCACGCGGCCAAGGACAAGGACCTGCCTCGGGTCGACGAGATGGCGCGTTGGCTGCGCCAGCACGTGCCCAAGCCGCAAGCCGCGACGCTGCTTCACAACGACTTCAAGCTCGACAACATGATGGTCGGCGCCGACGACCCCGATCGCTGTGTCGCCGTGCTCGATTGGGACATGTGCACGCGCGGCGACCCGCTCATGGACTTGGGCTACCTGCTCAACTACTGGTCCGAGGCGGGGGACGACGAGGCGTGGCGCCGTGCTGCCTTCATGCCCACCTGGTACCCGGGCTTCCCGAGCCGCACTGAAGCCGTCGAGCGCTATGCGCAGAAGACCGGCTTCACCATCGAGGACGTGCGCTGGTACCACGTCTTCGGCGTGTTCAAGCTCACCGGCGTGATCCAGCAGATCTATATCCGCTACCTGCGCGGCCAGACCTCGGACGCCCGCTTCGCGACCTTCGGCGAGCGCGTGGCGACCCTTGCCGAGAAGGGCTGCGCCTTGATCGCGGGTGAGGCGGGCCCGTGAGGCTCGCGAGATGCCGCGTCATTCCGGAAACCGAGGGGAGCCGCGGAAAAGCCGGGCCTTTCCCGGCCGCGAGCCCGGAATGACGAAGTTGAAGACGGCTGCGACAGGCCTTAAGTCAGGCCGGCAGGAAACATGACCACGGTATCCTTCACCCCCGCGTTGCGGCGCTTCGTGGCGGCACCCTCCGCCCAAGTGGAGGCGGCCACGGCGGGGCAGGCCCTCGCCATGGTGTTCTTGGCGCGGCCGGCGCTCCGCGGCTACGTGCTCGACGACCAGGGCGCTTTGCGCCGGCACGTGGCGGTCTACGTCAACGGAAGGCCGATCGGCGACCGCGAGCGCTTGAGCGACCCCGTGGGGCCGCGCGACGAGATCTACGTGTTCCAGGCGCTCTCGGGCGGCTGAGGGAGGGAAGGGATGGACGAGCGGCTCTATGTCGGCACGAGGAAGGGGCTTTTCGAGCTCGCGCGCGCACGCGGCAGCTGGGAGGTTTACGACGCCCATTTCCTCGGCGACCCGGTCTCGGCGCTCTTGGCGCAAGCGGACGGCACGCTCTATGCGGCGCTCGATCTCGGCCATTTCGGCGCGAAATTATGGCGTCGCGATCCCGCCTCGGCGTGGCGCGAGCTCGCGGTGCCGGTTTTCCCGGAGAAGCCCAAGGATGCGAGCGACGATCCCCATCCCTGGTCGCTCATCAAGATCTGGGCGCTCGAGCCGGGCGGCGTCCCTGGGCGGCTCTGGGCCGGTACCATGCCGGGCGGGCTCTTCCGCTCGGACGACGAGGGCGCGAGCTGGCGCCTCGTCGAGCCCCTCTGGCGCATGCCCGAGCGCCGCGAGTGGATGAGCGTTGCCGGCGGCGAGGCGCCGGGCATCCATACGGTGCTCGTCGACCCCCGCGATCCCAAGGATGTGCGCGTCGGCGTCTCGGTCGCGGGCGTTTGGGCCTCGCGCGATGCCGGTGAGAGCTGGGCGATCATCAATCGCGGCATGTACAACGAGTACATGCCGCCCGAGCGGCGCGAGGACCCGATCGCCCAGGACGTGCATCGCCTCGCGCGCTGCGCTGCGCGGCCGGAGATCATGTGGTGCCAGCATCACAACGGCGTCTTCCGCTCGGAGGATGCGGGCGCAAGCTGGCGCGAGGTGACGGCGATCCGGCCTTCGAAATTCGGCTTCGCCGTCGCCGCCCACCCGCGCGATCCCTTGACCGCCTGGTTCGTGCCCGCGGTCAAGGACGAGCGGCGCATTCCCGTCGACGGCAAGATCGTGGTCGCGCGCACGCGTGACGGCGGGGAGAGCTTCGAGGTGCTGAGAAAGGGCCTGCCGCAGCGCCACGCCTACGATCTCGTGTGGCGGCACGGGCTCGCGGTCGATGCGAGCGGGGAGCGGCTCGCCTTCGGCTCGACGAGCGGCGGGCTCTGGAGCACGGAGGACGGCGGCGACAGCTGGTCGATGCTCGATGCGCGGCTGCCGCCGATCGCGGTGGTGCGCTTCGCCGCGGCATGACCGTATCGCCCTCGTCGTTCTCACGCAGCTGCCGCGATTTCTGGACCTCGGCCTATCAGGCGATCGACGACTGAATCGCCGCGTTAATCAGCGCCAACCCTCGAGGAGGAGAGTCCATGCAAGTCCAACCCTACCTGTTCTTCGACGGCCGCTCGGAGGAGGCGCTCGAGTTCTACCGCAAGGCGCTCGGCGCCGAGGTGACGATGCTCATGCGCTTCAAGGAGTGCCCCGAGCGCGGTGAGCACGCCATGATCCCTCCCGGCTCCGCGGAGAAGGTGATGCACGCGAGCGTCCGCATCGGCGACACGAGCGTGATGGCGTCCGACGGCCGCTGCCAGGGGCGGCCGAGCTTCCAGGGCTTCTCGCTTGCGCTCTCGGTTGCGAGCAAGGAGGAGGCCAAGCGCGTCTTCGCCGCCCTCGGCGAGGGCGGCGAGGTGCGCATGCCGCTAGCCAAGACCTTCTTCTCCCCGAGCTTCGGCATGCTCGCCGACCGCTTCGGCGTGGCGTGGATGGTCCTCGTGGCAGCTTGAGGCGCGCTTCCCCCGCGCAATGCCCCGAGCTGCCGGAGCCGAATGCGGCGGCTAGAGCAATATCCGACGAAGTGGAATCGCCCCCTCACCCAGCTTTGCCTAAGCTCGCTACGCTCGCTAAGGCTGCGCAACCCTCTCCCCCTCAAAGGGGGAGAGGGTAGGGTGAGGGGGCTGCTTCCACCGAAATGG
>DASPPM010000247.1:0-14034 GCA_035625535.1 Alphaproteobacteria bacterium
AGCGCGCGGCCCTCGGCGCTGTCATAGGGCAGGCCCGACGCCATGAGGAGGCCGCCGAGATTGGCGTAGCCCAGGCCCAGCGTGCGGTAATCGTAGGAGAGCCGCGCGATCTCGCGCGACGGGAACTGCGCCATCAGCACCGAGATCTCGAGGCAGATGGTCCACAGGCGCACGGCGTGCTCGAAGGCCTCGGTGTCGAAGCTGCCGTTCTCGCGGCGGAAGCTCATGAGATTGAGCGAGGCGAGGTTGCACGCCGTGTCGTCGAGGAACATGTACTCCGAGCACGGGTTGGAGGCGTTGATGCGCCCGCTCGCGGGGCAGGTGTGCCATTCGTTGATGGTGGTGTCGAACTGCACGCCCGGATCGGCGGACGCCCAGGCGGCATAGGCGATCTCTTCCCACAGCGCGGCCGCTGGCAGCGTCTTCTTGACCTTGCCGTTCGTGCGCAGGACGAGGTCCCAATCGCCGTCCTTCAGCACCGCCTCCAGGAAGGCGTTGGGCACGCGCACCGAATTGTTGGAGTTCTGTCCGGAGACGGTGAGATAGGCCTCCGAGTCCCAATCGCTGTCATAGGTCCTGAACTCGATCTCGGTGTAGCCCTGCTGGGCGAACTGGATGACGCGCTGAACGTAGTTCTCGGGGATCATCACCTTGCGCGCGGCAAGCACGGCGCGCTTCAAGGCCGGATTCTGCTTGGGGTCGAAGCAGGCATTGCCCTCGCCCTCGCAGTTGTGGCAGGCGCGGATGATCTCGTTCAAGTGTTTGTTGCAGAGCTTGGAGCCGGCGACGAGGGCGGCCACCTTCTGCTCCTCGACCACCTTCCAGTTGATGTACTCCTCGATGTCCGGGTGATCGAGGTCGACGGTCACCATCTTGGCGGCGCGCCGCGTGGTGCCGCCCGACTTGATGGCGCCGGCGGCGCGGTCGCCGATCTTGAGGAAGCTCATCATGCCGGAGGAGCGCCCGCCGCCGGAGAGCTTCTCCCCGTCGCCGCGCAGCTTGGAGAAATTGGTGCCGGTGCCCGAGCCGTACTTGAAGAGCCGCGCCTCGCGCACCCAGAGGTCCATGATGCCGCCCTCATTGACGAGGTCGTCGCAGACGCTCTGGATGAAGCAGGCGTGCGGCTGCGGGTGCTCGTAGGCCGACTGCGAGCGCACCAGCTTGCCGCTCTCGAAGTCGACGTAATAGTGGCCCTGCGACGGGCCGTCGATGCCGTAGGCCCAATGGAGGCCGGTGTTGAACCACTGGGGCGAGTTGGGTGCGGCCATTTGCGCCGCGAGCATGTAGCGCATCTCGTCGTGATAGGCGCTGGCGTCTTCCTCGCTGTCGAAGTAGCCGCCCTTCCAGCCCCAATAGGTCCAGGTCCCGGCGAGGCGGTCGAACACCTGGCGCGCGTCGCTCTCGCCCGTGAGGCGCTTGTCCCTGGCAAGGGTTTGCAGCGCCTCCTCGTCCGCCACCTTGCGCCAAAGCCAGGACGGGAGCTTGTCCTCCGCGACGCACTTGAGCCGGGCCGGCACGCCGGCCTTGCGGAAATATTTCTGCGCAAGCACGTCGGCCGCGACCTGCGACCAGGCGGCCGGCACCTCGAAGCCCTCGAGTCGAAACACGAGCGAGCCGTCCGGATTGCGGATCTCGCTGGCGGCAGTGCGGAACGCGATGCGCTCGTAAGGCGACTTGCCTCGCTCAGTGAACAAGCGCTTGATCCGCATGACGCCGTCTCCCCCTCTGTTCGCGGTTCCCTGAGCCTTGAGCCGCCGAGTCGCCACCCCACCGAGCTCGAAGACACCCCTGGGCCCGGCTTGGTCGCCCTACAACTCGTTGCGGTTTTGCGTCAACCCACTCACAAGATATTGACCAAAACCGAGCGCGAGCGCAAGTATAAATTTCACGCCGCTGGTCGATTTTGAAGATTTCGTTGCGGGTTGGAAAGATGCCTTGGGCTGAATTACTATAATTATAGCTCCACGGTGAATTGTCTTACCTTAGACAATCCCCAATGGCCACAAATAAGGAGCCTCAATATTTGCCTTGTTTGCCTTTGGCAGACCTCTTCCTTGCCGGATGACGGGCTCTCGAAGCAGGGTGCGCAGAATAGCACCCGTCGGAAGGCCAGTCAATATGTAGGGGTACATCCGGAGAAATCTTACAGGATATGGGGTCGGCCGCCTATGGCGGGCAGGGTAATCGCGTATGGCCGCCTCGCCCTTCGAGACGCGCACTTCGCGCGCTCCTCAGGGTGAGGCGGCCTCAATATGCAGCGGATTTCCTCATCCCGAGGAGGGCCGAAGGCCCGTCTCGAAGGATGAGGAAATCCACTCAGTGCCAAATGCCATAGCCGTCATCTGGCGAGCGCCGGTCGCCGGTTGACGCGGAGCCTTGCGGGCGCGCCGCCGGGCCGCCCTCACGGCTCGGCCAGCGGCACCGCCCTCGGCCGGCCGCGGCCCATGAGAAGGATCGCGATGAGGACGAGGGCCGCGCCGGCAAGCTGAAGCGGCGAAAGGCTCTCGCCCACGAGGAGCACGGCCAAGGCGATGGTGAGGAGGGGCTCGAGGTTCATGAGTGCCGCCGTCAGCATGGCGCCGGCCCGTCCGATCGCCGCGATGAGCGCGAGCTGGGCGAGGGCAAAGGTGATGACGGCGCCGCCCAAGGCGAGCCAGCCGCCATCGCCCTTGGGCCAGCTGGCGGGGCCGCCTGCGATGAGTGCGGCGAGAAAGAGTGCCGCGGCCGTCGCCATGAGATGGAGATTGACCGCGCCGGGGTCCGTCCCGCGCAACAGCCTGCTGCTCCCCGTGACGAAGAGCGACATGGTTCCGGCGGCGAGGAAGGCGAGTGCGATCCCGCGCCAATCGGGCAGCGCCGTCGCATCGATGCCGAGGGCCAGCGCCACGCCGACGAAGGCGAGCAGGAGTGCCGCCAGGCGCGCGGGGCCGAGCGGCTCGCGCTCGCTCACGCGCGCGATGAGACCGACGAGGATCGGGTAGCTGTAGAGCAGCAGCACGGCAATGCTCACGGGAATGAATTGAATGGCACCCATATAGCCGAAGGAGCAGAGGAAAAAGAGGACGCCAAGCGCGATGGCGCCAAGGCGCTGGCGGCGGGTGAGGGGGGTGCGCGCGCGCCGCAATCCCAGGAAGAGCAGCAGCACCAGTACGGTGACGCCGAAGCGCATCGCATTCAGCGTCGGCGCATCCGCCCCGCTCAGGAACGCAAGGCGCGCGAAGTTCGTGTTGAAGCCGAAGAGGCTCGCGCTGGCGATGGCGTAGCCGACGCCGCGCGCGCGTCCTGAGGGCGAGCGCAAGCGGGCGGAGGAGAGGGCGGCGGCACGGCGCATGGTCGCGGAGGGGCTCAGCTGCGCGCTCGCAGGGGAAGGTTGACGATGAGGTTCTGCGGCTTGAGACGGAGCACGCGCTCGGCACTCATGGCAAGCCCCAGATAGACGGGGCGCCCGGCGAGCTCGCGTCGCATGGCGCGGCCGTCCGCGAACTCGAGGCGGAAGAGCGCAAGCATGCGCTCGAGCTCTCCGGGCTCGACCTCGCCGCCGCGATAGAGCTCGTTGAGGATGGCGCTCGAATCCGCATCGAGCCCCGTATGCCAGACCCAGCGCTCGTCGGCGATGCGCGCCGTGGGCTGGATCGAGACGGTCACGCCCAGGAGATGGCGCACCCAGGCCTCGAGCACGCGCGCGAGCGCGTCGAGCCCGGGCGAGGCGAAGCTCAAATCGAGCACCGTGTCGTAACGCTCGTCGCGGCCGAAGTAGCGCTCGGCCGTGCGCTCGTCGAGCACGTCGAGCTCGACGACCGGCTCGGCCGTGTCGGCCGCGCCTGCCAAGCGGACGAGGCCGCCCGGGCCTGCGGAGCCGGCATGGAAATCGACGGTCTCGGCGTCCGCCGCCATGATCCGCCCGCCCTCGAGGGTGACCCTCTGGGCGCGAAAGAAGAGCTCGGCCGCGCGCGCGCTCAGCCCGGGCGGACTCTCGCCGAGAATGTTGCGCAGGATGACGTGGGCCAATTGATCGAGGAAGAGCGGGGGCAGCGTCACGGGAGCGCCCGCGAAGAGTGCCATGTAGCAGGCCTCGACCGTGCCCGCGGCGATGAGGCGCGCGCGCAGGTCGAGGAAGAGGCGGTAGTTCTCCCGCGCGTCGGGATCGGCAAGGGCGAGCACGCGCGCCGCACTCACCTCTCGGCGCGGCTTCTCGACGAGCTCGTTGTGGAGCACCCGCTCCGCCTCGCACGAGTCCTCGACTAGGCGCATCTCGGGGCGGAGCACATAGGCGCGCAGAAAATCGTCCGTGACGCGGAGATGCCCCGCCGCGTCGCGCGCGAGAAGATGGAAGCCCGAGGAGCGCCAGTAATCGGCCATGATGCTTCTTTAGGCGCATGCGCGTGGGCCTGTCCAGCGCGGCCGGAGCCGCAACGGCCGCGGCGCACGGCGCTCAGGTGCGGGGGCGGGCAGTCCAGAGGTGGCGCGCTCGCGAGGACTGGACGCGGAGAGCGCCAAATGCCATAGTCCCGCGCCGCCGCGGCCGAGCCGACAGCGCCTCGGCCGCGGGCGTTGCGAAGCGAGGACGCGCGAGCATGACTGTCGGGACCCGTCTTTTTACTTGGCTCAGGGGCGAGCTCGTCGGGCGCGATGCCTACGGCAACCGCTATTACCGCGAGAAGGGCGGCCGGCGCCGCGACGTGGGCGGGCTCGGTCGCGAGCGGCGCTGGGTCATCTACAACGGCGAGCCCGAGGGCTCGCGCGTTCCGCCCGAATGGCACGCCTGGCTCCACCACACAAGCGAGGCCCCGCCCTTGGGAGAGCGCCCGACGCGTCCCTGGATCAAGGAGCACTTGCCCAACCTGACCGGCACAGCCCAGGCCTACCGCCCGCGCGGGCACGAGTTCCGCGGCGGGAGGCGCGCCAAGGCCACCGGCGATTACGAGCCGTGGCGTCCGGAATGACAAGGCGGGGAGGGCGTCTTGCCAGCGAAGATCAGCCGTGAGGCGGCCGAGGTCGGCATGGGTGCTGTGGCCCTTGTCGCCTTCGCGCTTTTCGTCGTGTTCGCCTTTACCGTCAACGAGAAGGCGGTGAGCGGCTACCGGCTTTACGCGAAATACCGCCATATCGACGGCTTGGCGCTCCATTCGGACGTGCGCCTCGCCGGCATCCGCGTCGGCGAGGTGTCGAGCGAGCGCCTGGCGCGGTCCGATCAGGCGGTCGTCACCTTGAGCGTGCGCAGCGGCGTCGAGATTCCGCGCGACAGTGCCGCGATCATCGCGAGCGAGGGGCTCCTCGGCTCGAAGTTCATCAAGATCGACCCGGGCGGGGACAGCGAGATGCTCAAGCCGGGCGATACATTCGACTATGTCCAGGACTCGGTCGATTTCGAGCATCTCCTCCAGCGCGTGGTGCAGGAGGCGGAGGCGAAGCGCAACAAGGCCAAGCCGGCTCAGCCCGGCAAGGGCGGCTGAGCGGAGAAACGCCATGCTGGGCAAGAATCTGGTCGAGACCATCATGGGCGCCTTCGTGCTGGTCGTTGCCGCGATCTTTCTCGTCTTCGCCTATGTCTCTTCGAACCTGAGGCCCCCCGGCGGCTACACGGTCACCGCCGACTTCAATTCGATCGATGGGCTCACCGTCGGCTCCGACGTGCGCATCGGCGGCGTCAAGGTCGGCATCATCACGCGCGAGACGCTCGACCCCAAGGACTACCGCGCCGTGGTCGCCATGAGCCTGGACCGCAGCGTCGAGCTTCCGGTCGACAGCAAGGCGGTGGTGGCGAGCGACGGGCTGATGGGCGGAAAATACTTGAGACTGGAGCCCGGCAACTCCAAGACGATGGTTAAGTCGGGCGGCGAGCTCACCCATACCGAGGGTACCGTGGCGCTCGAGGAGCTCTTGGGCAAGATCATCTTTCTCGCGACCGATCAGGGCGAGGCCAAGGCTCAGGGCCAGGACCAGAGCGGAGTGCAGGACAAGGCACAAGGCCAGGGCGCCGCCCCCGAAGGCCAGGTCGCCGCTCCGCCAAAGTGAGGGCGGAGCCGGGACGCCCGCTCGCGGCCAAGCTCGGAGGACAGCAAGTGCGTAAAGGCGCCCGCGCGATGGAGTTCCCCGTCTGGCGCGCGCCCGACGGCGAGCCGCTCAGCTGCGTGGAGAAGATCAAGGTGCTCAACGAGAACCTGCAGGAGATCTACGAGCTCTCGCAGGCGGCACTCGAGGACGCGGTGCTCATGGGCTGCGATGAGGGACAGTTGCGGGAGACGCTCGACCATCTCGTGCGCTCCCTCGAGAATCCCTTTCGCGGGAAGCGCTGAGCCGCGGCCGCAAGTGGCGCGTCCTAACCCCTCGCGCGCGCGCGCGTACCCCCTTGCCGCACTTGCTTTTCTGGCGCTCGCGGCTGCGGCCGCGCGTGCCGACGCCTGGATCGAGGAGGGCACGGCCGTGCTCCAGGGCCTCGACAAGGTGACAGCGCGCATCTCGACGATCGAGGACAACGTCGGCGAGACGAGGCCCTTCGGCACGCTCGAGATCACCGTGCGCGCCTGCCGCAAGCATCCGCCCGAGGAGCCCCCCGAGGCCGTCGCCTTCCTCGATATCCGCGAGAAGAAGGCCGAGGAGGCGCCCCGTCTCCTCTTCAGCGGCTGGATGTTCGCCTCGAGCCCGGCGCTCTCGGCGCTCGAGCACCCCGTCTACGATCTCTGGGTCGTCGACTGCAAGAATCCGAAGAGTGACTCCTCCGGCAAGTCCGGTTGAAAGGCGGCACTTCGCCTGAGTGCGGCGGCAAGGCGCTTGCGATACTCCGCGCGCGCGATCTCGACGGCGCCGAACTGCTGCAGGTGCTTGGTGACGAACTGCGTATCGAGCAGCGTGAAGCCGCCCTGGGCGAGCCTTGCCGCGAGATGGACGAGCGCCACCTTGCTCGCATCCTCGACGCGGCTGAACATGCTCTCACCGAAGAAGGCGGCACCGAGGGCGACGCCGTAAAGCCCGCCCACGAGCTCGCCGTCCCGCCAGCACTCGACGGAATGCGCCGCCCCCATCTCGTGGAGCGCTCTGTAGAGATGCTCGATGTCCGGGTTGATCCAGCTCTCGGGCCGTCCCTCATGAGGCTCGGCGCAGCGCGAGATCACCTCGCGAAAGGCGGAATCGACGCGCACCTCGAAGCGTCGCTGCAGCACCGTCTTGCGCAGCCGCCGCGGCACGTGGAAGCGCTCGAGCGGCAGGATGCCGCGCCACTCGGGATCGAGCCAATAGAGATGCCGGCTCGCCCGGCTGTCGGCCATGGGAAAGATGCCGGCGGCATAAGCGCGCAGCAAGAGCTCCGGCGTGAGCGTGGTCATGGCGGAAATATAGCGCCGCCGCACGGCGTCAAAAAGACGGCTAGTGGGTCAGTTTCACCTCGTCCTTCGAGACGGCCGCTTCGCGGCCTCCTCAGGACGACGCGAAACCCGTGTCCCAAGTCCTCATCCTGAGGAGCGTCGCGCTTGCGACGCGTCTCGAAGGATGGGGATTTAGGCAACGTGACCCACTCTCCAAGGACGAGCTGCGCCGCCTTATCGCCTCACCCCCACGAAGCGCTCGAGCCAGTGGACGTCGTAGTTGCCGTTGATGAAATCGCTGTTGACGAGGAGGCGGCGGTGGAGCGGGATCGTCGTCTCGATGCCGCCGATGACGTACTCGTCGAGCGCGCGTCGCAAGCGCAGCAGGCATTCGTTGCGGCTGTTGCCGTGCACGACGATCTTGGCGATCAGGCCGTCGTAATGGGCGGGCACGACGTAGCCGGCGTAGAGGGCTGAATCGATGCGCACGCCAAAGCCGCCCGGCACATGATAGTCGGTGACGCTGCCGGGCGAGGGGGCGAAGCTCTCCGGATCCTCCGCGTTGATGCGGCATTCGATGGCATGGCCCTGGAGCCGGATGTCCGCTTGCGCGAGCGTGAGCTGCGCGTCGGCGGCGAGGCGGATCTGCTCGCGCACGAGGTCGAGGCCGCTGATCATCTCGCTCACCGGATGCTCGACCTGCAAGCGCGCGTTCATCTCGATGAAGTAGAAGCGGCCGCCCTCGTAAAGGAACTCGAGCGTGCCGAGGTTGTGGTAGCCGATCTCGCGCATCGCATCGCAGCAAAGCGAGCCCATCCGCGCGCGCGTCTCGGCGTTGAGGGCCGGCGAGGGCGCCTCCTCGAGGAGCTTCTGGTGGCTGCGTTGGATCGAGCATTCGCGCTCGCCGAGATGGACGACGTGACCGTGGTTGTCGGCGATGATCTGTATCTCGATGTGGCGCGGGTGCGCGAGATACTTCTCGAGATAGAGCGCTCCCGAGCCGAAGGCGCTCTGGCTTTCCGCGCGCGCGAGCCGGAAGGACTCGCCGAGCGACTTGGGCGATTCCGCGACCTTCATGCCCTTGCCCCCACCACCCGCCGCCGCCTTGATCAGCACGGGGTAGCCGATGCGCTCGGCCGTCTCGAGCGCCTCGTCCGCATCGCGCGCCGGCCCCTCCGAGCCGGGCACCACCGGCACGCCGAGCTCTCTGAGCATGGCCTTGGCCCGGATCTTGTCGCCCATGAGGGCGATGTGCTGGGCCGACGGGCCGATGAAGGTGAAGCCGTGCTCGGCCACGATCTCGGCGAATTTCGCGTTCTCCGCGAGAAAGCCGTAGCCGGGATGGATGGCGTTGGCGTTGGTGATGGTGGCGGCGGAGATGATCGCGGGGATGTTGAGATAGCTCTCCCTGGCGCTGGGGGGACCCACGCACACGCTCTCGTCGGCGAGCCGCACATGCATGGCATCTGAATCCGCGGTCGAATGCACGGCGACCGTCTGGATGCCCATCTCCTTGCAGGCGCGCAGGATGCGGAGCGCCACTTCTCCGCGGTTGGCGATGAGCACCTTCTCGAACATGGCGCGGGGGTGCGCTGCTACTGCGCTTCCCGCCCAAGCGGAATCACCGCTCCGATCGTCATTCCCGCGAAAGCGGGAATCCAGCGGCTCTGGACCCCCGCTTGCGCGGGGGTGACGAGAGAGGTGGTTCCACCTAAACGGAACATGCTCTGGGGCGCTATTCGATGATCATGAGGACGGCGCCGTACTCGACCGGAGCGCCGTTCTCGACCAGGATCTTCGCTATTCTGCCCGCGCGCGGGGCTGCGACCGGGTTCATCACCTTCATCGCCTCGAGGATGAGGAGCGTCTCTCCCGCCTTGACCTCCTGGCCCACCTCGACGAAGGCTGCCGCCCCCGGCTCGGGCAGGAGATAGACCGTGCCCACCATGGGCGAGAGCACCGCACCCGGATGACTGGCATCGGCTGCTGAATCCACGCGGGCCGCGGCCGGGATCGGGGCAGGGGGCGGCGCTGCGACAGCACCAGCCGGTGGTGCCGCCGGCATCTGGCGTGCGACGCGGATGCGCCAATGGTCGGTCGCGTACTCGAGCTCGCTCAGCCCTGCCTCCTCGAGGAGCCGCGCCAGGCGGTGGACGAGCGCGCTATCGATGGGGGACTTCTCGCCCTCGGCCATCACGCCTTCCCCGTACGCGTGAGGAGGGCGGCGATCGCCTCGAGGGCCAAGAGATAGCCGTGCGCGCCGAGGCCGCAGATCACGCCGCGCGCGGCGCGCGAGATCATGGAGCGGTGGCGGAAGGGCTCGCGCTTGTGGATGTTGGAGAGGTGCACCTCGATGACGGGCATCTCGCACGTGAGCAGCGCATCCATGAGCGAGATCGAGGTCGTGGTGTAGCCGGCCGGATTGATGATGATGCCGGCGGCACTCGCGCGCGCCTCGTGGATCCAGTCGAGCAGCACGCCCTCGTGGTTCGACTGGCGGAAGTCGAGTGCCAAGCCGAGGGCGTCCGCGCGCGCGCGCGCCGCGCGCTCGATGTCGGCGAGCGTCTCGCGGCCATAGATCTCGGGCTCGCGTTGGCCCAAAAGATTGAGGTTCGGCCCGTTGAGGACCAGGACCTTGGGTGTCATGGCGTCGCTCTCATCCCGGCCCGCCGGCGGCGGGGATGGGTTATAACACGGCGGCCGCCGCGCGCAAGCAAGCCCGCTCGATCGGGCGCCGTTGCGGCAGTGTGCGCGCGAGCAAACGGGCCCTCCAGGGGCCGCTTTTTGACTCGCCCCCAGGGACCACAATCGTTTGATTTGTCAAGTCTTCCTGCCCTCTTGAAGGAGCGCCGTCCGCTCCCTATAGTGGCGCCCGTTTCGAGGCGAGGGGCTTGGAGCCGCGCATGATAAAGCCGACGATCCCACCCGATTACCGGCCGAGCGAGAAAGAGGCTTTCATGAACGAGATGCAGCGGGAATACTTCCGCCAGAAGCTCTTGCGCTGGCGCGAGGAGCTGCTGCACGAATCCTCGCAGACCCTCGTGCATCTCCAGCAGGAGAGTCTCGCGGAGCCCGACATTGCCGACCGCGCCTCGCTCGAGACCGACCGCTCGCTCGAGCTCCGCACGCGCGACCGCGAGCGCAAGCTGATCGCCAAGATCGACGAGGCGCTCCGGCGCATCGAGGAGGGGACCTACGGCTATTGCGAGGAGACCGCCGAGCCGATCAGCCTGCGGCGCCTCGAGGCGCGCCCCATCGCCACCTTGAGCGTCGAGGCGCAGGAGCGCCACGAGCGGCTCGAGCGCACCCAGCGCGACGAATAGCGAATTTTGGCCGCCCGCCGGCGCCGAAGCCCGGGTCCGAGGCGTGGATGCCGCCCGAATTTGACAGGGGGCGTCCTAAATTGCGAAAGTGGATCTCCTAATTTGGGATGGCGGCCACAAAAAAAGGGGCCGCAGGTGTGACTGCGGCCTGAGTTTCTTAACCCGCGCTGGGCTCCGATTTGCGCGGTGCAACATGAGTTGCAACTGACGTGCCAAAAATTGCGGCCTGTCCTGATGGCGCTCGGCAATCCGGCACCCGATACGGCGGCCGTCTGCAGGATGTCCGGGGCGATCTACTCGACGCTGAGGCGGCGGGGGGAGACGGTGGAAGCTCACCAGGGCTCGAAGCCCCTTCGCTCAGCACTCGCCTAATCCACGCCTTGCGCAGGGTACTACGCGATAGCCGCGTAATATTTTATGTACCTCCCTATGCACTGGCCGCTCCGAGTCGCAACGACCTCGGGGCGGCCTTTTTAGGGAAGCGTACGAGGCCGATCCGGCTGGGGGGCTAGGCAGGTTTGGCCATGCACAGGCTTAAAGCCGTCTTGGGCTATATCTCCCAGCTTCGCTCAGGCCGCGGCGCCACCGCCATGGAGTATGGCCTGATTGCAGCGCTGATCGCGATCGTCATGATCGTGGCGGTAATCGCGGCCGAGAGCGGGATGGAAGCGGTCTTCAACAAGCTTGCCAGCAACATCGGCAGCTCGCCGCACTGAAGGGCAGAGGGCCCGAGAGATGGGGGGCCGTCCGGTCCGTGCGCGCCCGTGCCGCGCCGCGGCTTAGCTCCCCGGCGGCCGCAGCCGGGTGTGGCGCACGTAGTGGAGATATTCCAAGAGCAGGCCCGGCAGCAGGAGTAGGAGCCAGAGCGGGACCCGGACGAGAGGCTCGAGGAAATTCTCCCACAGCTTCGGATGGCGGGCGGGCATGACGAAGAGGCTGTCCGGGCTGAAGCGGGACCACACTTCGTTCGCGGTGACGACCGTATAGCTGCCGCGCTCGAGCGCGCGATAGACCTCGTAGGCGAGGATGAGGACGGCCGCGACGATCAGGGTCCTGCCGATGATGCCAAGGATGCGTCTAAGCATGGTTCGGCCCGTTCATCGAGAGCAATACGCCTAAAGAGGCTCGGAGCAGGCGCGATCTTCCAGCCGCTCCGCGTCCCGGATCATAGTCCTGCCTGACCCTCGCCCGCGACCCGAGCCAGGCGGGCCGTCGCCCAAAGCCGGGCCTCGCTCCCTCTGACCGTCGCTGGGCTCGCCCCGCTCAATGCCGCCCGGATGCGTTCACGGGCCAATGAGTCCCCCGTTCTCGTCGCTGTACCAGGCGGCAGCGATGCCGCCGTGGGGATCGAGAAGCGTGATCCGGTGCGTGCGAATCTCGTCGACGCTGATCACTTTCGGCAGAGGGTCCATCGCGCCAAGTGCTGCGATTCCGACCGCGCCGCAAAGCAAGACGATGAGCACGCGATTTTGCCGCTCGACGCGCTCGAGGCGCGTGTGGATTTGCCCGAGAGAGACGTCGTTCATGGCTTCCCTCCTCACATTGTCATCGGAAATCTACGACGCACTGGCGCGCGGTGACGATGGTGCCTTTATCGGTCTTTGGACAATGGGCGAGAAAATCACGATCGGTGGCTCGTTCGATCTTACCGCCGTCGCCGTCGTTGTCATGTGGGTGTTGGACGCCGAGGGAGAACTACAGCCCTCGTTTCTTCTGCCGCCCTTTTAAATCCTCCATATGTCCTGAGATCGTAATCACCTGAGAGTGGGGCCACGGCGGCGGCGCGCCCGACCGCGACGGCTCGAGCGCACCTGGCGCGACGAATAGCGGGGCATAACCGGCCGTTGGCGCCCAAACATCCGTGCCGAGCGGGACCCGGGTGCCGCCAGTTTTTCGCTTCAAGGAACTAAACCATGTTCCGATGGCGCGGAACCACCCCCTCACCCACCCCGGATTAAATCCGGGGTCGACTTCGTCTCGGCTCAAGCCTACGCATCCCTCTCCCCTTCCGAGGGGGAGGGGGGAGAGTGAGGGGGCTGCTCCCAAATCAACGGGACATGCTCTAGTGCATTGATTTTAATTCAAAATTTTTCCGTGAGCAGAACACTTGCGGAACAGAACAAAATGTGTACAATGCCTCTACGCCCGCGATAGCGCGGCACTTCTCCCGCGCGCGTTGCGTGCCCTGCGGCTCTCATGGGATAAGGAGGCGATCATGTCGGAAGTGGCACTCCGTCTCGTACAGAAGGAGAACATGGACAAGAACAAGGCGCTCGATGCCGCGCTCTCGCAGATCGAGAAGGCCTTCGGCAAGGGCTCGATCATGCGTCTCGGCCAGAGCGAGCAGGCGGTCGAGGCGGACGCGGTGTCGACGGGCTCGCTTGGCCTCGACATCGCGCTTGGCATCGGCGGGCTGCCGCGCGGCCGCGTCGTCGAGATCTACGGCCCGGAAAGCTCGGGCAAGACCACGCTCGCCCTCCAGGTGGTCGCCGAGGCGCAGAAGGCGGGCGGGGTGTGCGCCTTCATCGATGCCGAGCACGCGCTCGATCCGAGCTACGCCAAGAAGCTCGGCGTCGACGTGGAGAATCTCCTCATCTCCCAGCCCGACGCGGGCGAGCAGGCGCTCGAGATCGCCGACACGCTGGTGCGCTCGGGTGCGATCGACGTGCTCGTCATCGACAGCGTGGCCGCACTCGTGCCCCGCGCCGAGCTCGAGGGCGAGATGGGCGACTCCCACGTCGGTCTCCAGGCGCGGCTCATGAGCCAGGCCTTGCGCAAGCTCACCAGCTCGATCAGCCGCTCCCGCTGCCTCGTCATCTTCATCAATCAGATCCGCATGAAGATCGGCGTCATGTTCGGCAACCCGGAGACCACCTCGGGCGGCAACGCGCTCAAGTTCTATGCCTCGGTGCGCCTCGACATCCGCCGCATCGGCGCGATTAAGGACCAGGACGAGGTGATCGGCAACCAGACCCGCGTCAAGGTGGTCAAGAACAAGGTGGCGCCGCCCTTCAAGGTGGTCGAGTTCGACATCATGTACGGCGAGGGCATCTCCAAGACGGGCGAGCTCGTCGATTTGGGCGTCAAGGCCGGCATCGTCGAGAAGTCGGGCGCCTGGTTCTCCTACAACGGCCAGCGCATCGGCCAGGGCCGCGAGAACGCCAAGCAGTTCTTGAAGGAGAACAAGGACGTGGCCGCCGAGATCGAGCGCGCCATCCGCGCCAACGCCGGCATCGTCGCCAACGCCCTCATGGGTGCGGGCGAGGAGGGCGAGGCGGCGGCGGGCGAATAGTTTCCCCGGGCGCTCACTCCCGAGCGTCCTCTGCGGCCCCGGAGCGATCCGGGGCCGCGTTGCGCTTGGGCCGTCGTTTGCAGGTGGGGCGTTCGCGGCCGCGGCGTGTCGCGGCACC
>DASPPM010000248.1:0-4177 GCA_035625535.1 Alphaproteobacteria bacterium
GATCGTTCTCGGCCTGAGCCACTCCGCTTACGGCCACATGGCGCTCATCCCCGAGGCCGTGCGGGCCGAGCTCGCTAAGGATCTGGATTAGGGCCGCCTACTCGATCTTCTCGTCGGGGTAGACCCCCCAGAACTCGGCGCGCTTGAGCCAACCGCGGTAACCGCCGACCTCGACGCGGCACCACGGCCCGCTGCATGCGAGGAGCTGGCCGACCACGTCGGGCTCGACCCTGGCGAGCACGGAGGCGCCGTCCTGAGGCTCGCGCCGGAGTGCGCGGATGGCCCCGCTCACGACGATGCCGCGCCGGCTGGAGAGCAGGTTCTGATGCACCCAGCCCTCGGTCCCTTCGATGTCGCGTACCTTGCGGTAATTTTCATGCTCGGCGATGACCTCGACGGGCATGCCCTTGCGCTCGAACACCCACTCGACGGGATATTGCGTGCCTGGGCCGGCGCGTACATTGACCTTGTCCGCGCGCAGGGTGACGAAGCGCGGAATGGGCAGACCGGATTCGGCCGCGCGCGCATCCCCTGCCTGGGCGACAAGGGAGAGCCCCATCGCCAAGGCGAGGATGAGCCGGAAACGGAGCCGTCGCAGTGCCTCGGGTATGGGGTGAAAGATCAAGGGTTCCGTGAGCTCAGAAGGGACGCCCCTTTCTTTAACGGCCGCACCTTCCCTTGGTCAAGCAAAGCCGCCCGCGGGGCTGGACAAGACCCCCGGGGATTGCTATGGCAAGCCGCGCCCCGCGGCATCTCGCTCGGCGGCGACAGGCTCCGAGGGGCTCTCCATGCCGACGCGCAAGCCGCTCGTCATCGTCACGCGCAAGTTGCCCGACGTGATCGAGACGCGCATGATGGAGCTCTTCGAGACGCGGCTCAATCGCGACGATAAGCCGCTGGCTGAGGCCGCTCTCACCGAGGCGGTCGCGATGGCCGACGTGCTCGTGCCGACGGTCACCGACCGCATCGACAAGAGCGTGCTTGCCCATGCCGGCCCTCGGCTCAAGCTGATCGCCTCCTTCGGCACCGGCGTCGACCACATCGATCTCGCGACCGCCCGCCAGCGCGGCATCACCGTCACCAACACGCCCGGCGTGCTCACCGAGGACACGGCCGACATGACCATGGCGCTCATCCTCGCGGTGCCGCGGCGGCTCACCGAGGGCGAGCGCCTGCTGCGCTCGGGCAAATGGGAGGGCTGGGGCCCGACCTTCATGCTCGGACACCGCATCTGGGGCAAGCGCCTCGGCATCATCGGCATGGGCCGCATCGGCTCCGCAGTGGCGCGCCGTGCGCGGGGCTTCGGGCTGTCGATCCATTACCACAACCGCCGCCGCGTGCGCCCCGAGCTCGAGTCCGAGCTCGAGGCGACCTTTTGGGAGAGCCTCGACCAGATGCTGGCGCATGTGGACATCATCTCGATCAATTGTCCGCATACGCCGGCCACCTACCATCTGCTCTCCGCGCGCCGGCTCAAGCTCATCCGGCCGCACGCCTACATCGTCAACACCTCGCGCGGCGAGGTGATCGACGAGAACGCGCTCGCCCGCATGCTCGCCGCCAAGGAGATCGGCGGCGCCGGGCTCGACGTCTTCGAGCGCGAGCCCGCGGTCAACCCCAAGCTGCTCCAGCTGACGAACGTGGTGCTCCTGCCGCATATGGGCTCGGCCACCATGGAGGGCCGCGTCGACATGGGCGAGAAGGTCATCATCAACATCAAGACCTTCGTCGACGGCCACGCGCCGCCCGACCGCGTCATCGAGACGCTGTATTGACCCTCGCGCTAGAGCATGTCCCGCCGATTTGGAACCAAGCCCCCTCACCCTACCCTCTCCCCCTCGGAGGGGGAGAGGGTTGCGTAGGCTTAGCGAGACGAAGTCGAGCTTAGCCGGAGCTGGGTGAGGGGGTTGCGGTTTCACTCAGAGTAAAACTGCTCTGGGCCAGCTAACCAGCCGGTCCCGGGAACCCGCAGAGACTTTTTTGCGCGAGGGATACCGGGGATGCGCAGAGGAGGCAGGGGGATCTTATCCTCGGCGCGTGGTATATACACTCATATGCATTGATCGCTGCGCAGCATCGAGCGGCAGGCCGGGATCAGGCTCAGATAGAGAAGCGGACCATGCGGCACTACATCGCACTCGTTCACAAGGAACGCGACAGCGACTACGGGGTCTCGTTCCCCGACTTTCCCGGCTGCGTCACGGCTGGCCGCACGATGAGCGACGCCGTCAAGATGGCGGTCGAGGCCCTCTCGGGCCACATCGGCCTCATGGCCGATAGCGGCCAGGCGATCCCTGCTCCCTCACCGATCGAGACCATCATGTCGGCGACGCGCGAGGAAGAGGGGTGGCCCATGGTGATCCAGGTGCCAGAGCCCAAAACTGGCGCCGTACGGTTAAGCGTCACCCTCCCCGAGTATCTCTTGAAGGAGATCGACGCTTTCGCGAAGCGGCAGGGCTACACCCGCTCCGGTCTACTGGCTTATGCGGCGAAGAGCATGATCGAGGGAGCGCCGCGCGCCGGCGCCCGCACCACGCGCAAACGGTCGCGCGTCCGCAGGATTTAGCCCCCGCACATCCATTTTCTCTCGCTCGATTCAGGACGGGAAAATGGCGCGGCGCCTGAGGGGTGCGCCTACGCCGCCTCGTGATGGGCGAGGTTGGTGAGCGTCGCGTGTGGGCCGCAGAGCGCGCAATCGGGCGCCTTCGGCACTTTGAGCTTGTGCACCGTGGCGCTGAGACCGTCATAGATGAGGAGCTGGCCCGAGAGGCTGGTGCCGAGGCCGAGCAGCTCCTTGAGCGTCTCGACCGCCTGAAGCGAGCCCACGACACCGGCGATGGCGCCGAAGATGCCGGCCTCCTCGCAGCGCGGGATGAGATCGGCCGGCGGCGGGGCGGGGAAGAGACAGCGGTAGCAGGGGTGCTCGCCCGGGAGATAGGCCTTGAACGTGGAAAGCTGGCCGTCGAAGCTGAGGAGGGCGGCCGCGACGAGCGGGATGCGCGCGAAATAGCAAGCGTCGTTCACGAGGTAGCGCGTCGCGAAATTGTCGCTGCCGTCGACCACGAGGTCGTATCCGGCGATGAGCGCCATCACGTTCTCCGCCTTGAGCCTCGTCTTCTTGGCGATGACGCGGACCTCGGGATTGAGCGCCGCGAGCGTTCGCGCGGCACTCTCGACCTTGGCGCTGCCGATGCGGTCGCTCGCATGCACGATCTGGCGCTGGAGGTTGCTGAGCTCGACCTCGTCATCGTCGACGACGCCGAGCGTGCCCACGCCGGCGGCCGCGAGATAGAGGAGCACGGGTGCCCCGAGCCCCCCCGCGCCCACGACGAGGACCTTCGAGCGCAGCAGCTTCTCCTGCCCCGCCTCGCCCACCTCGGGAAGAATGATGTGGCGCGCGTAGCGCTCGAGCTCTGCATCCGAGATCGTCATGGTCCGCCTAAAGCCCCGATGGCGCGGTTCGTCATTGCGAGGAGGCGAAGCCGACGAGGCAATCCAGGGCTCCTTGCCGCAAGCTGGATTGCTTCGCCTCCTGCCTTCGCCGAAGCGAAGCCGCTTCGGCTTCGCGCAGGCAAGTCGGCTCGCAATGACGTTGACGCCGCTTCGGAATCAAATGCCGGAGCCGGAACACTAGAGCCCCTCGAAGAGGGCAGTCGAGAGATAGCGCTCGGCGAAAGAGGGGATGATCACCACGATGCGCTTTCCCGCCATCTCCGCGCGCTGACCGAGCTCGAGGGCCGCGGCAAGGGCGGCGCCCGAGGAGATGCCGACCGGGAGGCCATCGCGCCGGGCTGCCTTGCGCGCGGTCTGGAACGCGGTGTCGTTGCCGATGCGGATGATCTCGTCGATCAGCGAGACATCGAGAATCTCGGGAATGAAGCCGGCGCCGATGCCTTGGATCTTGTGGGGGCCGGGAAGACCACCCGAAAGCACGGGACTGTCCTCCGGCTCGACCGCGACGATGCGCAAATGGGGTAAGCGAGGCTTGAGCACCTGCGCCACGCCGGTCAACGTGCCGCCGGTGCCGACCGCGGACACGAAGGCGTCGAGGGCGCCTCCCGTATCGCGCCAGATCTCCTCGGCCGTGGTGCGGCGGTGAATCTCGGGATTTGCCGGGTTGTTGAACTGCTGCAGCATGAGGGCGTCGCCGATTTCCGCGACGAGCTCCTCGGCGCGC
>DASPPM010000249.1:0-2651 GCA_035625535.1 Alphaproteobacteria bacterium
CAGCGACATGTTCTGGCCCCAGCGGCAGCCGAACTCCATAACGATGCCCTGGATGTCGATGATCTGGCGGTAAAGGAAATCCATGAACAAGACACGCGACAGCGTCTGGGGGGTGAGGAACAGCCCCATGTTCAGCAGCAGTTCGTTGTCGGGGATCGGGCATTGGCGCAGGAGTTTGACCATCCCTTTGCGGCGGTTCTTCTCGTCGGGAGAACCGAAGGTGATAATGTCGGTGACGGGCTTCTTTGTCATCGCGTTGATGGCGGCTCCTAGGGCGCGGCTTTCCTGATCACTGCGGGGGACCAAAGCTCCCGGCATGCGGCGATGATCGCGTCCGTGTCGAAGCCGAGCCGATGTTGCAGCTCGTGCTGCTTGGGATTGCCCACCACCAGTTCGTCGCTGGGCCCGAGCCGGAGGATGCGGCGCGGCAACTGTCCGCGAAACGCGCACCACTGACTCACGGCGGCCGCCAGGCCGCCTTGCAGGCCGTGCTCCTCCACCAGCACGAAGACCTCGGCCCGCGCAGCGAGGGCATCGAGTGCAGCGGTATCGATAGGGCGCACCGTGTGGAAATGGCAGACCGAAGGCCGCATGCCTGCCTCGGCGAGCTTGTCCGCCGCGGCCAGCGCATGCACGGCCGATCCGCCGGTCGTCAGCACCGCGATCCGCTCTCCGTCGCGCAGCAGGCGCGCCTGGCCAACTTGAATGGGTGCCGGCGATTCGAAGCGCGGCTCGCCGAAGCGACCCACGCGCAGATAGCTCGGACCGCTCATACGGCTCAGCTGGGGCAGGAGCGCCGACACCTCGTTCGGATCGCCCGGGCAGACCACCGTCATGTTCGGGATCAGCGCCATCAGCGCCAGGTCCTCCTTGGCGTGGTGGGTGACGCCCGCATGGGCGTAAGTGTAGCCGCCGCCTGCACCGACGACGACGACGGGGAGCCGGTGATAGCCGACGGCCAGTCGGATCTGCTCGAACGCCCGCCCGGTCATGAACGAGGCGATCGAGTACACGATCGGCCGCCATCCCTCAAGCGCCAGCCCGGCCGCGCAGTCGACGAGCTGCGCCTCCGCCACGCCCACATTGACGTAACGCTTCGGGAACTCGGCGATGAACGCGTCGAACACGCCGAACCCGAGATCGCCCGTGAGGAAGATGACGCTGGGGTCGTCCTGGGCCAGCTTGAGCAAGGCGTCGCTGAACGCGCGCCTCATGGACCGACCTCGATGAAGGGCGGCGCGCCAATCTCCTCGAGCGCCTTGCGCAGATCCTCCTTCGAGGGAACGCGGTAGTGCCACAGGGTGTCGTCCGCCATGAAGCTGACGCCTGCCCCGCCCACGGTCTTCGCAACGATCGCCGAGGGCTGACCGCGAACGAACGGCGCCTCGTCCAGGACCGCCCTGATCTCGGCGATATTGTTGCCGTTCACGGTGCGCACGCCCCAGCCGAAGGCGCGGAACTTGTCCTCGAACGTCGCGCCACCCATGAGCTGGTCGGTGCGTCCGACCGCCTGCATGTCGTTATTGTCGACGATCGCGATCAAGCGCTCCTGCTTGTGGGCACAGGCGAACGCCGCGGCCTCCCACACGCTGCCCTCGTTGCACTCCCCGTCGCTCATGAGCACGACGACGCGGCCGCGATGGCCGCTGAGAGCCATGCCGTACATCATGCCGGTGCCCATGCCGAGTCCATGGCCCAGGCTTCCCGAGGAGATCTCCAGGCAGGGCAACATCAACCGACAGGGATGGGAGGGCAGGCGGGATCCGCTCTTGCCATAGGTGGCCAACTCCTCGACCGGCAGGAAGCCGGCATCGGCCATCACCGCGTAATAGGCGCTCGCCGCGTGACCCTTGCTGAACAGAAAGCGGTCTCGATGTGGATCGCGTGGGCGGCTAGGCGATACATTGAGCCAGCCGCCATAGAGCGCAACGAGAATGTCGACGCAGCTGAGCGCGGAGGTCAAATGGCCTTCCCGCCCTTGATGAGCCATCACAAGGCACGTTGCCCGAACGCGCCGCGCCTTGCGCTCCAGCGCCGCGATCGCCACGGTTGATTCGACCAGAGGCGCCTTCTCCACGAAAGACATGGTTGGCTCAAGCTCTTGTCAGCAAGGCCGACTCGGGACACCCGCCTGCACCCGCACGCCGAAAATCAAAGGATAGATTGGCCGCATCGGTCCCCCGCGCCAGCCCTCGTCAACGCGCTGCCGCTTAAAACATAAAGAGACGGCACCCGCGGCTACCGTCACCCGAGTCCGGACGAGAACGTGCAGACATCGACACCCCTTTGGGCAAGACCCTCTCAGTCGCGACGTAATAGGCCGGGTCGTTTGCTGTCAACTAGTTTCAAGGGCCGGATTCACGCGCCGCCTGGCCGGCCCGTCCAGGCCGGGCGGGAGCCGCTAGGAAGGCCCCAAGGCGCGCAGGCAGCGGCCGCTCGCGAGGGCGAGCAGGAGGGGGAGGCGCATGGCGGCGTCTAGTCGCACGCGCGATCCTGCTTGGGCCGCCAGAACCACAGCTCGCGCCAGAACTGGAAATAATAGGCGGCACCCCAGCGGAAGATCTGCAGCTTGCGCTTGCCGCCGATGCGCTCAGGCTCGCCCGCCGCGACCTCGCCGATGCGCTTCTTCGCCTTCAATGCTCGCACCGACA
>DASPPM010000250.1:0-6690 GCA_035625535.1 Alphaproteobacteria bacterium
TGCATGTTCTGCTGGAATTCCTCATATTGCGCCTCAGCCTTGCGCTCGTACTCGTCCTTCTTGGCGGCGAAGTCGTCGCTCGCAGCGACGATCACGCTCTCGCCCCGGGCGGCAGCGTTCGCCGGCTTCGCCGCAAGCACCGGCAGCCAGGCCAGCAACAGCGCGCAGGTGAGGATCGGCAGTATTATCCGCTTCATCGATCGCTCCTTTCGTCAAGACGAGAGGGCCGTGCTACTCCCCTGGTAAACGCGCCCCGCCGCCGCCGCGTTCCATGGCGCGATCATGGCGCGATGAGGAGAGCCTCGCTGAGCGGGAGGGAATGCGGCGCCTCGGCCGTCAAAGCTTAGGGCAGCCGGCCGATCGGCACGAATGCGGCTGTGACTTGCTGCGGCCGAAAGGGCCCGCCGGGTCCTAGGGACGAGTTCCTCGTCTCAGTGCTCGAGCGCCTTGACGATCTCCTCGCACATCTTCTTCGCGTCGCCGAACAGCATCATGGTGTTGTTGCGATAGAAGCTCGGGTTGTCGAGTCCACCCGTTTCCGATACAAACGCTTCCGCTTAGGTGCGACGAGCTTCGATGGTCTTCGGATTCGGGCGATGCGAGAGGCGGGGAATGAACGCGCGGAGCGGCGGATGGCGGCGATCCTTGCGGCCGACGTCGTGGGCTATGCGCGGCTCATGGGGCGCGACGAGGAAGGAACGCTCGCGACCCTCAAGGCGCTGCGCGTCGGCCTGATCGATCCGAAAATCGCCGAGCATCGCGGTAGGATCGTCAAGACCACGGGCGACGGGCTCCTCGTCGAATTTGCGAGCGTGGTGGATGCGGTGCGTTGCGCGGTCGAGACGCAGCGCGGGATGGCCCAGTGCAACGCGGCAACCCCAGCCGAGCGGCGCATCGAGCTCCGCATCGGGATCAATCTCGGCGACATCATCGGCGATGGCGGCGACATCTTCGGCGACGGGGTCAATATCGCCGCGCGCCTGGAAGCCCTGGCCGAGCCGGGCGGCATTTGCGCGAGCCGCGCCGTACGCGATCAGGTCCGGGACAAGCTCGCCCTCGCCTTCGAGGATCTGGGCGAGCAAAGTCTCAAGAACATTGCGCGCCGCATTCGGGTCTACCGCGTGCGAGCTGCCGCTGCCGAAGGGACAGCGGAGCCTTCGCCGCAGGGCGGCGTGGCTCGGCTTGCGCTCCCGGACAAGCCCTCGATCGCCGTGCTGCCCTTCGCCAACATGAGCAGCGACCCGGAGCAGGAGTTCTTCGCCGATGGCATAGCCGAGGACATCATCACAGCGCTCTCCCGCTATCCCTCGCTGTTCGTGATTGCCCGGAACTCCTCCTTCTCCTTCAGGGACCGCGCGGCCGATGCGAAAGAGATCGGCCGCGCGCTCGGCGTCCGCTACGTGCTAGAGGGCAGCCTGCGCAAATCCGGCAACCGCGTCCGGATCACGGCCCAGCTCGTCGAGGCCGAGAGCGGCAAGCATGTCTTTGCCGAGCGTTACGACCGCGACCTCGCCGACATGTTCGCCGTTCAGGACGAGATCACACAGGCCGCGACCACCGCCCTTACGCCCGCGATCGCCGACGCCGAGCAGCAACGCGCGATGCGGCGGCCGCCCGAGAGCCTCGACGCCTGGGCCGCCTATCAGCGCGGGCTCTGGCACCTTGGCAAGGCCAACGCCGAGGACGATGCGCGCGCCGAGACGCTCTTTCAGCACGCCACGGAACTCGATCCGATGTTCGCTGGCGGATACATCGGGCTCGCCTCCGTTCGCAGCCGGAGGAAGGGCACGCAAAGCGAGGAGGAGGCCCTCGCCCGGCGCGCGGTCGACCTTGATGGCCGCGACGCGGACGCCCACGCCCGTCTCGCGCTCGCACTTAACGCCCGGGGCGACCATGAGGGCGCGCGCGCCCACGCCGAGGAGGCGCTCGCGCTTTGTCCGAATCTGGCCGCGGGGCACGGGGCGCTCGGCGTCGTTCTTGCCTATGCGGGAGAGCCCAAGGAGGGGCTTCGCGCGCTCGAGACCTGCATCCGGCTCGATCCCCGCGCGCCGTCGCTGGTGAACCGCCTGAACCAGCTGGCGCTCGCGCATTATTTCTGCCGCGACTATGAGGCCGCGGCGGCCGCGGCGGAGCGCGCGATCCGCGCTTTCCCTGATTTTCCCTCGCCCTACCGCTGGCTCGCCGCCGCCCTCGGCCAGCTCGGCCGGCGTGCGGAGGCAAAGGAGGCGCTGGTGAAGGCCATCGCGATCTCGTCCGCCGAGTTCGACTTTCAGGTGCGTGGCCGCCCGCCCTGGTTTCGGCCGCAGGATCACGCCCACATGCTGGAGGGGCTCAAGAAGGCGGGCTGGAGGGATTGAGCGTGCGCGTACCCTTCGCGCGGCCTCGTCTCAGTGCTCGAGCGCCTTGACGATCTCCTCGCACATCTTCTTCGCGTCGCCGAACAGCATCATCGTGTTGTTGCGATAGAAGAGCGGGTTGTCGATGCCCGCGTAGCCCGAGGCGAGCGAGCGCTTGACGAAGAGCACCGTCTTCGCGTTCTCGACGTCGAGCACCGGCATGCCGTAGATCGGGCTCTTGGGATCGGTCTTGGCGGCCGGGTTGGTCACGTCGTTGGCGCCGATCACGAAGGCCACGTCGGTCGTGGAGAAGTCGCGGTTGATCTCCTCGAGCTCGAGCACCTCGTCGTAGGGCACGTTGGCCTCGGCGAGCAGCACGTTCATGTGGCCCGGCATGCGTCCCGCCACCGGGTGGATGGCATAGCGCACCTTGATCTTTTCCTTCTTGAGAAGGTCGGCCATCTCGCGCAGCGCATGCTGCGCCTGCGCCACCGCCATGCCGTAGCCCGGCACGATGACGACGGCACCCGAGTTCTTGAGGATGAAGGCCGCGTCGTCGGCCGAGCCCTGCTTGACCGTGCGGTCGGCGGCGCCGGCCCCCGCCACCGCCGCGGTCTCGCCGCCGAAGCCGCCCAAGATGACGTTGAAGATCGAGCGGTTCATCCCCTTGCACATGATGTAGCTCAGGATGGCGCCCGAGGAGCCGACAAGGGCACCCGTGACGATGAGCAGGCTGTTCGCGAGCGTGAAGCCGATGCCGCACGCCGCCCAGCCCGAGTAGCTGTTGAGCATCGAGATGACGACCGGCATGTCCGCCCCGCCAATCGGCAGGATGAGGAGGAAGCCGAGGGTGAGCGAGATGATGACGATGAGCCAGAAGGCGAGCGCCGAGCCCGAGGCGGCGAACCAGATGATGAGCAGTATGAGCGCCACACCCTGCGCCGCGTTCAGGAGGTGCTGGCCCGGGAAGACGAGGGGCTTGCCCGAGAGGATCGCCTGCAGCTTGGCAAAGGCGACGATCGAGCCGGTGAAGGTGACGGCGCCGATCGCGGTGCCGATGCTCATCTCGATGAGGCTCGAGAGGTGGATGCCGCCCGCGCCCATGATGCCGTAGGCTTCCGGGTGATAGAAGGCGGCGGCGGCGACGCACACGGCAGCCAAGCCGACCAGGCTGTGGAACGCCGCCACGAGCTGGGGCAGCGCCGTCATCTGGATGCGCAGCGCGATGACGGTGCCGATCGAGCCGCCGATGAGCACGCCGACGATGATCAGTCCGTAGCTCACCACGCCGGGGGCCGCGAGCGTGGTCGCCACCGCGATGACCATGCCGATGATGCCGACGATGTTGCCCATCCTGGCACTGTCGGGCGAGGAGAGGCCCCGCAGTGCCATGATGAAGCAGATCGAGGCGACGAGATAGGCGATGGCCGCGAGATTTGCGCTCATGGTTCCGTTTCCCGCCTACTTGCGCCTTTGGAACATCTGCAGCATGCGCTGGGTCACGATGAAGCCGCCGAAGATATTGACGGAGGCGAGCGTCACCGCGGCGAAGCCCATGATCTTCGAGAAATTGAGATCGGCGGGGCCGGCCGCAAGCAGGGCCCCCACGATGATCACGCTCGAGATCGCGTTGGTCACCGACATGAGCGGGGAGTGGAGTGCCGGCGTCACCTTCCACACCACGTAATAGCCGACGAAGCAGGCGAGCGCGAACACGGTCAATCCGATCACCGCGGGATCGAGGCCGGCGCCGTGGGCCTGCTGCGAGCCGAGCTGCGTCGCCTCGTAGGCAAGCCGGGCCGCGTCCTCCGCGAGCTTGGCAGCCCCCGTCGCAAGGCGCGAGGCGTGGTCGGCGAGTGTCGTCGGATCCATGGGGTACCTCTCGTGACTTTCAGGCGGCGGTAGGGGCGGCGGCGAAGCTCGGGTGGACGACCTTGCCGTCGCGGGTCAAAAGCGTGCCCTTGACCAGCTCGTCGTCCCATTTGATCTCGAGACCGCCGCCCTCCTTCTTCGCGAACGGCGCCAGGAAATTGTAGAGGTTGCGGGCATAGAGTGCCGAGGCGTCGACCGCGATGCGGCTGGGATAGTTGGTATAGCCGATGATCGTGACGCCGTGCTTGACCACGACCTGGCCCGGCTCCGAGAGCGGGCAATTGCCGCCCGCCTCGACGGCCAAGTCGACGATCACCGAGCCCGGCTTCATCTCCTTGACCATCTCCTCGCTGATGAGGACCGGCGCCGGCCGGCCCGGGATGAGCGCGGTGGTGATGGCGATGTCCTGCTTCTTGAGCGTCTCGCGCAGCACGGCCGCCTGCTTCTGCTTGTACTCCTCGCTCATCTCCTTGGCGTAGCCCCCCGCGGTCTCGGCCTCCTTGGTCGCCGCGGCGTCGACCTCGACGAAGCTCGCCCCGAGCGACTGCACCTGCTCCTTGACCGCCGGACGCACGTCATAGCCCGAGACCACCGCACCCAAGCGCCGCGCGGTCGCGATCGCCTGCAGGCCGGCGACGCCCACGCCCATCACGATCACCTTCGCGGGCGCCACCGTGCCCGCCGCGGTCATCATCATCGGAAAGGCCTTGCCGAATTGCACGCCAGCGTCGAGCACCGCCTTGTAGCCCGCGAGGTTCGCCTGCGAGGAGAGCACGTCCATCGACTGCGCGCGCGAGATGCGCGGCATGAGCTCCATCGCGAAGGCCGAGATCCCCGCCGCCGCATAGGCCTCGATGCGCTCGCGCGCGCCGTAGGGCGAGAGCATGGCGATGAGGAGCGCGCCGCGCCTCATGAGCGAGAGCTCGTCGTTGCCCTCGGCTGCGCTCTGCGGGCGCTGCACCTTGAGCACGATGTCCGCGTCCTTGAGCGCCGCAGCGGCGCTCTCGGCAATGGCGGCACCCGCCTGGCGATAGGCTTCGTCGGGGAACGAAGCGGCGGACCCCGCCGCCTGCTCGACCACGACCTCGAGACCGAGGCCGGCGAATCTCTTGGCCGTCTCCGGCGTCGCGGCGACGCGCCTCTCGCCTTCGCGCCGCTCCTTGACAATAGCGATTTTCATGGGGGGACCGTCCGCTGGCCGTCTAGCCGCTCGAGCTCATTTGCGGGCGACACAATGCCTGCTCGCGGGCGATTTGTGAAGCCTTCTTCGCAGGTGCAGCGAAGATTTCTCCGGCCCCCTCCTTGTACCGACTCCAATGCCGGTCGAGCGACCTTCCACAGAGACCGGCCGGATCAGGTGCCGGCGGCGGTCGCCAACTTATCCCCTTGGCCGCGCGGGCCGCATTTGTCACAATCGCCGCCGCTCGTGAGCTCCGCTACCGGTGTGCCCCGACATGAATGCTGCGGCGACGCGTTTGCGCTCCCCCGACCTAAGGGGCGGACTGGCGCGGGGACTTCTCGCTCTGGCGCTCCTTCTTCTCATGGCCGGGCCGGGGGGTGCCTTGGCGGCGGAGCTCACCATCACGGTCGAGAACATACGGAGCGACCAGGGCCAAATCCGCATTTCCGTCTACGGCTCGGAGGCCGAATGGCCGGACAAGCCGGCCAAGGACATGGGCCAGGCCAAGCCGGCCCAGGTCGGCTCCGTCGTCTTCAAATACGATCTTCCGCCAGGCGTCTATGCGGTCAACGCCTTTCACGACGAGAAGGGCACCGGCAAATTCGCCACCAACTTCCTCGGCATGCCGCTCGAGGGCTACGGCTTCTCCAACGACGTGCGGCCCAACCTGCTCTCGGCGCCGAGCTTCTACAAGGCGGCCTTCACGCTCCTCCCCGTGGGCGGCGTCATCCACTTCAAGCTGGTCTATCCCTAGCCGGGCAAGGGCTCGGGCGGGTGCTACGGCCAGAGACGCGCCGGCCAAGGCCTCGCAAGCCGCGTATCCATAACACCGAATGGAAACTTGCTTGACAACCATCAATAGTCTTTTCAAGATATCACGATCTCGTTCCGTGCATCTCTAAGGACGGTGCCAGTCGTTGCGAGCATCGTCACGTTGAGGACAGCCGTTTAGGATTCGCGAAGCCGCGCGATCTCAGGGGGTAGATCATGCGCTGCCAAGAGCTTCCGTTCGCCATCGTCGCCTTTTCGGCTCTGGCCGGATGCGAGCTCTTTGGACCGGCGTCGATCGAGCAGGGCCGGCTCAATTACAACGAGGTGATCTATTCTCCGAGGAATCCCCGGTCATCCGGGGAATCTCGGCTGAATGGTTCGTAAGACGGACATGGAGGCGAGCCAATGTCGCGCTTGGTGTTAGCGAGCAAGCTGAAACTGGCAGTCCCTGCCGGAGCGGTTCTCTTGATCGCTTGCCAATATTTTGGCCCCGACTCGATCGAGCGTGGCCGCCCCGATTACAACAGTGCG
>DASPPM010000251.1:0-21654 GCA_035625535.1 Alphaproteobacteria bacterium
GCCATGAAGCTCGTCATCGCCATCATCAAGCCCTTCAAGCTCGATGAGGTCCGCGACGCGCTCACGGCGCTCGGCATCGAGGGCCTGACGGTTTCCGAGGTCAAGGGCTTCGGGCGCCAGAAGGGTCAGTCGGAGATCTACCGGGGGGCCGAGTACACCGTCAATCTTCTGCCCAAGCTCAAGATCGAGGTCGTGGTCAGGGATGCGCTCGCCGAGGCCGCCATCGAGGCGATCCAGAAGCACGCGGCCACCGGCAAGATCGGCGACGGCAAGATCTTCGTCATCGAGGTGGCGCAGGCCGTGCGCATCCGCACGGGCGAGCGCAATGAGCAAGCCGTATAAGCGGCATGAAAATTGAGATTGACGCCACGCTCGACGAGCGGGAGTGCCGAACGGGGCAAGAGGTCACGAATTTCAGGAGCAAGGCGATGCGGCAGGTGAAACGACTGGCGATCTTTGTGATGCTCGCGGCTCTCTCGGGTGCCGTGCTTTGCGGCGCGGCCTTCGCCCAGCAGGCGCCCGCCGCGGCGGCGGCGCCCAAGATCGATTCCGGCGACACCGCCTGGATGCTGACCTCGGTGGCGCTCGTGCTGATGATGACGGTGCCCGGCCTCGCCCTCTTCTATGGCGGCATGGTGCGCAAGAAAAACGCGCTTTCGACGGTGATGCAGAGCTTTGCCATCACCTGCCTCGTCACCGTGCTGTGGATGATCGTCAACTATTCGACCGCCTTCACCGGCGGGACACCCGTCCTGGGAGGCTTCAGCCGCGCCTTCCTGCAAGGCGTGGTGAGCGACATCGCTGCCGACAGCAAGAAAATCCCCTCGGTCAACTCGCTCGCCCCCACCATCCCCGAGATGGTCTACATGTGCTTCCAGATGACCTTCGCCATCATAACGCCGGCGCTCATCGCGGGCGCCTTCGCCGAGCGCATGAAGTTCTCCGCCATGCTGTGGTTCATGGCGCTGTGGGCGACCTTCGTCTATGCCCCCATCGCGCACTGGGTGTGGGGCCCCGACGGCATCTTCAACAGCGCCAACGACAAGGCCTGGGTGCACGTGCTCGACTTCGCGGGCGGCACCGTCGTGCACGTCAACTCGGGCGTCGCCGGGCTCATGTGCGCGCTCGTGCTGGGCAAGCGCAAGGGCCTCGGCAGCGAGCACATGGCGCCCCACAACCTGGTGCTTACCCTCATCGGCGCCTCCCTCCTCTGGGTCGGCTGGTTCGGCTTCAACGCCGGTTCCGCGGTCTCCGCAGGCCTCCAGGCCGGCATGGCCATGGCGGTCACCCAGATCGCCACCGCGACGGCGGCACTTACCTGGATGTTCGTCGAGTGGGCGTTCAAGGGCAAGCCGAGCGTGCTCGGCATCTGCTCGGGTGCGGTCGCCGGCCTCGTCGCCATCACGCCGGCCTCGGGCTTCGTCGGCCCCGCGGGCTCGCTCGCCATCGGCATCGCCGCCGGCGTGCTCTGCTCTTGGGGGGCAGTGTGGCTCAAGCCGATGCTCGGCTACGACGATGCGCTCGACGTCTTCGGTGTCCACGCCATCGGCGGGGCTGCAGGCGCCTTACTCACCGGCGTCTTCGCCATCAGCGAGTACGGCGGCACGTCCGGCCTCATCGAGGGCAACGCCCCACAGGTCGTCAATCAGGCGATCGGCATCTTGACCGTGATCGTCTACGACGCGGTCGCGACGCTCATCATCCTCAAGCTCGTCGATGCCACCATCGGGCTCCGCGTCAATGAGGAGATCGAGCGCGACGGCCTCGATCTGGCGCTTCACGGCGAGGTCGTGCAATAGCCCGCGACGCAAGCCTGCATGAGCGCGGCCCGCTCCCTTGAGCGTGCCGTTCATCCCGGCGCTCTCTCTTGCCCCGTTCCGACGGCGGATATTCCTGCTTAACTCAAGCTGCTGCGGGGAAGCTGCTCCAATCCGTCTTTATTCCGGGCCGTACCTTACGGATAAATTTGCTTTTATTGAAAGCGCCGCGCGGTTACTCCGTCGGAAATAAGGGAATGGAACGTTGTTTCAATATCTCAATAAACTATAATGCACTATTGAATGAGCTTTTAGTTACATCGCCTAGCATATTGAAATATTTGAATTATACTTACCCCTTCAGAGGGACCGCGTGGCTCTTTCTCCGGAAGGAGGCACGAGCGCGAGTCCGTTCGCCATCACAGAAGATTACCGGCGACGGCTCGAGTGACAAGACTACGAAGGTTTTTAACTTATTGGTACCATAATTCGCGGTCCTTGATCGCAACTTATCAGCCATGACTTCAATACTACTGCAAGAAATCTTTGTAACTAGCGGCGAACATGGCTATAATTTGATTCGTATCCATTCGCACGGCGCGGTCGCGAGGCCGCCTCGCGCGCGAGTCGCTGACAACGGAACAAAGACAAAACCGAGAGTTCCGCGCTGCCATTTGTGGGGTGCCGTTGTGAGCACCGCGACATGCTGCGCTACGACGTATGAGGGCGCTTGTTTTGCCGTTCCGCAGCCGTTACACTCGTTTACCTTTTGTACCGAGAACAAGCGGCCCTTGTCCTACGAGGAGCTGAAGCGATGGCGCGTGCCGCGGCGCACCGATCGAACCGGCTGACCCTGCTGCCTCCGGAGGCGGCGCAGTTCCTGTGCCGCCGCCTCGCCGAGCTCGGAGGCGCCGTTCTCCTCCTTTTCGGCCTCGCGGTGCTGCTGGCGCTCGCCAGCTACGACCCCGCCGATCCCTCCTTCAACCATGCCACGGGCCGCGCCGCACGCAATCTCGTAGGCGGCCCAGGTGCTTACGGCGCCGACCTTCTGCTGCAGCCCTTCGGGCTGGCGGCAACCCTCATCGGCGTCGTGGCGGCCCTCTGGGGCTGGCGCCTTGCCGCCCACAAGGGTCTGGCGCGGCCGCTTCTGCGCGTGGCCGCGCTCGCCCCGCTGCTGCTTTTCGCCGCCATCGCCTGCGCGGCCCTGCCGCCACCCAAGGGCTGGCCGATCCGCACCGGGCTCGGCGGCCTCATCGGCCTCATCGGGCATGGCAAGTTCGCGAGCGCGGCCGAGATGAGCGGCCTCACGCTGAGGGCGGAAGTCCTTGGCCTCGCCGCCGCCCTCCCCGCGATTGCCCTGTTTCTCTACATCCTCGGCTTGAGCTGGGCCGAGTGGAAGGCGGCTGCGCGCGGCACGCTTTGGCTTGTAAGCGACGGCCCGCGCGGCCTCGCGCGCTCCCTCTCCCTTGCCTTGAGAGGTGGCCGCGCCCTCGGCGGCCGGCTTCTAGGCCGCGGCCGCGGGGCCCTCGTCGACCGCGTGGCCGAGCCCAATTTCGGCCGCGTGCCGGTACGCCTGCGCCGCGACGGCGCGGACAAGACCGCGCGCGAGGGCGGCCGGCCCGCGATCGAGCCGCGTGCGGCCAATCCTGCCGCGCGCAAGCGTGCCGCGCAGTCCCGGCAGACGAGCCTCGGGCTTGACAGCGAGGAAAGCTACGAGCTGCCGGCGGCCGATCTCCTGACGCTGCCGCCCGCCGCCCGCCACGAGGAGCGGCTCGACGAGGGCGCGCTCGCGGCGAATGCGCGCCTGCTCGAGTCGGTACTGGAGGATTTCGGCGTCAAGGGCAAGATCGTGAAAGTGCGCCCCGGCCCGGTCGTGGCGCTTTACGAGCTCGAGCCGGCGCCCGGCACCAAATCCTCGCGCGTCATCAGCCTGGCCGACGACATCGCGCGCTCGATGAGCGCGATTTCGGTGCGCGTGGCCGTGGTTCCCGGGCGCAACGTGCTCGGCATCGAGCTCCCCAACGCGCGGCGCGAGACGGTCTTTCTGCGCGAGCTGCTCTCCTCCGAGGCCTACGAGCGCACCGCGGCCAAGTTGACACTCGTGCTCGGCAAGGACATCGGCGGGGCACCGGTGATCGTCGACCTCGCGCGCATGCCGCACCTCTTGATCGCGGGCACCACCGGCTCGGGCAAGTCGGTCGCGATCAACACGATGATCCTCTCGCTGCTCTATCGGCTGCCCCCGAGCCAGTGCAAGTTCATCATGATCGACCCCAAGATGCTGGAGCTCTCGGTCTACGACGGCATACCCCATCTCCTCACTCCCGTGGTCACCGAGCCGAAGAAGGCGGTGGTCGCCCTCAAATGGACCGTGCGCGAGATGGAGAACCGCTATCGCGCCATGTCGACGCTCGGGGTGCGCAACATCGCGGGCTACAACTTGCGCCTCCAGGAAGCGGCGCGCAAAGGCGAGGTCTTGAAGCGCCGCGTGCAGACCGGCTTCGATGCGGAGAGCGGCAAGCCGCTCTTCGAGGAGCAGCCCCTCGACATGACGCCGCTTCCCTACATCGTCGTCGTCGTCGACGAGTTCGCCGACCTCATGCTCGTCGCGGGCAAGGACATCGAGGCGGCGGTACAGCGCCTCTCCCAGATGGCGCGCGCGGCCGGCATTCATCTCCTCATGGCGACGCAGCGCCCCTCCGTCGACGTCATCACCGGCACGATCAAGGCCAACTTCCCGACGCGGGTGAGCTTCCAGGTCACCTCCCGCATCGACAGCCGCACCATCTTGGGCGAGTCGGGGGCGGAGCAGCTGCTCGGCCAGGGCGACATGCTCTACATGGCCGGGGGCGGCCGCATCAGCCGCGTGCACGGCCCCTTCGTGCGCGACGACGAGGTCGAGGCCGTGGTCGGCTTCCTCAAGGACCAGGGGGATCCCGACTATATCGAGGACGTGACCGAGGAGGACGACGAAGGCTTCATGCCCGAGCTCGAGGGCGGCGGCTCGGGCGACGAGCTCTACGACCGCGCGGTGGCGCTCGTCTGCCGCGAGCGCAAGGCGTCGACGAGCTTCGTGCAGCGCTATCTCATGATCGGCTACAACCGTGCCGCCCGCATCATCGAGCGCATGGAGACCGAGGGCGTGGTGAGTGCCGCCAACCACGTGGGCAAGCGCGAGGTGCTGGGCCGCAATATCGAGGATGACGAGTGAGTCCAGCGGCGGCGATGACACGCGCTCGTCTGCGGGTCGTTGCATCCGCGCGCCTGAGAGGGCATGTTATCCGCTTGGTGGCGACTTTCGCGAGCCGCGGCGGCGCGCAAGGCCGCCGCCTTGCCCAGCGTAGAAAAGGCGGGCTCTCGGCAGGGCGCGCGGACCAGGGGCGCCGAGGATGAGGATCGGGCCGGCGTTAGGAGCGAGCTTATGAAGTGTCTCAAGGCGGCAATTCTGGCGGCGGCACTCGCGTTGCAGCCGCTCGTGGCACTGGCGGCGACGCCTGCGCCGAGCCTGAGTGCCGCCGACCAGGCGGACCTCGCGCGCGTCGAGGCGTATCTCAATTCCATTCGCACGGTTCACGGACAGTTCCTGCAAAGTGCCGAGGGGGGGGTCTACGCCGAGGGCGCCTTCTACATCGAGCGGCCCGGCAAGATGAGGATCCAGTACTCGACGCCCAACACGCTCTATATGGTGGCGAGCGGCTCGACACTCTCGATCTACGATCCGCGCATCAAGAAGGCGACCTACGTGCCGGTTGACGCAACGCCGGCCTACTACCTCTTCAAGGACAGGGTCGGATTCGGCGCCGACATCGAGGCGAGCAAGCTCGAGCGCGGCGAGGCCTCGCTCCGTGTCACGATCTACAAGAAGGACCATCCCGACGATGGCCGCATCACGCTCGTCTTTAGCGACAGGCCGCTTGAGCTCAAGAAATGGAATATGATCGGCCACGATGGCAACGAGATCGACATCTCCCTCGTCAACACCGAGTTCAATACCAAGCTCGATCCCAACCTCTTCAAGTTCGTCGACCCCTCGCCGACCTCGGAAAGCGCCAGTTCGGCGCATTGATCGGCCCGCCGCGCGGCTTCGTGGCGCCGCGGCGGCTCAACTGTCGCCCGGCGGCTCGTTGTGTCTGCGCAGCCGAGGCACCATATTGATCGGATGCGGTTGCCGCCCGTGGCGTGCGGGCAAGGCGGCGCTAGGACGCGTGGTCAGGAGTGGCGCCATGAGATTTCTCAAGCAGGCGATTTTGGCGGCGGCCTTGGGACTCCCGGCCCTTGCGGCCGGGGCCGCGACGCCGGCGCCAAGCCTGAGTGCCGCGGACCGGGCGGACCTCGTGCGGATCGAGGAATACCTCGATTCGATCCGGACGGTCGCCGCGCACTTCATGCAGAGCTCGGACGGCCGCATTGCCCAGGGCAGCTTTTATCTCGAGCGGCCGGGGAAGATGAGAATCCAATACGACCCCCCCGATGCGCTTTTTATGGTGGCGAGCGGCATCTTTCTTTCCGTTTACGATCCACAGCTCAAGCAGACCACCTATCTGCCCCTCGATTCGACGCCGGCCTATTTCCTCGTCAAGGACAAGGTGGGATTCGGCGACGACGTCACGGTCGCTAAGGTCGAGCACGGCAGCGATTCGCTCCGCGTGACGCTGCATGAGAAGGGCCATCCCGACCAAGGCCGCATCACGCTCGTCTTCAGCGACAAGCCGCTCCAGCTGCGCAAGTGGACCGTGATCGATCGCAACGGCAAGGAGATCGACGTGGCCCTGCTCGACGCCCAGTTCGATACCAAGCTCGACCCCAACCTCTTCAAATTCGTCGATCCCTCGCCGAGCCCAGGCTCGGCAGGCCAGCGCTAAGCGAAGGCGCCGCTTGGCCAGGGCGGGGCGGCCGCAGGCGAGGGCCGAGCTCGGCGCCGGCCCATAGCCGTTGGCGCGCGCGGCTCGGCAATGATAAGACAACCGCTGGAAACGGGGCAGCACCTGCCGAATCTTCTTGCGGGCGCGTGCATCCCGTGATTCCTTTGACGGGCAAGGCGACGACGACGCGAGCGGCTGCCATGGCGACCCCTCCCCTCCGACCCCTCATCGGGCTCCCGGCCTGCGTGCGCGAGATCAACGGCTGGCCCTTCCATGCCTGCGGCGAGAAGTATCTCATTGCCGTGGTGCAAGGGACGGACGGCATACCGTTGGTCATCCCCGCGCTCGGCGAGGGCGACGGCCTGCCGGCACTGGTCGCTTCGCTCGACGGCCTCATGCTGACCGGAAGCCCCTCGAACGTGGAGCCACACCATTACGAGGGGCCGGCGAGCGTGCCAGGCACCAAGCACGACCCCCACCGCGACGCGACCACGCTGCCGCTCATCCGCGAGGCCATTCGCGCGGGCCTGCCGCTCTTTGCCATCTGCCGCGGCATCCAGGAACTCAACGTGGCGCTCGGGGGCACGCTGCATCAGCGCGTGCAGGAGCTTCCCGGGAAAATGGACCACCGCATGCGCCGAGACGAGCCCCGCGAGGTGCAGTATGGCCCCTGTCATGCCGTCAGCCTGACGCAAGGCGGCTTTCTCGCCCAGCTGACCGGGCAGCCGGAGCTCATGGTCAACTCGCTGCACGCGCAGGCGATCGACCGGCCGGCACCGGGCCTCGCGGTCGAGGCGGTCTCCTCGGACGGCATCATCGAGGCGGTGAGCGTCAAGGGTGCCACCACCTTCGCCTTGGGGGTGCAGTGGCATCCCGAGTGGAAGGTGCTGGAGAACCCCGTCAGTTGCGCCCTCTTCCGCGCCTTCGGCGACGCCGCCCGGGCAAGGGCCCAGGCCCGCGCGCGCGGACAGATCGGCATCGCCGCCTAAGGCCTTCGAGCCTGGGCGCGGACCTGGCATTTTCACGGCTCTTCGCGCGTGCATGTCAAACTTGCGAATTGTTAAGCGCTGCGCGAGTCGCATGGCTGGGCGTCGAACCCGTCATGACGAAGGCGTCGCTTTAGCCCTATCTGATAAACGAGCGACCGGCCGGCCACTCCGGTGGCCCCGGTCGCCCGAGGGCAACTCCCCTGGTGCCCTCGGGCTCCCTACGGAGCTCCAGAACGCCCGGTCAGGCCCCCCTAGACCGGGCGTTCGCCTATGCGCGTCCCAGGGCGGCCGCCCGGCTTGAAATCTCGCTGCCCGCCGCATAGCTTGCCGGCGCGGGACGGCTCCCACCCGCACGGGATCGAGACCCTGCATGGCTTTCACGGCTCGCCTTCGCCAGCACGACCGCGCCATTGCCGTGGCGGCGGGTGAGACGATTCTCGCGGCAGCCCTCGCCGCCGAGGTGCCCTATCCCCACGGCTGCCAGTCCGGCAACTGCGGCGCCTGCAAATCGCGCCTCTATGCAGGCGAAGTCGAGATGATGGCTTATTCTGCCTTTGCCTTGAGCGAGGAGGAGAAGGCTCAAGGGCTCATTCTCGCCTGCCGCGCCGTGCCCTCCTCCCACGTCGAGGTCGGCTGGCTCGAGAGCGAGGAGATCGCGATACATCCCTTGCGCCGTTTGAATTGTCGCGTGGCGGCCCTCGACAGCGTCACTCACGACATCAAGCGCGTGCGTCTCGAGGTGATTTTCGGGGGGCCGTTCCGCTTTTCTGCCGGGCAATATGCCCGCGTGAGCTTCCGCGGCCAGCCTCCGCGCGACTACTCCATGGCCAATATGCCGACCGAGGTGCTGCTCGAGTTTCACATCCGCCATCTGGCGGGCGGGCTCTCGTCGCGCTACGTCGCGCGTCGCCTGGCACTCGGCGATCTGGTGACGGTCGAGGGCCCGTTCGGCACGTGCTATTGGCGTGCGCGGCACATCGGCCCCGTCCTGGCCATCGCCGGCGGCTCGGGCTTGGCCCCCATCAAGTCGATCGTCGAGACCGCACTCCTCCACGGCATCACCCAGCCGATCCGGCTTTATTTCGGCGTGCGCGACGAGCGCGACCTCTATCTCGAGGACCACTTCGCAAGCCTTGCCGCGCGCCATCCCCATCTCAGCTTTGTCCCGGTGCTGAGCCAGCCGAGCCGGCCGACGCCGCGCCGCACCGGCCTGGTGCACGAGGCCGTGCGCGCGGATCACGCAAGCTTCGCGGGCTGGAAGGCCTATCTCGCGGGGCCGAAGGCGCTGGTCGAGGCGGCGGGCGCCATGCTGGCCGAGTGCCACATGGCGCCGGAGGACATCCACGCCGACCCTTTCTATACTGAGGCGGAGAAAGCGGCGCTGCCGCTCAGGGCGTGAGCAACAAAGTGTTGGCACCGGGCGCAAAGGCGGGAATGGACGGAGAGAGGGTCATGACGGTAGGGCGCAACGAAGTCCATGCCTCGCGCGAGCCCAGCCTCGAGCTGCCGGCAATGGACGCCGCCTGAGTCCCTCACCGCCTTCATGCGCATCGTAACGTGGAACATCAACTCGGTCCGCCTGCGCATCGGCCTCCTTGAGCGGCTGATCGCGGAGAGCGATCCCGACGTGCTGTGCCTGCAGGAGACCAAAGTCCAGGACATGCATTTCCCGCTTCTGCCCTTGGCAAGGCTCGGCTATGAGCACCGGCTCGTCCATGGCATGAAATCCTACAACGGGGTCGCGATCCTCTCGCGCCTGCCGCTCAAGGAGACGGGCAAGATGGGCTGGTGCGAGAAGGAGGATTGCCGCCACGCCTTCGCCACGCTGCCGGGCGGGGTCGAGCTCCATAACTACTACATTCCCGCGGGCGGCGATATTCCGGACCCCGAAGCCAATCCCAAGTTCGCCCACAAGCTGCGCTTCCTCTCCGAAATCGTCGCCTGGTGGGAGGGCCGGCAAAAGCCGCGGCGCAAGGCGATCCTCCTGGGCGACCTCAACATCGCCCCGCTCGAGACGGACGTGTGGTCGCACAAGGCGCTCCTCGACGTGGTCAGCCACACGCCGATCGAGGTGGAGTGGCTCGACAAGCTGCAGGCGGCGCACGGCTTCATCGATGCCGTCCGGCGCTTCGTGCCGCCATCAGAGAAGCTTTACAGCTGGTGGAGCTATCGAGCGGCCGATTGGCGGGCCGCGGACCGCGGTCGGCGGCTCGACCACATTTGGGTGACGCCGGCATTGGGCGGCCGGCTCAAGGCCGCCGCCATCCTCAAGCACGCGCGCGGCTGGGAGCTGCCCTCCGACCACGCCCCCGTGCTGGTCGAGCTCGCGGAGTGAGGAGCCCACCCGCGCGGCGGCGGCCCACGGGAGGAGGGCGTTCGAAGAGAGAATTGAAGATGGGAGTGGCGGACCTCGAAGTCGCCTATCCGCGTTTTGTTGCCCTTGATCGAGATTCCTTCGTATCGGCATGATATTTACCGCGGGGCGTTGGGCCACGTTGATCCAAGGCGAACGCCACCTTCCGTTCCCGGTTCGAAATCTTGCGATGGCCCTCGAACCGCTGCGCTGTCTCATCGAGACTCCTGACGATAACGTCCACCATTTTCTTGTCTGTGAGCCGCGTCATACTGTGGCCTCCTCGATCAGCTTCCAACGTTCCGCGTCATAGATAAGCAATGGACTGTGGCGCATCTGCTCGGCGATGAGCACGCGATCGCCGTCGGAATTGTCATAGAGAACGGCAATATCGACCAATGGGAGATAGAGGTGCCGCATGTTGCGCAGCCCCGCCCAGTAACGTCGGATCACGACATCATCAGGAACATTATGACCGCCTTGCGCAACCCTCTTTGCGACGCGCGCAAGGGCATCGCGCGGTGAGCGCAGCCATAGAAATATGAGAGTCAAGCGGTATCCGGCCGTCCGGCATTCCTGCAGCAGGCGAAGCTGCCAATGGCCAGCACAGGTCGTTTCAAAGGCGAAACTTCCACCCCGGCGTATCGATGCCCGTATGCGTTCGATTGTGGCCCGTCCTGCGGTCACGGCTGCGGCGCCCGAATGCGAGGAGACGGTCCCACTGGCAATCTCATCGGCATTCACGAACTCCCCGATTCCCAGCCGGTCTTTCAGCAAATCGTCGGCCGCCGTTGTCTTGCCGGCACCATTGGGACGGCCGAGAACGATAACGTCCTTCACTCACCGCACCTCGGTCGGATTCTCGACATCGAGAGGCTCACTCCACCCGATACATGAAATAGCGCCCGGGCTCGAGCTCACCGGGAAGCTCGAGCGCGCGCCACGCCGGGTGCGGCATGGGCTGATCGCCGAGCACGACGGCACCGCTTGCCATGAGCGGGGCGAGGAGCGGCGCAATCTCGGCGGCGAGCGCCCGGCTCGCCTCCGGGCTGTGCGAGCCGATATCGCAGTGGGCGAGGACGGCCTTGGCGCCGAGCCGCTTAAGTGCCCTTGGCAGCGTGTCGCGAAAGTCGCCTTCAATGAAATGCCCGGCATCGGGGCGCGAGCTCGGGTGTGCCGCGAGCTCGCGGTCGAAGACGAAGATCTCGCGGGCCCCTAGGCGCTCGCGCAAATGGTCGTAGGTACGGCCGTTGCCGAGCCCGAGCTCGAGGACCGGGCCCGGAAGTGCCGCGACGAGCTTGGCCGCGTGGTCGATCGTGGCGCGCTGGGCGAGGAGGCGCCTTATGAAGCTGTCGAGCCGGCTCAATGGTGCTCCGCGTGGTCGACTGCCTCGCGCCATTGATGCGTGGTGCGCTCGAGGCGGTCGGCGAGCACGCGCATGATCTCGATCCCCATCTGGGGAAATTCGGTAATCAGCTTGAAGAAGAGCTCCTTGGAGATGCGCAAGGTGACGAGCTCGCTCTTCGCCTTCACGGTCGCGGTGCGCGGCACGTCGCAGAGAATGGCGATTTCGCCCACGATCGCATTGCGCCCGAGTTTGGCGACCACGAGCGGCCCCGCCGGGCTGTCGACGACCACATCGGCCTCGCCGGAAAGGATGATGTAGGCGGCGTCTCCCGGGTCGCCCTGATGGAAGAGCACCTGGTCGGCATGGTAGGTGAGGCGCTCCGAGGTGAAGGCGAGCAGCTTGAGCTTCGAGGCCTCGATTTTCCCGAAGAGGGGGATGTTGCGCAGGATGTCGACTTCTTCCTTGAGACTCATCTTGACCTCCAGCCCGCCCTATTCCGCCGCGATCATCTCGTGGAATGCCGAGCCTGCGCGGCTGAGCTCGGCGACCGCACCCTCCTCCACCAATTTTCCGTTGTGCATGACGAGGACGCGGTCGAAATTGCGCGCGAGCTCGGCACGGTTGAGCACGGCGACAAGGCCGCGGCCCTTGAACTCCGCGCGCAGGTTCTCGAGGACCCTGCTTTGGGAGCCGCTGTCGAGGGCCGCCAGCGCGTCGTTGAGGATCAGGAGGTCGGGCCGCTTCAACACCACGCGCGCGATCGCCAGCTTCTGCCGCTGCGCGCCGGCGAGGCGGCCGCCGGCGCTGCCGATGTTGAAGCCGAGGCCGGCCTCCATCACCGAGCCACGCAACCCGAGCGTCTCGAGCACTTCCTGGATGAGGACACCCACCCGCTGGGCGCCTTGAGGCTGGCCGTAGGCGACCTTGCCGAAGAGCACGTTGTCCTGCAGCGTGGCCGCGGCATTGTAGCGCTCGAAGTCGAAGAACTCGACCGCCCCCCGCAGCTCTTGCGGCAGCCCGTCGCGGAAGACGTCGCGCGCCTCGAGGATGCGCTGCTTGAAATTCGCGTCGATCAGATCCAGGCGGTGACGGGCCGGAATGAGCTTGAAGGGCAGGTTCAAGAGCCGGTTCTTGTCTTCCTCCTTGAGCTGGTCGAGGCTGCTCGTGCTCACGCGCGTGAGCAAGGCCTGGAACTCGGGAAGCTCGTCGGCGCTGATGAAGGAATATTGCTCGAAGAGCTCGCTCCCGGACGGCACACCGGTGAAGAGCTCGACCATGGTCGAGGCCGCTTCGCGCCCCATGCCCAGGATGAGCTCCGTGAGGCCGGTCTTGTCGAGGACCTGGCGCACATAGGGGTTCCCGGCGAGCCGCTCCATGCCGAAGGTATCGTCCACGGGCGTGCCGAAGAGGAGATTCTCGGCGACGCTCGCGTTGTCGTTGTAGCGCTTTCGGTCGAAGAGCTCGACGAGCTGCGCGAAACTCGGCTGCGCGAGCCGCTCGCGCAAGGTGTGGCGCGCCTCGAGGATGCTCTTGGCGAGATCGGGCCGCTTGGGGGGATCGATCACGCTGAGCAGGGCCGCGTGATAGACGTCGTCCTCCATCTCGGTGAGCTTGAGGGCCGCAAGCGCGCGCTCCTTGAGCTCGGCCATGGAGCTCGCTCCCGCCTCGGCATAATCGATCCACTCGGCCGCGACGTCGAATGGCGGGTTCCCGGTGCGCACCGCCTCCGCCATCAATGCCTGGCGCTCGGGCGACGCGGGGCCTTCCGACAGCGGCTTGTGCTTGAGCGAATAGAAGAGATTGCTGTCTATAGTGCCTGAGTAGAGATAGCTGTGTTGAGCGACGAAGCCGACGCGCCGTCCGCTCTTCGCCTCGGGCCAGTCGGCGATATTCTCGCCCCCGATCGTGATCTTGCCGCCGCTCGGCGGCAGCAGCCGGGCCAGCATCAGGCCGAGCTCCTCCTTGCCGCTGGCACCCGTGCCGACGACGGCGATGTGGCTGTCGAAGGGGAAGCGCGCCGAGACGTTGTCGACGATCTTGAGCCGGCCGTCCTCGCTGAAGCTCACATTGGCGAGCTGCACCTCGCCTTTGAGCGGCTCGATCCTCTCGGGCTCGACGAGCTGCGCCTGCTCGTCGATCATGCCGGGCGGGGCGAATTGCTGAACCACCTGCTCATACATGATCCGCGCGTTGTCCTTGCTCTGGTAGAAGGTGAGCAGCTCGCCCCAGGGGCCCGCGAGATCCTTTTGCGCGCCGATCACCGCGACGAGCGCCCCGATATCGAGCTGTCCCTTCAAGACCAGATAGCCCCCGATCGTGAAGAAGAAGAACGGCGTCACCTTGTCGGCCGTGTTGTTGATGTATTTGACGAGGAACTTGAGGATGAAAATCCTGAGGCGGGTAAAGTATTGCGTATAGAGACGGTCGGAGAAGTCGGCGCGCTCGAAGCGGGAGGTGTCGTTGGCGTGAATCTCGAGCGCACCGCCGACCGCCTCGCCGAGACGCTCGGAGAGTCCGCGTTGCGTGCGGATGCGCCGCTTGTTGTGCTCGTTGATGCGCTGCTGCATTTTCGGGATGAGATAGCCCTGCCCGGGATAAAGCGCCACCGCCGCCAGCCCGAGCCAGGGGTTCTGCATCAGGATGAAATAGAGCGGCACGAGCAGAAGCCCGCCTTGAAATATCGGTGTCGCAACGGCATCGCCGACGAATTCGCCCAAGGTCACGGTCTCGGCGATGATCATCGCGATGATCTCGCCCACGGAGATCTTCTTGAAGTGGGGCAGGGGAAAACACAGGATGCGGCTATAGAGCTGATAGCGCATGCGGCGCAGCATGCGCTCGCCGAGGCGGCCCTTGTAGACGTTGATGAAGTACTTGAAGCCGCCGTTCACGATGGTCAGCGCCAGGAACACGACGGAGAGCAGCATGAGCCAGCTGACCGCGCCGAAATCCATGCCCAGGAGGTGGTTCGCCTTCACCGCCGCGAGCCCGCCCCCGCGGTAGGCCTGGTTCGCCGAGTCTTTGATGTGGTTGATGATCAGCTTGGGCAGGTCATAGGAGTAATAGAGAAACGGGAACGAGATTCCCGTGACCACGAGCAAGACGATTTGCTCCTTGAAGCTATACTTTAGGATAAACCGGTAAATATTTTTTTCCACAGCCTTTTTCCCCTGTTCCCGGCTGCCGCGACGGGGTGCGCGGCGGCCTAGCACCTTAACCTAGTGCAGGCGGGCCGTAAATGCCGCGCCCTCTTGCGGGTGCCGGGCGCCATCTCGTGTGGCCCCCTCTGATGCGCCCTAAGAGGAGCGCGGCGCGGCGTCACCCTTTCGTCACAAGACTCGCTTTGACGCCGAAGGGCGCGATAGGCTATGGGAAGCGGGGGCTCAGAGGGACCGGTCGCAATGTCGAGCCGCAAAGGCACGCGCGTTCTCATTTACAGCCACGACACCTTCGGCCTCGGACATTTGAGGCGCTGTCGGGCCATCGCGCATTCCCTCGTCGAGCACCACAAGGACATGTCGGTCTTGATCCTCTCGGGCTCGCCGATCATCGGCAGCTTCGATTTTCGCGCGCGCGTCGATTTCGTGCGCGTGCCCGGAGTGATCAAGCTCCACAACGGCGAATACACTTCCCTCAATCTCCACATCGACATCGGCGAGATGCTTGCCATGCGCTCGTCGATCATCCGGCACACGGCCGACACCTTCGATCCGGATCTCTTTCTCGTGGACAAGGAGCCGCTCGGCCTGCGCGGCGAGATCGAGGACACGCTGTCCCTCTTGAAGGCTCGCGACGTGCCGATCGTCCTCGGCCTGCGCGACGTTATGGACGAGCCCGCGCTCTTGGCACCCGAATGGGAGCGCAAGAAGGTGCTGCCGGCGCTGGCCGACTTCTACGACGAGATCTGGATCTACGGCCTGCCGCAGGTATGCGATCCGCTCGAGGGAATCGAGATTCCCGACTTCGTGCGGCGACGCACGGTCTACACCGGCTATCTCGAGCGCAAGGTGCCGACGCATCTCACCCACATGCCGACACGGCCGCGCCTGGAAGTGCCGTATCTGCTCGTGACGCCGGGAGGCGGGGGGGACGGCGACGCGCTCATCGACTGGGTGCTGCGCGCCTACGAGCAGCATCCCGAAATGCCCCATCCGGCACTGATGGTGCTTGGTCCTTTCATGCAACCGGAGCAGCAGGCCGAGTTCATGGTGCGCGCGAGCCGGCTCGAGAACGTCGAGATGATGACCTTCGATGCGCGTATGGAGACGCTTATCGACGGCGCGTTGGGGGTCGTCGCCATGGGGGGATACAACACTTTCTGCGAGATCCTCTCCTTCGACAAGCCGGCGCTGATCGTACCCCGCACGGCACCCCGGCTCGAGCAATACATCCGCGCCTCGCGCGCCCAGGAGCTCGGCCTGGTCTCGCTCCTGGTCGACCAGTACGCGCGCGATCCCCACATGATGGCGACCGCACTGCGCCAGCTGCCGCAGCAGAAGCGGCCCTCGGACGTGGTCGTGCCGGGGCTGCTCGACGGTCTCAGCAACGTGAACCGCCTGGTCGAGCGGCATTTGCGGCCGCGCCATGTCCATCCGGTGCCGGTCGCCACGGGTCACCTGTAGAGCCGCGGTGCCTACCGTCGCCGTCATCCTCAAGGGCTATCCGCGCCTTTCCGAGACCTTCATCGCGCAGGAGCTCAGGGAGCTGGAGCGCCGCCGGCTTTCGCTCCACATCGTTTCGCTGCGCCATCCGACTGACGCGGTCCTCCATCCCGTCCATCGCGAGATTGCAGCCCCGGTGCTCTATGTGCCCGAGTATCTGCGCGACGAGCCGCAGCGTGTGCTGAGCGCGTGGCGGGCGTTCAGGGGATCACGGGGTTACCGGCACGCGCGCGCGGCTTGGCTCGCCGACCTCGCCCGCGATCCCACGCCCAACCGCGTGCGCCGCTTCGGCCAGGCGCTCGTGCTTGCGCATGAGCTGCCGCCTCGGGTCGAGCGGCTTCACGCTCACTTCCTCCACACGCCGGCCTCGGTCGCGCGCTACGCCAGTCTCATGACCGGCCTCAGGTGGAGCTGCTCGGCGCACGCCAAGGACATTTGGACGACACCCGCCTGGGAGAAGCGCGAGAAGCTCGCGAGCCTCGATTGGCTCGTCGCCTGCACGCGCGCGGGGGCCGAGCATCTCAAGGCGCTCAGCAGCGAGCCGCGCAAGATCGAGCTCATCTATCACGGGCTCGATCCGGCGCGCTTTCCGCCGCGCGAGGCGGCACCGTCGCCGCGCGATGGCCGCGATCCCGCAGCACCGGTGGTGATCCTCTCGGTCGGCCGGCTCGTCGCCAAGAAAGGGTACGGCGATGTACTCGCCGCTTTGGCGCAGCTTCCCAAGACGCTCCACTGGCGCTTTGTCCATGTCGGGGGCGGACCGCTCGCGACGTCGCTCGCGCGCGGGGCCGCGAGATGCGGGATCGCCGCCCGCGTCGCCTGGCTCGGGCCGCTCTCCCAGGAGGCCGTGCTGGCGCAATATCGCAGCGCCGATCTCTTCGTGCTCGCCTGTCGCGTGGCACCCGACGGCGATCGGGACGGCTTGCCCAACGTGCTTCTCGAGGCGCAGAGCCAAGGGCTCGCCTGTCTTTCGACCACCGCGGGCGGCGTTCCCGAGCTGATCGAAGCGGGGCGCTCGGGCCTGCTCGCCGAACCGGGCGACGTGCCGGCACTCGCGGCACAGTTGGCACAGCTTATTCAGGAGCCCGCATTGCGCTCTCGCCTCGCTCGTGCCGGCGCCGAGCGCGTACGCCAGAGCTTCACCTTAGAGCCCGGCATCGCACGGCTCGCCGAGAAGTTCGGCCTTTCCGCGGGCGGGGAGGCGGACAGCAAGCCGCCCGCCGCTGCCGCCCTGACGAGCACCGAGGCCGCGGCCAGCGTGCCGCTGTCGTCATGCGCATCGCGTTCTATGCGCCGCTGAAGCCGCCGGACCATCCGGTGCCCTCGGGAGACCGGCGCGTCGGCCGTGCGCTCATCGCAGCCCTCGGCCGCGCCGGGCACGAGGTGAGGCTTGCCTCGCGCCTGCGCAGTTGGGACGGGGCGGGAGATGCGGACCGGCAGCGCCGTATCGAGCGCCTGGGCGGACGGCTCGCCTCCCGCCTCATTCGCCGATACCAGCGCGAGCCTCGGCAGCGGCCGGAGCTCTGGCTCACCTACCATCTCTATCACAAGGCGCCCGACTGGCTCGGGCCCGCGGTTGCGAGCGCACTCGCGATACCCTATGTCGTCGTCGAGGCGTCATCGGCGCGCAAGCAGGCGAGCGGTCGCTGGGCAATGGGGCATGCCGCGAGCGCCGCCGCGATCGCGCGCGCGGACGCCCTCATCAATCTCAACGGCGACGATCGCGAGGGGCTGCTCGAGCTGGTCGGCGAGCCCGCGCGCATCACCCACCTGGCCCCGTTCATCGAGACGGCGGCCTATAGAGAGGCCAAACCCGCACGCGCAAGGCTCGCCGAGCGCTATGGGCTGGACTTAGCACGGCCTTGGCTCCTCGCGGTCGCGATGATGCGGAAGGGGGCGAAGCTTGCCTCCTATCGCGTGTTGGCTGAGGCGCTGCGTCTCATCGACGGCTTCGACTGGCAGCTCGTCATCGTCGGCGACGGCCCGGCGCGCGGCGAGGTCGAGGCACTGCTGGCCCCCCTCGCCGAGGGTCGCGCGCGCCTGCTTGGCGCGCTCGCGGCGGATGCGCTGCCCTCCCTCTATGCCAGCGCCGATCTTTATCTCTGGCCCGCCATCCACGAGGCCTTCGGCATGGCGTTCCTCGAGGCCCAGGCCGCCGGACTGCCGGTGGTCGCGGGGCGCGAGCGCGGCGTGCCCGAAGTCGTGCGCGAGGGCGAGGCGGGCCTGCTTGTACCGCCGAGCGATGTCCGCGCCTTCGCCGGCGCGGTTGCGACGCTGCTTGCCGATCCCTGCCGCCGCCGTGTCATGGGCGCCCGCGCCCGCGCGATCACCTCTGCCGAGGCCGACATCGGCGCCGCTGCCACGCGACTGGATGCGATCCTGCGGCAAGTCCTCGTGGAGCGGCGGGCATGACGCAACTCGCGCTCATCCGCCACGCCGCGAGCGCGTGGAGCGAGCGCGGCCTCATCCAGGGCCGCGCCGACCCCTCGCTCAGCCCCGCCGGTGCCGCCGCGGCCGCGGCTTGGCGCGTGCCGGCCGTCCTCGCCGCCTTCGACTGGGTGGCGAGCCCGCTTGCGCGCGCCACTGAGAGCGCCCGTCTTCTCCTTGGCCGCGAGGCGGCCGTCGAGCCCTCGCTCATCGAAATGGCATGGGGCGAATGGGAGGGCGAGCGTCTTGCCGAGCTTCGCACCAAGCTGGGGGCCGCGCTTGCCGAGAATGAAGGGCGCGGGCTCGACTTCCGTCCGCCCGGCGGGGAGAGCCCGCGCGACGTCCAGCGCCGTCTCGAGCCCTGGCTCGCGCGCGTGGCGCTGAGGGCCCGGTCCACGGCGGCCGTGACGCATAAAGGCGTCATCCGCGCCGTCGTCGGTTTGGCGACCGGATGGGACTTTCTCGGCAAGCCTCCGCTCCGGCTCGCCCCCGCCACAGCCCAGCTCTTCGAGCTCGACGAAGGCGGGCGGCCGCGCCTACTCTCAGCCAACATCCCGCTCACCGCCCCATGAGCCGCCTCCTTCTCTACGTCCAGAGCCTCCTCGGCGTCGGCCATTTGGCGCGCGCCGCCCTCCTTGCGCGCGCCTTCGCGGCGGCCGGCTGGGAGGTCGATCTCGTCTCCGGAGGCATGCCCGTTGGAAAAGTGAGCCTGGGTGCGGCGCGTCTCATTCAGCTGCCCCCCGCGCGCAGTCGAGACGAGGCCTTCAGCGAGCTCGTGGACGAGGCCGGCAAGGCGGTCGACGCGGCCTGGCGCCAGGCGCGCCGCGAGCGTCTCCTGGCGCTCTTCGCCGAGCGCCGGCCGCACGTCCTGATCCTCGAGATGTTTCCCTTCGGCCGTCGGCAGATGCGCTTCGAGCTGCTCCCGCTCCTTGCTGCGGCGAAGGCCGCAGAGCGCCCTCCGCTCATCGTCTCCTCCGCGCGCGACGTTGTGCAAGGCCGGCGCAAGCCGGGCCGTGCCGAGGAGGCATTGGCCCTCCTCGAAGCGTCTTTCGACCTCGTCCTTGTGCACGGCGATCCGAGCCTGGTGCGCTTCGAGGAAAGCTTTCCGCTCGCGGCCGGGCTCGGTGCGCGGCTGCGCTACACGGGCTATATCGCCCCGCCTCAAACGCCCCGGGGCCGCGTCGGCGATCCGGGGTGGGACGAAGTGGTGGTCTCGGCCGGGGGTGGGGCGGTCGGCGCAGCGCTGCTTGAAACGGCGCTGGCCGCGCGGCCGCGCAGCAAGCTCAAGGCTCGCCGCTGGCGCCTTCTTGCCGGCCGCAACCTGCCTCAAGAGGCGTTTGCCGCCCTTGCGGCCCAGGCGCCGCCCGATGTTGTCGTCGAGCGCGCGCGCGCGGATTTCCGAGCACTGCTGGCCAATTGCCGCGTGTCGATTTCCCAGGCCGGCTATAATACGGTGATGGACATTGCCAGCGCTGACGCGCGGGCCGTGCTGGTGCCCTTCGTCGGGCTCGGCGAGACGGAGCAGACGCTCCGTGCCGAGAAGCTCGCGGCGCGCGGGCTCGTCGAAGTCGTCCCCGAGCGCCAACTGACGGCGGCAACTCTCGCTGCCGCGGTCGATGCGGCCGAGGCGATGCCGGCTCCCCGCTTCGCCGCTTTGGACATGTCGGGTGCCGCGAAGAGCGTGCGCATCGTGAGCGAGGCATTGTCCCGCCGCGCGGCCGCGGGGGTGAGCGCATGAGCAGCTGGGCAGCTCTCGAGTGCGAGCTCGATGCCTGGCAGGCGGCGGGCCGGGTCGCGACCCTGTGGTGGCGCGATGACGACGCGGTGGATGCAACACCGGCGCTCGAGCGGCTGCTCGCGATCGCAGGCGCCTATCGCATCCCGTTGGCGCTCGCCGTGGTGCCGCAGCCGGCCCGGGCGAGCCTCACGGATGCGATCGGCGATGCGCCGGCCGTGACTGCGCTGGCACACGGCTACGCGCATGTGAGCCATGCCCCCAGCGGCGTCAAGAGCGGCGAGTTCGGCCCCGCGCGCGCGCTCGCGGTGAACCTTCGTGAAGCGGCACTCGGCTGGCAGCGCCTCCAGGTGCTCTTCGGCCGCCGGGCCTTCCCCGTGCTCGTGCCGCCGTGGAATCGTATCGATCCGGTGCTCATTCCGCACTTGCCCGGCCTCGGTTTTTGCGGCCTCTCGACTTGGGGCGCGCGCGCGGAAGTGCTTCCCGCACCCGGCCTTGTCCAGGCCAATGCGCACCTCGACCTCATCGACTGGCGCGGCAGCCGCGGCTTCGTGGGCGAGGCGGATGCGCTCGCCGAGCTCGCCTCCCATCTGAGCGCGCGCCGTCGCGGCGAGGCGGACCCGGACGAGCCGAGCGGCCTGCTCACGCACCACCTCGTCCTTGACGCCGGCGCCTGGCGCTTCGTCGAGACGCTCTTCTCGCGGACCCGCGGGCATTCCGCCGTGCGCTGGCTCGACGTGAAGGAGATCTTCCTGCCCGCGCAAGCGAGCCCGCGCGAGGGCGCCGCCGCTGGTCCATGAGCATCCATCGCTATCCGAGCGCGGCATTGCGGGGGGATTACCTGCGGGCCGGGATCGGCCTGGTCCTCACGGGCGGGCTCGCGGCGCTGGCAGGAGGCCAGCCGGTCGCCACGGGGGTGCTAGGGGGTGCGGCGCTGCTTTTCCTCGCTTTCGCTGTGCGCACTTGGTTGCGGCAGAGAACGATAATTGAGATTATCGACGACGGCATATCGACCTCGGGCGGTCGTTCGGTTAATCTCATATGGCGCGATCTCAGCGCGTTCAAACTAAGATACTACGCGACAAAGCGCGATCGCACGGGAGGCTGGATGCAACTCACTCTCGCGGCAGGAAGACAGCGGCTGTCGCTCGAGTCTTCCCTCGACTGCTTCGTCGAGGTGACCAGGCGCGCAGCCCTTGCCGCAAGCGTGAATGGGGTGAGGCTCGACGCTCCCACACGCAACAATCTACGAGCGCTCGGGGTGGCGCCGCCCGCCGAACCCGCATGACCAACCTCCTCACCGTTCGCGATCTGCAGGTGGAGTTCCAGATCCACGACACCGTGATCCAGGCGGTGAAAGGGGTGTCCTTTCGCGTGCGCCCGGGCACGACCGTGGCACTCGTCGGCGAATCCGGGTCCGGCAAGTCCGTGGTCTCCCAGGCGATCATGGGCATCTTGCCGCGCAATGGCCGCGTCTCGGCCGGCGAGATCCTGTTCAACGATCCGGCCAAAGGCGGGGAGA
>DASPPM010000252.1:0-8171 GCA_035625535.1 Alphaproteobacteria bacterium
CCGACGAAGTGGAATCGCCCCCTCACCCAGCTTTGCCTAAGCTCGCTACGCTCGCTAAGGCTGCGCAACCCTCTCCCCCTCGAAGGGGGAGAGGGTAGGGTGAGGGGGCTGCTTCCACCGAAATGGATTCCGCTCTAGCCAAAGGGTCCGGACGCATTCATGACGCACGCCGGCGTTTGCGGGCCGGCTGTCGTTGAACTTGCGCCGTCGCGTCCGGGATCAGCGCCTCGGCCCCCTCTGCCAGCCTTAGGGCCAAGTCGGGTGAGAGACGCTTTGCCAGCTTGGCATGCGCGCTGCGCCACACCGGGATCGCCGCCTCTAGCCGGCGCGCGCCCGTCTCCGTGAGCCACACCGCCCGGCGCCGCAGATCGCTCTCGACCACGGCGATCTCGATCAGCCCCTCGCCCTCGAGCGTGCGCAGATTGCGCGACAGCGTCGACTGATCGAGGCCCGTGCGCTGGGCCAAGGCACCCAGCGTGTCATCGGATATCACGGCGATCTGTGCCATCAGGCCGAGCTGCGCCACGCTGAGGCCGAGCCCCGCCATCTCGCGGTCGAGGAATTGGGTGATTCGCCGCGCGGCCAGGCGGCTGTTCCAGCCGGCGCAGGCCTCGACCAGGGCGCGGGCATCGTTTCGCAGCGTCTTTCGCGGTTGCCTCGGCGTGCTCATGGGTGTATGTATATACAGCATTTGCATCTACATGAAAGTGTTTTTATGAATCCAACCACGGAAATCAATCACGGCCTGCCGGCCGAGGCCGCCGGCATGACCGGCAGGGAAGTCCGTCGGGCGATCACCGACGGCAAAGTGCCGGCGCGCCGCACCTCGACCATCACGCTATTGGGCGGCGCCAAATGACCTCGCTTGCGCTGAAGCGCGTCTACGAGCCGCCGGCTGCAGGCGACGGGACACGCATCCTGGTCGACCGGCTGTGGCCGCGCGGCATCGCGAGAGACAAGGCGCGCATCGATCTCTGGCTCAAGGAGGTCGCGCCGAGCCATGCGCTGCGGAAGCGCTTCCACGGCAAGCCGGATGATTGGGATGCGTTTTGTGCCGCCTATTTCGCCGAGTTGGAGGGCACGGCGGCTCAGGCGGCCGCGAGGGACCTGCTCGACCGCCTGCGCAAGGGTCCGGTCACCCTCCTTTATGCGGCCCGCGACGAGCGCCGGAACAACGCCGTCGCACTCAGGACGTGGCTTGAGCGCCGTCGGAAACCGTGACCCGTCTCATCGGGCGGCATCCGGAAAGGGGGCAGGCACCATGAACGATTTGCCGCGGAACATCCTAGATTGCATCGGCAACACCACATTATTGGCCTTGCGCAAGATCGTGCCCGAGAACGGCTCCCGCATCCTCTTGAAGCTGGAAAACGAGAATCCCACAGGCAGCATGAAGGACCGGATGGCGCTCGCCATGATCGAGGCGGCGGAGGCCGACGGCCGTCTCCGAGCGGGTGGTTCCGTCGTCGAATATACCGGCGGCTCGACCGGCGTGTCCCTGGCTCTCGTCTGCACGGTCAAGGGATATCCCCTCTATATCGTGACTTCCGATGCCTTCGCCCGGGAGAAACTCGAGCATATGAAAATTCTCGGCGCCACGCTTCAAATCGTGCCAAGCGAGAGCGGGCGCATGACCGAGAAACTGACCCGGGACATGGTCGAGGCCGCCCGCATCATCGCGGCAAAAACCGGAGGCTTCTGGACCGACCAGCTGAACAATAAAGACCAGCTTGCGGCCTATCACAAAATGGCGGAGGAAATCTGGGCAGAGACGGGCGGAGAGATCGACGGCTTTGTCCAGAGCGTGGGTACCGCGGCTTCCCTTCGCGGTACCGCGGAAGCCCTGCGCCGCCATCATGCGCGGATCAGAATCGTCGCCGTCGAGCCCTCCGAATCCCCGGTCCTGTCGGGTGGGCGGAGCGGCGCGCACAAGATCGATGGAATCGGAGCGGGTTTTGTCGTGCCGCTCTGGCAGGCGGACATTGCCGATCGGATCGAGCAGGTCTCCACGGAAGAGGCCGCGGCCATGACCATGCGGCTCGCCCGCGAGGAAGGCCTTTTCGCGGGGACTTCCACCGGCGCCAATGTCATCGCCGCGCTGCGATTGGCCGAGCAACTGGGACCCGGCGCGACCATTGTCAGCGTCATGTGCGATACCGGGATGAAATATCTCAGCAAAAAATAGGGATTCGAATCCCTCGCCTGATCGCGGTCGCGGCAAAGGCGGAGCTGTGCCGTGGGCAACGACGAGGACGTCGAGGCGGCGGGCTTCCTCAGGGGGCGGGCGGCGCGTAGGCGACCTCGGCCTCGCGCCAATCCTGGCCGGCCTTGGTGTAATGGAGGATGAGGACAGGCGGCGACCAGTTGTGCCAATAGACCCCTTGGGCGCGCGGAAAAGTCACCTCCGCCGCGGCCCAGCCCTGGAATTTGCCGCTCTCGAGCGCCCCTATGATCGCGGCGGGATCTGTGCTCTTCGCCCGCTCCGCCGCTTGCGCGATGATGATGACGTCGCCGAAGCCGTTGAGGCCGGCGTAGACCGTCGGCTCCTTGTAGCTCGCCTCGTAGCGTTTGGCGAACCACTCGCCGGCGGCCGAGAGCGGCTGCCTCGGCGAGTAATAAGCGATGAAGTAGATGCCGACCCCGTTCTCGGGGTGCAGCTTCCAGAACTGCGGCCGCACCGGCTGGTCATAGGAGATCAGCATGGGGGTGGCCGGCAGGACGCCGAGCGTCGTCGCCTGATCGATCATGATGTCGATCAGGCTACCGACCGCGATGTTGACGACGAGGTCGGGCTTGAACGCCTTGACCTGCAGAAGCTGCGGCGTCAGGTCGGTCACGTTGTGATCGAAGGTGACGGCCCGGATCTCGAGCCCGAGATTCTTCGCTCTATTCTGCTCCTCGGTCTCCTTGAGCAGGCCGAGCCCGAAATCGGTCGTCTCGGCCACGATCGAGATGCGCTTCATTCCCCGCGTCTTCATGAAGTCGAGCCAGACCGCAGCGCGGATCGGATCGATGGCATGGGTGCGGAAGGCGATGGGATAATGCTTCGCGGTCACGTCCTCGGCACCCGTGTAGGTGGCGATCGTCGGCACGCCGAGCTCCTTGGCGACCTCGTTGGCGGCTAAGATCGAGGAGCTGTGCACGAAGCCCGTGACGGCCACCGCTTGGTTCTCGGAGACGAGGCGGCGATAGCCGGCGACGGCCGCCTCCGCCCGCCCCTGCTCGTCCTCGACGGCAAGCACCACCTTGCGTCCGCCGAGCACGCCGCCCATGACCGTGTTGACGTACTCGACCCCGAGCTCGGCGCCGCGGCGGATGAGCTGGCCGAGCACGGGGTCGCCCGGCGGGGAGAACGGCGCCTCCAATCCGATGGTCACGGGGGCCGCGTCCGCCGCCAGCACCTCATGGCTCGGCACGGCGACCGCGCACAGCGCCAGAAAGCCCGCAAGATGCCCGATCCGTCCCATGTCGTCCCCCTTGCCGTGCCCTCATTGGCCCAATATGCCGAGGATGCCGCGGACCGCGCGCCTCCTTCAAATGTTTTCGCACGCGGCCGCGCGCCGTGATCGGCACGCGGCGGGCCTTGCCTTGACTTAGCTCGCGACGCTATCCACAATCCCGCATCACGGCGGTCGATTGGGGAGTCATTCAGCCATGTCGAAGAGCGAATTCCGCTTGGCGCTCGAGGCCGCGGTGCAGCGCAAGCATTCGAGCGTCCATCCGTGGAGCGAGGCGTGGGTCTCCGGCAAGCTCAACAAGCGCCTGTTGGGCGAATGGGTCAAGCAGCACTATCACTTCGTGAGCCACGCCGCCGAGTGGCTGGCGACGATCTACGGCAACTGCCCTCACGAGGACGTCCGCGATTTCCTGCTCGAGAACATGTGCGAGGAGGAAGGTGTCGTGGGCCAGGCGGGCTTCGCCGCGGTCAAGCACGCCAAGCTGCTGCTCGACTTCGCGGAGCACTGCGGCATCGAGCGCAAGGCGGTGATCGCGGCGCAGGACGAGGGCGAGGTGCTCGCCGAGACGCTCGGGCTCCAGGCCTGGTGCTTCCATCAGAGCCGGCGTCCCTTCGTCGAGGCGATCGCCTCGATCCTCGTCGGGCTCGAGTCCCAGGTCCCGCAAATCTACAGCAAGACCACCCCGCCGCTTCTCGATAAATACGGCTTCACGGAGGAGGAGGTCGTCTTCTTTCGCCTGCACATCGTGGCCGACACCGAGCATGGCGAGCGCGGCTTCGAGATCGTCGATAAATACGCCGACACGCCCGCCTTGAGGACGAGCTGCCTGAGGCTCGTGAAGGAGGCGACCGTGATGCGCCGCCTCTACCTCGACGGTCTCTACAACAAATATCTCGCAGCCCCCCGCGCCCAGGCGGCCGAGTAGGCTCGCGCGAAAAGAAAGCAAGGAAGCGCAACGTGACGAAAGATGCGGACCCGCGCGCCAAGGTTCCCTCGCGCGCCATGAACCTCGCACTCGCCCGCCGCGCCGCGGCCGCGGCCGAGGCAAAGGCGAGCGAATTCGGCCAGACGATCAGCGTCGCGGTGTGCGACGAGTCGGGCAATCTCGTCTTCTTCTCGCGCGGTGATTCCTGCAGCTTCATCACCTTCGAGACCGCGAAGGGCAAGGCGGCCATGGCCGCCGGCTTCCGCCGGCCGACCAAGGACTATGTCGAGCTCGCCGGCAAGAACCCCGCCTTCTGGGCGGGCGTGGGCGAGAAGCTCGACATGATCATCGGTCCCGGCGGCTTCCCCATCACCAAAGGGGGTGTCTTGATCGGCGGCATCGGCTGCGGCGGGGCGCTCGGCGAGGAGGACCACCTTTGCGCCGAGGCGGGTGCCAAGGCCGTGAGCAGCTAGAGTCCCTAGTCGGACGTTCGCCTCAGCCGGAGAAAATCGTCATTGCGAGCGCAGCGAAGCAATCCAGCGCGCGTGTGTGAGTCCCCTACTGGATTGCTTCGGCGCCCTTTAGGCGCCTCGCAATGACGCGTGCTTTTCGAAAGCAAGGGCCCGGGAGAACCGCACGTTTGAACCGGTAGCGCTCTAAGACCGCCAGTCGGAGGATGCGCACGATGAAGATCGAAGGTCGCCTCAAGGAGCTCGGCATCGCCTTGCCGAAAGTGGGCGCCGCGATGGGCACCTACGTGCACGCCAAGCGCGTAGGCAACCTCCTCTATCTCTCCGGCAAGGGCCCGCTCTATCCCGACGGCAAGATGCCGAAGGGCAAGCTCGGCGCCGGCATGTCCGTCGACGAGGGCTACCGGCACGCGCGCCAGGTCGGCCTCGTCCTCATCGCGGCGATGAAGGATGCGCTCGGCGGCGATCTCGACCGCGTGACGGAGGTGATCAAGGTGCTCGGCATGGTCAATGCGGCGCCCGACTTCGAGGACCACCCCAAGGTGATCAACGGCTGCTCCGACCTCTTCGTCGAGATTTTCGGCGAGCGCGGGCGCCACGCGCGCTCGGCCGTCGGCATGAGCTCGCTGCCGGCGGGCATCCCCGTCGAGATCGAGGTGATCGTCGCGGTCAAGTGAGGCTTACGCGAGCTTCCGCATGAAGGCCGAACGCGCGCTCGCCGCCGCCATCATCATGCCGAGATCGGCGCCGCAGAGAATCATGCGCATGCCGAGGCGCACGTAGCGCTCGAGCAGCTCCTCGCTGTAGACCCCGCCCATGCCGGGGTGCTTGCCGTGCTTTTTGCAGGCAGCGATGACCGCCTGGTAGGCCGCCGCCACGCGCTCGTCGCCGAGCTTGCCGGGGATGCCCATCTCGAGGGTCAGATCGTTCGTCCCGATCAGGAGCACGTCGAGGCCGGGTACCGCCGCGATCGCCTCGGCATTGGCGATGGCGCGCGGCGTCTCGAGCATGGCGACGACGAGATTGGCGGCATTGAGCGCCCGCGTGGCCTCGCCGGCGGCGACTGCGCGGAAATCGAACTGGGGAAAGGCGCCGCCCGAGGAGCGATGTCCTTGCGGCGGGTACTTGAGCCGGTTGACGAGCTCGGCCGCCTCCTCGGCCGTGTCGACGTGCGGCATGACGATGCCGAGCGCACCGCCGTCGAGCGCCCGCGTCGCCAGCCAATACTGCCCGGACGGCACGCGCACGAGCGGCGCTATGCCGGCATCGAGGGCCGCGACCGAGATCTGCACCGCCGTCTCGAGCGTCATCACCCCGTGCTCGAGATCGAGGAAGAGCCAGTCGTAGCCGCAGCTCTTCATGATCTTGGCGATGTCGACGCTGCGGGCCTGGCGGATGCCAAGGCCGAGTGCCAACTCGCCCTTCTCCAGCCGTTCGCGCGCCGCATTACGCACCGCGACTTGCATGTGCCTTCTCCCCTCCGCTTGGCCCTTGGCCTCGCTCTTCCCCTGTGACCGACGTCACCGAAGCCCTGTGAGCTTGGTCATATCGGGCCGCCAAGTAGAGCGCTAGTCTTTTCGCACGATTGGAACGGCCGCAAGGCCAAAACAGGGGAACCCGTCATGACCAAGCGCGATCTCTACTCCTCCTGGATCCTCGTCGCCGCCATGCTTTGCGCGATGGCGATTTAGCGCATAGTCCAATCAAGTAGAAACACCCCGGTCGTCACCCCCGCGCACGCGGGGGTCCACCAGCCGCTGCCCCGGATCAACTCCGGGGCGCTTGCGCGGGAATGACGATACGAGAGAACTCCCAGAATATCCCCGGGAATGCGCGCTAGGGCGCGCGTTACGTCCCGAGCGTCCGCGTCGCCTCCTCGAGCCAGCGGGCGGCCGCGCGGTCGAGGAGCGGAGCCAAGGTCTCGCGCACGCGCGCGTGATAGGCGTCGAGCCAGGCGGTCTCGGCGGCGCTCAGGAGCTCCGGCTCGACGAGATCGAGGTCGATCGGCGCCAAGGTGAGGGTCTCGAAGGCGAGCATCTCGCGCTCGGCTGCCGCGTGCCCGTCCGCAAGCGTGACCGCGACCAGGTTCTCGATGCGGATGCCGTAGGCGCCCGCCTTGTAGTAGCCCGGCTCGTTCGAGACGATCATGCCGGGCTTGAGCGCCACCGTGTTGGGGATCTTGGAGATACGTTGCGGCCCCTCGTGCACGCCCAAATAGCTTCCCACCCCGTGGCCGGTGCCGTGATCGTAGTCGAGGCCGGCCTGCCAGAGCGCCGCGCGCGCGAGCACGTCGAGCTGCGAGCCCGTGGTACCGGCGGGGAAGTGCACCGTCGCGAGTGCGATGTGTCCCTTGAGCACGCGGGTGAAGCGCTCGCGCATCTCGGCCGAGGGTGCGCCGATCGCGAGCGTCCGCGTCACGTCCGTGGTGCCGTCGAGATACTGGGCGCCCGAATCGATGAGGAAGAGCTCGCCGCTCCTGAGACGGCGGTTGCTCTCATCCGTCGCGCGATAGTGCACGATGGCGCCGTTGGGGCCCGAGCCGGCGATCGTCGAGAAGCTCAGGTCGCGGAAGAGCTCGCCCTCGCGGCGCAGCGCGTGGAGGCGCTCGGCCGCCTCGACCTCGCTGATGCCGCCCTTGGCCGCGCGGCCCTTGATCCAGGCGAGGAAGCGCGTGAGCGCCGCCCCGTCGCGCCGGTGCGCCGCCCGCATGCCGGCGAGCTCGACCTCGTTCTTGCAGGCCTTGGGGAGCGCGCAGGGATCGGCGCTCTTCACGATCTCTGCACCCGCGCGCTCGAGGCGGTCGAAGATGAAGGCCGCGGCACTCGCGGGATCCGCCGCGACGCGCTTCTTGGCCTGGCCGAGCCGATCGAGGGCCGCCGGGAACTCCTCGTGGCCGCGCACGCTCACCCCGTTGCCGAGGTGCCGGGCAAGACCGGGGCTGAGCTTGCGCGGGTCGCAGAAGAGCTCGACCGTGGCGTCGGCGGAGAGAAGGGCGAAGCTCAAGGGCAGCGGGGTGTGCGGCACGTCTCCACCGCGGATGTTGAGGAGCCATGCAATCGAGTCGGGTGCGGTCAGCACGGCCGCATCGATCGCCTGCTTGGCGAGCTCGCCTGCAAGCACGTTCCGCTTATCGCGCGACTCCCTGCCGGCGTAAGCGAGAGGATGCGGCACCACCGGGGCGATGGGAGCCGGCGGCTGGCCCGCCCAGATCGCGTCGATCGGATTCTCCGCGCACGCGACGAGACGCCCGCCCGCCTTGGCCGCGGCTGTCGTGTAACGCTCGCGATCGACGGCGGTGTGAAGCCAGGGATCGTAGCC
>DASPPM010000253.1:0-24565 GCA_035625535.1 Alphaproteobacteria bacterium
CATTTCGGTGGAAGCAGCCCCCTCACCCTACCCTCTCCCCCTTTGAGGGGGAGAGGGTTGCGCAGCCTTAGCGAGCGTAGCGAGCTTAGGCAAAGCTGGGTGAGGGGGCGATTCCGCTTCGTCGGATATTGCTCTAGCCCGCGGGCGTCAGTGCACGCGATACGAAAATATAGGCAAAGCCGGTGCTGAGGAAATTCACGCCGAGGAAAATGCCCAGCACGACGACCGAGATCGCAGGCCAGCCGGCCGCGATCAGGACCGCTAGAACGATGCTGGCGATGCCCGAGATGAGCATGCCCACCCAACCGGGATGCGGGCGCATTTCGAAAGCGAAGAAGATCTCGAACGCGCCCTCGAGCATGAAGAGCACGCCGACGACAAGCGCGAGTGCAGCCGCGCCGGCGAGCGGGTTGAACAGCATGTACACGCCTGCCACGACGGAAAGCAGGCCGAGGAGAAGCTCCGCGAAGAACGGCCCGGTGCCGTGTATCGAGAATGACCCATAAAGCGTGAGTACGCCGGAGATCAGGAACACCCAGCCGACGAGAATTGTCGCCACCAGCGTGGAGATCATGGGAAAGACAATGGCGGCAAATCCCAGCACCACCATCAGCAGCCCGAGCCAGAACAGCCTGCGCGAAGCCTCACGCAGCCGCTTGTGAAACAGACTATCGACTAAGGATGTACCGCTCATTGCTTTTCTCCCTCTAAGCCGACACTGCCCCTATGAGCCGCAGTCCGAGTGTTAGAATAGCCCTTTGCGCCCCCTACGCCAATCCGGAGCGCGGTGAAGCCAACGCCTTCATCGAGGGCTGACCCGCAAGCGGCACACTGAGTGCCTGAGCGCGTTCTCGCTCATGAGCCTCGAGTTCATAGGCCTCGACGAGACACCTCGAAAATGCCAAGCTTCCCGCGGTCTACTATGCCGGGTGGCCGTGCCTGACAGCGAGGCATGACGTTTGCGAGGGCCTGGCGGGTCATTTGAAATGATCGGCCCGACACAGACTCGGATGGGAGGATGCCGTGACCGCAGATGCCGTCCTTTCGCGCGAATTGGAGTCTCTTAAGGAGGAGCTTTCGGCTTCGCATCGGGAACGCCTGTCGCCCGCGGATCGCACGTCCACGAGCGGTGCGACAGCCGCGCGGGCCGGTCGGCCGGAAGATATCGCGGAAGAGCAGCAGCTGCGCGCGGAGCTTCGCGAGTTCGTCAACGTGATCACGGAATTCGTTGAAGAGGCCGAGAAGAAGGTATCGGAGAACCCGACCGCGAGCGTGGTGGGCGCCATGGTCGTGGGGATCTTGATAGGTCGCCTGCTCGGCCGACGCTAGGAGTTACGAGATGATCGACGATTTTATTCGCGACCTCCACCTCCTTCAGAAGGCCGATTCCCTGATCGGGAAGATCTGGCTCAATGTCATGGCCCGCTGGCTCTGCCTCTTTGTGTTTGCGGGCCTGATTGCGGTATTCGGGCTCGGCATGACAAATGTGGCAGGCTTCTATGCTTTGCAGGCGTCGCTGGGGCCTGTCTCGGCCGCCGCGATCATCGCGATAGCCGATTTCGTTCTCGCCGTGATAGTCGTGCTGGTGGGCAGGAACTCCCGGCCGGGACCCGAGATTGAACTGGCCTTCGGCGTTCGCAAGATGGCAATTGAATCCATTCAGGCGGACGCGCGCGATCTCAAGCTCACCATCGCTGCGCTCGGTCAAGACCTGCGAGAGGCCAAGGACACGATCGCGGGATTCGTCCACAACCCGCTGGATGTCGCCGCCCAGAAGCTTCTTATTCCCACCGTCATATCAATCATAAAAGGACTCCGCTCGAGGAAGGGCCAAGCCTGAGAGAGAGGCCTCAAAATCTGTCGCCACGGGAACGTGGGCGAGTTACGCTTGTAACCTCAGCCAATGGCGATCCACAATGCCGCTCTCGTAATTGCACACCTCGCGGCCGGGACTTGCGACGGCTCCGGCTGGGTGGACAGCTTCCGGGGAGAATAAGCTGACGCCTGTGAGCTGGTGCCAGAGATCAGGAGGCCCGAATTGACAGGGAGCCGATCCGACGCGAGAGCGTTTATCCCCGCCTCCGTTATCCTCAAGGAGCTGCACGACGAGGCACCGGCCGATCACGTCAGCCTGGGTTGGCTGATGGGCAGGCTGCACAGGCACTCGTTCGGCCTGCTCATGCTTTTGCTGGCCGTCGTCGCCGCCGCGCCTGGAATTTGCCTCGTAGCCGGATTATTGCTCATGATCGCCGCGTTCCAGATGGTCGCCGGCCGCCCGGCTCCCATCTTTCCGCGCCGCATCGCGGACCGCCCCTTGCCCACGCGGCACCTTGGCACCGTCGTGCGATGCGCCATCCCGGTGTTGAGATGTCTTGAGAAGGTGGTTCATCCGCGCTGGCCCGTCCCGCCCGCGGCGACCAAGCGCGTTGTCGGCATCGTCGTTGTGATGCTGAGCGCCCGGCTGATATTAACTCCGATACCGCTAAGCAACGTCGTCCCTGCCGTTTTGATGGCGCTGATCTCGCTGGCCTATCTTGAGGAGGACGGGCTAATGCTCTCGATCGGTCTTCTGGCCGGATTCGTCGTACTTGCGGTCGACCTGGCAGTAATCTGGGAGACAGTGCTCGGCGCAAAGCAGATCAACCGCTTCTGGTAGCGACGCTATCAAGGTGGGCTACTCTTCGCGGCACGAGGGCTCAACGCTTGCAGTCGCGCGCTACGCGAGCTTTCGGCTGAACTTGGGCGGTGTGCATTTTCCAGAGAGAAATAAGACATGATCCCGCTCGAGGATGCATCGCGACGCCCTTCACGTTTTCCCATCGTCACCGCGCTCATCATCGCGGTGAACGTCATGGCTTTCATTCTCGAGCTGATGAATGGCGACGCATTTGTAATTCGATGGTCGGTTGTCCCTGCCGATATCGTTGCCGGCCGCCACTTGATCACCATTCTGACGGCTCTGTTCATGCACGGGAGCTGGTCGCACATTCTTGGCAACATGGTGTTCCTCTGGGCGTTCGGCCCGGAGATAGAAGACGTAATGAATCGCTGGCGCTACGTGGCGTTCTACCTTGCCGGCGGGGTTGTGTCGATGCTCGCACAAGTCGCCGCCGATTCCGGTTCTACGGTCCCCAATCTGGGTGCGAGCGGAGCGATCGCCGCCGTGATGGGTGCGTTTCTGGTCACCTACCCGCGCGATAAAATTCGCACGGTTCTGTTCATCGGCTGGTTCGTCCGCGTCACGTTCATACCGGCCGCGCTCCTTATCGGGTTTTGGTTTATCATCCAGCTTCTCAGTTTTGGCGTAGTCGCGGACGTTCAGTCGGGCGGCGTGGCTTACCTGGCTCACATCGGCGGCATCGTCTTCGGCGCCGTCACCGCGCGTCTATTCGAGGATCCGCGCCGGCTCGCCGAGCAAAGGCGCGAAGATTGATCCCGTGCTGGGCGCAACGATGGGGCCCAGGGCGGCAAGTATGCCCAGTGGTCGCATCGCGATCGGGAGGCGAGGCAAGAACGGCTGCCGCTCATTGCCGAGGACAACGCGCAAGCGTATAGGGGACAAGGGAGCTGAGCGCTCGGCGAGCTGGCGCGAACGCGTCTCGCGCGAGAGCGAGCGGGTGCGAGCATGATCAGACCAGGTCTCGACGATAGAATTTATCCGGTCTTCAAGATCACGACGGTCCTTGACGCACTCGCGGCGGAGGGCGTGTCGGCGGAGGACGCGCTTACCGGCGTGGGTGTATCCAGAAGCGCTCTGTCTTCGCCAGCAACCCGCGTCTCGATAAATCAAATCATTGAATGCTATTGCAATGCGGATCGGCTCACGCGGGACCCGCAGTTTGCCTATCGCGCGGGCCTGCGGTTCCACGTCTCCGCGTTCGGCATGTACGGCTTCGCCATACTCAGCAGCACGGATTATCGCCGAACGGAGCACTTCGCCGTGAAGTACCACGAGCTGGCGATACCTCTCGCCGAAGTCTCCTTCAAGGAGGAGAACAATTTCGGGGCCTGGACCACCATCCCACTGCCGCATCCGCGCGTTGACGCGCGCCTTTACCGGTACCTCGTGGAATTGCATTTCGGCATTCAATTGTCGCTGCACCGCGACGTCATGGGCGCCTCCTTTGCCGCCCGCGAGCTTCATGTCACGTACGGGCCTCCGGACGACGCCCCTGAGTATCCGGACATCTTCGGATGTCGGGTGCTGTTCGGCCAATCTCAAAACAAGCTTCTTTACGACGCCAGCTGGCTCGATCGCACGCCGACGCTGGGCAACGAGATCACCTATTTGACGATGGTCGAGCTCTGCGACGGCCTTAGAGAGGAGCTTAGGCTTCACATCGGGCTGGTGGGCAAGGTCCGGCAAATTCTTCTCGTCAATCTGATCCGCTCGACGAGGTTCAACGACGTCGCGCGCCGTCTAAACATGAGCACGCGTACGCTCCGGCGAAAGCTGCGCGAAGAGAATACGTCCTTCCGCAAGCTGGCGGGCGAATTGCGAATGGAAGTGGCGATCAAGTATTTGCGCGACACGGATTTGACCGTTGAGGATATCGCCTACACTTTAGGCTTCAGCGAGGCCGCCAATTTTCGGCAGGCGTTTCGGCGCTGGACCAATGCGGCGCCGCAGCAGTTCAGAGATATTTCCGGCAGAGCCTAGTACTCGGATTCGGAAATCCACGAGCAGGATCGCACCATGCTATCCGATCGAGAAAACTCAGCCTTTAGCCTTGGGCGCGACTCGCGAATTTTCGATTGTCAGCACGAGGCGGGATTTGGCAATCTGCCGTTATGGCCGGATTTCAGCCCCTTATTGGCCGAAACCAACCTTTCGGAGCTCCTGCGGCCGCGCAAAGGTGAGGGCGCAACACTCGCGAAGAGGAGGCCTCGCTCAGAGAAGCGCTATGAGTCAATGATTCAGTCGCACGAAGACGGCATCACCAACCGCATGCTGCGTTCCCTCCCGCCGGTCACGTTGGAGCGCATTCTGCCGGCTTTAGAGATATTCGACACGGTGCAATGGCAGGTCCTCTACCATACAGATAGACCGATCGAACATGTGTATTTCGTCAACCGCGGTCTGGTTTCATTCATCAAGATCATGCGAGACGGTCGGACGGTAGGGATCGGCGCGCGCGGCATCGAGGGTGTTATCAATTCAAACGCCCTTATAACGGGCATGGATAAAGCGATTGTAGAGTACATCGTCCAAATTCCGGGAACGGCGTATCGCATCAAGACCAATATCCTGAGAGATGAGATGGCAAGGGACGATGCGCTGCGAGAGGTGATGCTGAAGTTCGCCCGCTTCGGCATCGGCCAACTCGTGCAGGATGCCGCCTGCAATCGCCTGCATTCCATCAAAGAACGCTGTTGTCGCTGGCTGCTGACGGCCCATGACAGTGCCTTATGCGACACATTTCCGCTTACCCATGAATTCCTGGCGATGATGCTCGGGGTGCAGCGCGCTGGAGTGTCGATTGCCGCGAGTTCCCTGCAAAAGGCCGAATTAATCCAGAATACGCGCGGTCGCGTAACGATCAGGAACCGCTCGGGCCTCGAAAATGCGGCCTGCGAATGCTACGGCGTCTCTAGAGCCCAACTCGAGACTCTGTTCGGCACAGCGCAACGAGGGGGGATCAATTGGCGTAAGCAAACGCCGGCATTCTCCGGCATGCGCCCGCCTTGATCACTGTGTGCGAAATCGCACAGACAATCGCGCAGGGAATATCCATATTTAATTTCGCTTAAGTACATCGACAACGATTTCCGGGCGGGTCGGGCATGGCTCGGTTGCGCGGTCGAATACTCGGACCGGCGGTTGAAAGCGCGCCGAAGCGGCTTCGCGGTCATGTCGTCATCACTGGCCGGCGCTTCACATGCCGGGGCCTTGCCCCCGCGGGGCCGAGAGCCGCTCACGCAAGCGATGCGCAAAGCAATGCCGCAGGGGCGCTGCAATCAATCTTGTAGTGATGCGATGCAATATTGCACGTTTTTCGCGAAGAAATGGACGCTGTATGGATTCTTGACAATTGATAACTGGAGCGCATCGTCCCGCGAACGTGGTTCTCGGGCTATATACTTGACTGTGTAACATTTGCGACTTACTTGCGGGGATTGCGTTCATATCGCCAGGGCATGCGATGGGGCAAGACGCGGTTGCGGAGAGGCAAATCTTTCTCTCGACGGTACCGGCCGGAGCGCGCGAGCGGCGGCTGGCGCTGGCGGCGGGCCTTGCTTTTGCGCTCGTCTTCCTGGCCCTCGCTCCGTTCGCCAGCCGGCCGCTGCCGCAGGTCTGGGGCTTCATTCCCGCCTATGAATCGGCGCTTGCGATCAGCGACCTCATCACGACGGTCCTTCTCTTCTCGCAATTCGCCATCCTGCGCTCCCGTGCCCTTCTCGTCCTCGCTGCTGGCTATCTCTTTTGCGCTGCGATGGCGGTTGCGCATGCACTGAGCTTTCCGGGCCTGTTTTCGCCGACCGGCCTGCTCGGGGCGGGAGCGCAGACCACGGCTTGGCTCTACATGTTCTGGCATGCCGGCTTCCCGCTGGCCCTCATCGCCGCCACGCTCATGAAAGACGGTGCCGGCAGCGGCCGTGCCCCGCGCGTTGACATCATCGCGGCCGTCCTCGCCGTGGCCGGCCTGGTTGCGGCCCTCGTCGTCTTTGCCGGAGTTCGGCAGGACCTTCTGCCTGCCATCATGCAAGGCAGTCACCATACCAGCGTCTATCCGGGCGTGGTCGCAACTGTGTGGGGCCTGAGCCTCGTGGCACTTGTCGTCCTGTGGCTGAGACGCCCGCATTCGGTGCTCGATGTCTGGCTCATGATCGTCATGTACGCCTGGCTCGCCGATGTGGGGGTGAGCGCCGTATTGAGCGCGGGGCGCTTCGATCTCGGTTTCTACTTCGGCCGCATCTTCGGCTTGATGGCGGCGAGCTTTGTCCTTCTCGGCTTGCTCTTGGAGACGGGCGCGCTCTACGCGCGATTGGCGCGCCGTGCCGCGGAGGAGTTCCAGCAGAAGGAGCTCGAGATCGCGCGCGCGCGCGCCGAGAAAGAGGCGGCGGAGGCGCGCGCCAATCTTGCCGAGCAGCTCGAGGCAAGAAATCGCGAGCTCGCGGTCGCGTACCGCGAGCTCCAGCACACCCAGGCGCAGCTCGTCCACACCGCGAAGATGGCATCCCTCGGCGGGCTCGTCGCCGGGGTTGCTCACGAGATCAACAATCCCCTTGGCTTCCTCGCGAGCCACCTCGGCACGGTGACCCGCGGCCTCGAGAGCATGGTTCCCGAGATCGAGCCGCATCTCTCGCTGGCAAGCCGCCGGGTCCTCGGCAAGCTGCGCGAACGCCTGAAGGACATGCGCCTCGGTTTCGAGCGGGTCGGGGATCTCGTGGTCAAGCTGCGCACCTTCTCGCGCCTCGACGAGAGCGAGGTGAAACATGTCAAGATCGAGGACAATATCGAGTCCGTTCTGACGCTGCTGCAGCACAAATTGAAGGACGGCATCACGATCGAGCGGCAATACGGCGAAATCAACGCGATTTCCTGTTACCCGGGGCCGCTCAACCAAGTGATCATGAACCTGGTCTCGAACGCCATTGACGCTATCGAGGGGGAGGGGCGGATCACGATCGCGACGGGCGGGTTCGATTCGACGTTCGTTTTGTCGGTCGCCGACACGGGCAAGGGCATTCCCGCGGCGATCCGCGATCGTGTCTTCGAACCCTTCTTCACCACCAAGCCGGTTGGTGCGGGCACGGGCCTTGGCCTTTCCATCTCCTACGGCATCATCCAGCGCCACAACGGCACCCTCGAGTTCGAGAGCGAGGAGGGCAAGGGCACCAAGTTCACGATCAGCATCCCGACCGATCAGGAAGCGCAACGGCGGAGCGCTTGAGATACAGGCGGGATTGGGCACAGTCGTGGGACGGCTGGATATCGGGCGAGGAGGAGGACGGCAGTGATCGGTCTCAATGAAAGCGGAAACGGCGCGTCTCGCCTCGCGGCGGGGAAGGGCATTCTCGTCGTGGACGACGAGCCGCAGGTTCTGGTCGCGATCGAGGACGAGCTCTCAGACCAGTACCGCGTCGTGGTCGAGACCTCGGCACGGGCGGCGATCAAGCGGCTCGAGCAGGAGACGGACCTCTCGGTCATCATCTCGGATCAGCGCATGCCGGGAATGAGCGGGCACGAGTTCCTCGCGCGGGCGCGGGAAATCAGCGACGCGACGCGCATCCTGATCACGGGCTATTCCGATATCGACGCCGTCATCTCGGCGGTGAACCGAGGACGCATATTCGGCTACATCTCGAAGCCGTGGGATCCGGAACACCTCAAGCTGCTCGTCATGAAGGCGAACGAGCACTTCGGTCTGCTGCAGGAATTGAGCGAGGAGAAGAATCTGCTGCACAATCTGATGGACAACATACCGGACGGCATTTTCTTCAAGGATCGCGAGCATCGCTACCTACGCGTCAACAAAGTCCTAGCCGCCAGCTTGGGAATTGCGGACCCTCGGGCGTCGGTCGGGAAACGGGCCGGGGATTTCCTCCCCCCGGAACGCGCGCGCGAAATCGAGGAGGAGGAGCGGGAAGTCTTCGCGACCGGGGCGCCCGTCGCCGACCGGGTCATGCGCATCGAGCGCAAGAATGGCGAGGTCCGCTGGGCCTCGGTAACGCGCGCGCCGGTGCGCGATGAGAAGGGTCAGGTCTCCAGCATCGTCGGCATCCAGCGGGACATCACCGAGCGGATGTCGGCCCAGGCCCGCGTCGTGGAGGCACTTCGCCGCGCCGAGGAGGCCGAGGCGCTTCTGCTAGATGCGGTCGAGAGCATTTCGGAAGGCTTCGTCATCTTCGACCGCGACGACCGTCTGGTCACGTGCAACGAAGCGTACCGCAGGGTCTATGAGGGCAGTCCGCGTCTCACGCTGCCGGGCGCCCGCTTCGAGGACATTATGCGCGACGGATTGCAGAGGGGCGTGCACGTGGACGCCCTCGGGCGCGAGGCGGAATGGCTCGAGGAGCGCCTGCGCTACCACCGCGATCCCAAAGGTGCCGTCGAGCAGCCGCTCGTGGGCGGACGCAGCTTTCTCGTCACCGAGCGGCGCATGCAGGGCGGCGGGACCGCAGGCCTGCGCATCGACATCACCGCACTCCGGCAAGCCGAGCAGGCGCTGCGCGACAGCGAGGCGCAGCTCCGCAGCATCGCCCAGAACCTCCCGGGCGCCATCTTCCGCCGCGTGCTCAGGCCCGATGGGTCGACCGGCCACGCGTACATCAGCGACGGCTTCCGCGAGATTTACGGCATCGAGCCGAGCGCGATCGTGCGCGGAGAATTGCGCCTGGCCGATTTCTTGCATCCAGACGACCGCGCAGCCTTCGAGGAGGGCGCCAAGCGATCCGCCGCGGAATTGACGCCGCATGAGGTCGAGTATCGCATCGAGACGCCGAAAGCCGGCATGAGATGGCTGAGGTCCGTGTCCCGGCCCAGGCGCCTCGAGGACGGCGCGACCGTGTGGGACGGCGTGGCGCTCGACATCACCGAGCTCAAGAAGCTGGAGGCCGATCGCGACCACCTCGCCTATTACGACCAGTTGACCGGCTTGCCCAATCGCGAATTGCTCGTCGACCGTCTCGCGCAGGCGCTCGAGCGCGCGCAACGCTTCGAGGCCACGGCCGTCGTGGTGGCGATCGAGTTGACGACGCTCAAGGACATCCGCGACAGCTCCGGCTTCGGCGCCGGGGATTCCGCCATTCGCGAGATCGCGAGACGGTTGCAGGGCGTCGTAGGGGGCGGCGATACCATCGCGCGTATTGGCGACGGCGAATTCCTGCTCCTCCTGACCGGGATTGGGAAGGACGCGGATTTAGCAGCACCTCTGGGCGAGATCAGGCAGCGATGCGAGGTGAGCCTCTTGCTGGAAGGAAAGGAGTTTCCGCTCAAGATCGCGATGGGAATAAGCGTAAGCCCGGAGGACGGCAACGAGGCCGAGATCCTCATCCGCAATGCGACGACCGCCCTCAACAAGGTCAAGGGCATTCCCGGACAGGCGGTCCAGTTCTACAGAGCGCAGATGACGGAGAGCGCGGTGCGCCGGCTCAGCATCGAGGCGGAGCTGCGCCGCGCGATCGAGAATGAGGAGCTCGTACTTCATTACCAGCCGGTGGTGGCTGCGCGAACGCTCAAGATCATTGGCTCAGAGGCGCTCATTCGCTGGCGCCACCCCGAGCGCGGCCTCATCCCTCCCGGAGAATTCATTCCGGTCGCCGAGGAAACCGGCTTGATTGCGCCGCTCGGGGAATTCGCGTTGCGCTCGGCCTGCGCCCAGACCCGGGAATGGCAGCAGGCCGGACTGAAGGACATCCCTGTTTCGGTCAACCTCTCAGGCTGGCAGCTCCTGCAGGAGAATCTCGCCGAACGCATCCTCGCCATCGTACGCGAGAGCGGGCTCTCGCCCGAGTGCCTCAAGCTCGAGCTCACCGAGAGTACCATCCTCCACAACGCCGAGGCGGCAGCATCCATAATGGAGCAGCTGGCGGCTGAGGGCGTGCGCTTCTCGGTCGACGACTTCGGCATCGAGCATTCCGCGCTCAGCCATCTTTCGCGCCTCCCCATCGAAACGCTCAAGATCGATTACTCGTTCGTCTCGAAAATGACAAATGACACCGCCCATGCAGCACTCGTGCAGGCGATCGTCACGATGACCCACGCCATGGGGAAGCAGGCGGTAGCGGAGGGCGTCGAGACGATGGTGCAGCTCACCTATCTGCAGGCCTACCAATGCGACGGTATCCAGGGCTTCCTCTTCAGCAGACCGGTTGCGGCCGAGGCATTCCTGCCGCTCCTCAAGCGCGGCGTTCTCGAGCCAGTTCCAGTTGGAGAATAATAGTTAAAGCCGAACGCTCGCTGGCATGATGAAGGCGATGGCGCTGCCAGTGACGTTTTCGAAGCCCATTGCGAGACTGCGCTAGCGGTCGAGCCAAGCGGGCCTGCAACGGCGCGCAATATCTTTGTATATTTGGCCGATGAGCTCCGTGCGGTATAATGGTTTGAGTTCGGTCCCTGCAAGGGGGGTGCCATGCGCGCATCGGACATCAACATTTTCGTGGGAGTCGGCGCGTTTGCCGTCGCCATGCTGTATTTTTACGTCTTGTTGCTTTCGATTTTAGTGACATATTGGGGCTTGCTGCCCTGGTGGGTTGTTGCAGCCGGTTGGGTGCTGCTGTTCGTGGTGCTTTATGGCGAGAAATACGTCAGGCAGAAAACCGGGGTAAGTGTCGCGTTCCTATTGCTGGGATAGAGATTTAAGCCGCCTGCTTCTGGCAAGGACGGCGCTTCGTTACGGCTTGCTGTGCATGGAGCGCTGCAATCTCTTCAAGGGACCAAACATGATCGGTCAGACCGGCCGCTCGAGGCGAATTTTGGGCGCCTGGGGTGTCGGGATGGTGCCGGAGGATCGCTATGAAAGAGAGTGAAGCCCGAGGCCTTATTCTCAAGCGTCTCTATGATGCTCGAAATACAACGCGCAGCGTAAGTTTTAGCACCTTCGCGGACCTTAAAATCAATAGAATTACCCTTGTCAATAGATTCACTCTTGCAAAATTGCTCCAGCAGCTAGCCGATCAGGACTTTATCTCCTGGAACTATATCCGCACCCGCACCGGCGATGTTGACGGGGTCGCGCACATTAAGGCGAAAGGTGTACACGCTGTCGAGTATCCTGAGACGGCCGATTCTTCGATCGTGTTCGAACGAAGCGTCAGCGCACGTGATTTGTCAGACATGCAAGTCGGCGACTTCAATGTCCAAGGCGTCACAATTGACAATCAAATCGACGAGCCTCAGAAGGAGCATTCACCACGAACGGCGAAGCCGTCGCCGGCTGAGTTTGCAGCCCTTGGAGGGGATATCGAGGGCGACAGGGTCCACACGCTGTTGCGTGCGCTCTTCGGGCTGCGCAGGCATGCGCCTCTCATTGAAAAGCTCGTCGTGGCGTTCGAACGATCCAACCGGGAGGCTACGTCGGCGCGGCGGCGCGAAGTGTTTTATGAGCTGCTTGCGGAAATCCTTTCCGATTTGGAGCGCTGACCGTACCGCAATTCGGCCAATGGCGAAATGATACCAGAAGCAATGCTGCTGGCTTTATCCGCCAGATCGCACCACGGCGCGCCTGACTGCACGAGCCAAAAGATGCCATTGAGTAACCCGTGCCTTTAGCAAGAAGGCTGAAAACCTGCAGGCAGCGGTGGCTCGGCACCGCGCGCCTTATCGCCTCTGGCATGGAGATGCTGTCGTAGAGGCAGCCAAACGTGTGGCCTGCGCCCCCGAAACGCAGCCGACGATGAGGTGTGCCGGGGCAGGCCGGTCAGTTCGCCGGACGAAGGGTCGCGCATCTTGCGGCCGGCTATCGGCCCTTGAGCTCCCGGTACGCCCGTGCGAGCGCACAGAACCCTGCGATATCGATCTCCTCGGCGCGGGCGGCCGGCGCGATACCGGCCTTCTCAAGCAGGGTTGCCGTATCAACGCCTAAGCTCTTGAGACTCGTGCGTACCATCTTGCGGCGCTGGCCGAAGGCGGCTGCGGTCACGGCCTCGAGCGCGGCGCGCTCGGCCTCGGCAAGGGGTGCCGCGCGAGGCTTGAGGCGCACGACCGTCGAGACGACCTTTGGCGGCGGGACGAAGGCTTCCTTCGCGACGTTGAACAGCAGCTCCACTTCCGCGCGCCACTGGCTGATGATGCTGAGCCGCCCATAGTCCTTGCCGCGCGGGCGTGCCACCAGGCGCTCGGCCACCTCGCGCTGGAACATGAGGGTCAGGCTCTCGAACGCCTCGATGCGCGCGAGCCAGCGCAAGAGCAGTGCCGTCGCGATGTTGTAGGGCAGGTTGGCGACAATGCGGCGCGGCGGGCCGCCAAGCCTGTCCGCGTCGACTGCGAGCGCGTCGCCCTCGACGATCTCGAGACGGTTCGGGTAGGCCGCGACGAGCTCGGCGAGGGCGGCGACCGCGCGCCCATCGCGCTCGATGGCGATGACTCGCTTGGCGCCGAGCTCGAGGAGCGCGCGCGTGAGCCCGCCGGGCCCCGGGCCGATCTCGATGGTGGTGCCCGCGCCAAGCGGTGCCGCCGCACGCGCGATGCGGCGTGTGAGGTTGAGGTCGAGGAGAAAATGCTGGCCGAGCGAGCGCCGCGCCTGCAAGCCGTGGCGCGCGATCACCTCGCGCAACGGGGGAAGGCCGGGGTGCGGCTCAGGCAAGGGCCCGCTTGGCGCCGACCGCCTTGCCGCGCAAGCGCAGCGCCGCCATCTCGCCGGCTAAACCGAGCGCCGCGATCAAGCTCGCCGGGCTCGCCATTCCCTTTCCCGCGATGTCGAAAGCGGTGCCATGGTCCGGGGAGGTGCGCACGAAGGGCAGGCCGAGGGTCACGTTCACCCCGTGCTCGAAATCGATGGTCTTGAGCGGGATCAGCGCCTGATCGTGATACATGCAGAGGACGGCGTCGTAGCGCGCGCGCGCACGCGGATGGAAGAGCGTATCGGCCGGCAGCGGCCCAAGCGTCCGGATCCCGGCGGCGCGCAGCTCCTCCACCGCGGGGGCGATCGTCTCGATCTCCTCGCGGCCGAGCCCGCCGGCCTCGCCCGCATGCGGATTGAGGCCCGCGACCGCGAGCGTGGGCGCGGCCACGCCGAAGCTCGTCGTGAGGGCATCCGCGGCGACCTTGCCGCAGTGGACGATCGCAGCCGCATCGAGCGACTGAAGCGCCTTGGCGAGCGGCAAATGGATGGTGACGGGAACGACGCGCAAGCCGGGTATCACGAGCATCATTACCGGCACCGGCGCGGGAGCGCCCTCGACGAGGGCGGCCAGGAACTCGGTGTGACCCGGATAGCGGAAGCCGGCGTCGTAGAGGCTCTTCTTGTGGATGGGGTTGGTGACCACGGCACTTGCCCGCCCCGCGAGCGCGAGAGCAACCGCCCGTCGGATCGACGCGACGACGGCGGGGCCGTTGGCGGGATCGGGTCTGCCCGCTCGCACGGCTCGCGGAAGCCGCTCGCAAAGCACGGGGAGCGCTGCCGCGAACAGGCTCGGCACCTCCTCGGGTCCTTCGATCCCCTCGATCGCGACGCGGAGCCCCAAGCCCCGTGCAAGGCGCGCGAGACGGTCCGGATCGTCGATCACGAAGAAGGGCCGCAATGCCGCTTCGCTCCGCCCCAGCCAGGCCTTGAGCGCGATCTCGCCGCCGACGCCGGCCGGTTCGCCCATGGTGAGGGCCAAGGGCGCCGCAGCCGAGGGCTCGCTCATGGGCGGAGGTCGATGAAGGCGGTGGTGCGCATGTCGCGAAGGTAGCGCCGCGTAAGCAGGTCGAGCTTCTCCTGTCCGAGACGATTGCGCACTTCATCGGCGCTCGGCAGCCCGCTTTCGCTGCCGCCCTCGCGGGAGCAGATCATCATGACGAAGACGCCGTTGTTGAGCGTGATCGGGTCGCTCGCCTTGCCGACTGGCAGCTTGCTCGCGACCGCGCGTATCGCCGGCGCCAAATCGTTGGCCGTAACGGTGCTGGGAACCACTGTCTTCGCGTCAGGAAGCTGCTTGCGCAACGAGGCGAAGTCAGGGCAGCTCGCGGCATTGTCCGACACCGTCTGGGCAAGCGAGCGCAGCGCCGCCAAGTCCTCGGGCGCGGCATTGGTCGGGCCGGCGATGAAGAAATGCTCGATCTTGAGCGTGCTCGTGTCGGCCGCCGCCGCCCCGCTCTGGCGCTTCTCGCGCAGAAGGATCAGATGAAAGCCCGGGACCGTGCGGATCGGTGCCGAAATCTCGCCGACCTTGAGCTGGTCGACGGCTCTGCGGATTTCGGGCTCGAGCGCCCCTTCTTCCACCCAGCCCAGGTCGCCGCCGACTGCGGCGGTGGCACTCTGCGAAAATTGGCGGGCGACGGCGGTGAAGTTCGCGCCGCGCTTGATCTGCTCCAAAAGCCTCTCGGCCGTGCGCCGCACGTCCTCCTCCTGCTGCGGCGTGTCGACGGCGAGAAAGATTTCTTGGAGGCGGTACTCGGGCTTGTCCTTGTTCGCCTTGAGCCGGTCGAGATATTCCTGAACCTGGTCGTCGCCGATCTCGATCGACGGACGGATCTTCTCCGAGACGATCTTGCTCCAGGAGAGGCCCGCGCGAACCTGGGCGACGAGGGTCGACAGCGGGATGCCCGACTGCTTGAGGAAATCCGAGAACTGCGTCTCCGTCATGTCATTCTGCTTGGCGATTCGCCCCATCGCATTGTCGATCTCGGTGCTGTTGACCGTGATATTCAGGCGCTTCGCCTCCTGCACCTCCAGCGCCTCGTCGATCAGCGTGCGCAGAATCTGCGGGGTGAGGCGGGCGCGGATCTCGGGCGTGTCCTCGAGCCCGGAGGACACGATGGTGAGGCGGATGCGCCCGGCCAGATCGAACATGGAAACGACCTGATCGTTCACCACCGCCGCAATGCGCTGGAGGTCCTGCTGGGCCTCCGCCGGGGCGCCGCAACAGGCCGCCGCGAGTGCCAGGATCGCAAGAAAAAACGCTTTCACGTCCGTCTAGCTCACGAAGGAGCGCATCGATGCGCGCTCACGGCCTTTATAGCCGACCCCGGGGGCGGGCGCAAACGGCGGCGCCGCGGCGAATGGGGCCAATTGAGACATGGCATTTCCGGCGTCCTCATCCCGCAAAGCACTGCGAATACTGGCGATCATTGACTCGCGCTGGTGCCGCCGAAGCTGATGTCGCCCAGATCTTTGAAGACGAGCGTCACGAGGAAGGTATCGCTCGGCGGGGATTGGACGGTGAAGGTGAAGTTGCGGGTCAGCGCGGCCGTGATCGTGAGACATTCGTCCTGATAGGCAAGACTCATGCCGTAGTTGCGAAACTGATCATGAACGAGATCGCGCAGTAGGTTCGCCGACATGGTCCAATGGTCGATGAAATGAGTGGTTACACTGGGGCCGAATTGCGTGATCTTGGTCAAACCTTCGCCGGGAACTTCCTGCGAGAGATCGACGTAATAGAGGCCGCCTCCCAGAATGGGCGTTCCGTAAGTCGCGCTGACCTCGGTTCGCTGTGGTCTCAAATTGTTGTCCTGAAGCTCGAAGCGATAGTCGAAGCTGAGGAACGTCATGGGCTTGATCTGCAGGCGCCCGACGACGTCCGAGAGGTTTTGCTCGAGCCCGGTGCCCCCGGTGAAGGCGTCCCGGTCCCTGTGCAGCTGATACATCTGTCCGAGAAAGAACGAGGTGCTGCCGCCCTTGTTGCCGTACGCGCCGACGTTCAGGCCATAGACCGCGCGCTCGCCGCCGTCGACCCGATCGACGCCCGGGAAGGGATTGAAATTGAAGAGGTTCTGCTCGTCGAACTCGAAGTCCGTGCTGTCCTCGTTCGGGATGCCGCGGTTGCGCCCCTGCGTGCCGGCGAGGAGGGCTATGCGCGGCTCGATCACTTCCTGTATCTCCCCGTCTGAGCGCGCCCACGGATAGCGCCACTCCAGCTTGGCTTGGGGAAGGACCCGTCCGGTCGTCCTCGATGCCACCGCTTGAGGCGCATTGGGGTCCAGGTTGCTGTTCGTGATGTAGCCGTCGCTCTCAAGGCTGACGGCCAGCGAGTACATATCACCGATTCCCGAGGTGTAGGGCACTTCCCAGGACGTGCGCTGCGCGAGCCGGCGGGTGAACACCCCGCTCGGGCGGAAGAGATTCATGGCGTCGGCATCGACCGACCAATGCTGGCCGAAGTCGCCCGGCTCGCCGCGATAGTTGACCTCGTAGATGGGCGCTACGATCGGCAGGTCGCGGAGGTTTATCTGGGCGCGCGTGTCCTGGAAGGTGTACGCGTTGAGCGCGTTGTAGCTCTGTCCGAAGTAGCCCTCGGCGAAGGCGTTCGAGGTCAGCACGGTGGGCTGGTTGTAGATGATCTTGTAGCGGCTGAGATAGAGGATGTCGGTTTCGCGCTCCGCCGTGAACCCGGTGCGCCAATCCTCGTCGATATTCAAGACGCCGTTGCCCTTGAAGTTTCCGCGCAGCTGGGTGCCCGGCTTGGGTATGCCGATCTCGTTGAAGGCCTCCGCGTCGGTCAAGCTGCCCGAGAGGTCGATCTGCGCGTTGCCCCAGCGCTCGCGATATTCGCCGTTCATCACCGGATTCGTCTTGGTCATGAAAACCGGGGCGAAGGTCAGATCCTTATCGGGATCGATGGCCCAGAAGTAGGGAACCTTGGCGAGATAGCCGAGATAGGTATTCTCTCCGTAGGTCGCCGGAAGAAAGCCGGTGCGGCGCTTCACCGTCGGGTCCGGATAGGAGAAATAGGGTGTATAGGCAACCGGAATGCCCCACATCTCCATGATGGCGTCCTCATCGACGATGTCATGCGTGTCTTCGTAGTGGATGATGCGTGCCGCCTTGATCTGCCAAAGGGGCGGGCGCTCCGGATCGTCCTTGCAAAGATTGCAGGGCGAGAAGACGCCGTTCACCATCTCGGTAAGGACGCCTCCCTCGCGCCGTGCGCCGGCGGCGGCGAAGCGCGATTTGTCCGTCATCAGAAGGCGGAAGTTGAGCGCCACGCCCTCCTTCAGCCCCTGCGTGAGCTCGAAATAGTTGGCGAAGATCACCTCGCCGTTCGGCTCGAGGATGCTGACGTTGCCGGACGCGGTCACCACGTCGGTATGCTGGTTGTAGGTGACCCTGTCCGCGAGGAGAACGCGTTCGCCTTGCGAAATCTCGACATGGCCGCTCGCGACGATGAGCCCGAGCTGGTCGTCGTAGGATACGCGATCGGCGGAGAGCAACGCCGGGGTGGTCGACGGCGGTCTTTGCTCGACCGCCCGCGCGGGCCGTTCCAGGGCGGCGATGAGCGTAAAGGCGAGGGCGGCAAGGAGAAACCAGCGCACGGCCCGCCTATCCGTCCTCGAGATGGAACAGCATGGCGAGGCCGAACAGCATGCTGGCCCCCGCAGGGCTCCAAGCGGCGAGAAAGATGGGGATCGACGCGGTCAGACCGAGTGCGAAAACGACGTCGGAGATGAAGTAGACGAAAAAGCCGGTGAACACGCCGATCGCGATGACGATCACGGTGCCGCCGCGCCGCTGATGGCGCAATGAGAACGTCGCCGCGATCAGCACCATGGCACAGAGGAGCAGCGGGTCCGAGAGAAGGGAGTTCCAATAGAGCCGGTGTCTCAGCGCCGAGAAGCCCGCGTGCTGCAGGATCTCGATGAACTGCGGCAGTTCCCAGAAGGAGATGGATTCGGGCGATGCGAAGCTGTCCTGAATCTGCTCGAGCGTGAGGTTGGTCTTCAGCCGGTGATCCTTGGCGAACACGGCGGCATGGTCCGGCGTCGTGATCCAGGCATTGTGGATGTCCCAGTATCCGCTATCGAGCTTCGCCGTCTCCGCGTCGATGCGGCCGGCGAAGCGATCGCCGGCCTTGAACGTGAAGATGATGACGTCGCTCAGCTCGAAGCCGCTGGGAGAGACTTTGAGCGCGTGCACCACGGATTCGTTCCCGCCGTCCATCTGGCGCAGCCACAGCCCCGTCTCGGAGACCGCAAGCAGGCTCGTCATGCCCTTGAGGTACTTGTTTTCGAGCTCCTCGAAGTGGAACAGCATCGCCGCCGCAACCGGGTTGAGCATGGTGATCTTGACGACGCCGATGGCAAAGGCGAGAAACACCGCGGGTGCCGTGAACTGCCAGACCGAGACTCCGATCGCGCGCACCACGACGAGCTCCTGGCTGCGCGTGAGCCGCCAGAAGGTGAGCATGCCTCCGAAAAGAATGGCGAAGGGAATGACCTGCTCGGCCAAGTGCGGCAGCTTGAAGAAGGACATGCTCAACACGATCGAGAAAGGAGTTCCCTCCTTCGACTGCGAGCGGCGCAGCATTTCGACCACGTCGAAGAGGAACGCGACGCTGGCGAATGCCAGCAGGATGCTGGCGAACGCAGTCAGGAACTGGCGCGCGATGTAGATGAAGAGAGTGGGCGAGGTGCGCATCCCGGACTCCGCCTCCGTGCTCAGGGCGCCCTAAGGGCGCCCAACGCTGCCCCCCGGTGCCGCCGCGCCGCGCTGACGGGCCGCACTGCCGATGTGGAGCATCCCACCATGCGCGGATGGGCGATAGCGGCGCGCTGGACGCACGACGCCTTGGCCACTCTCTGCTCCCTCGAAATGTCGCAATCGCGGCTCTTGATCATCCGCGGTGTTATAGCCCGTTCTCCCGTCCTTTGAATAGAGCGAGGTGCGACGCGTCCGTCAATCGGCGATCCCGCCCGGGATGAATTCTCCGCCCTCCGTTCGGCGGAAGACGCGGCCATGGCGGGCAAAGGCCGCGCGCAAGGGGAGGGTGGTTCCGAATGCGACCGCCGCACCGGCGATGAGGTCGCTCGGGTAATGCTCGCCGACCGCGACGCGCGAGAGGAGGACGAGCGCTGCCAAGGCCGCGAGAGCCTTCCTCAAGCGCGGCGCCAGCATACCGAGCGCCAATGTCACGGTCGTAACGGTGTTCGCATGACCTGAGGGGAAGGATTGCAGCTTTGCAGTAAGCCCAAGGGGATGCCAGCCAAAATCGCCCTCGCGCAGCAAGAGCGCGGGCCGCGCCCGGCCGAACAGGATCTTGAGAAGGTCGGTCAAGAGACCGGAGCCAGCGATTGCGACGAAGAGGAACAGCGCCGCCCAGAGGAGCCAATCGAGCCGCGCCGCCCGCGCGGGATCGGCGCTGCGGCTGCTCGCGACGTGAAGCACCGGGATGGCAACCGCCAGCGGCACGAGATACCAAGACGAGTTGCCGAGCGCGGTGAGCCTCTCGCAGAACGCCACGACTGGGGGTGCCAGCTCGCTCGCCCAATAAGCGCTCGGGCGGTCGAGATAGGCGACCGAGAGTGCCGCAAGCAGGGCGGCGGCGAGGCCGGCCGCGAGCCAGCGCAGGCGGGGCGCGATCCACCGCGAGCTCCTCATGAGCGCCCCGCGGGGCCGAGCGCGCCGAAAAGCGTCAAGGCGACGGAGCGGCCGCGCGCAATGTTGATGCCGTCGATCTTGGCGAGGGGCTCGGCCGCCTTGCCCGCCCGCGCGAGGCGCGCGTCGAACGCCTCGAGATCGGACTCATTGACGAGCGCCAAGGCGCAGGCGTCGCCGAGGAGCGCCTCCGCTGCCGCCGTGCCGTCGCCGAAACGGGTACGGCCGCCCAGCAGGAAGACGAGGCTCGGCTCACTGAAGCCGGCGGATGTCACGACCGCTTGCGGACAGGGCTTGGCCTGCGCGACGGCCTGGGCGACGCGGCTGCTGATCCAGAGCCGATCGAGCCGCGGCATGACCCGACCATAGCTCGTGCCATAGATAACGACGCAGGCGGCGATCACGCTGACGAGCGCCTGCCGTTTTCGCCCGGCACGATAGCCGCGAAAGGCGGCGTGGATCAGCAAGAGGGCGGCCACGCCCGAGAGGAGGGCAAGCACGTCTATGCGTTGCTCGAGGATGGCCGGCAGCAGCGGCAGCGCGGCACAGAGCGCCAGCGTCACCAGGAGCCAGGCGATGATCAGTCCCCATTCGAGCGTTCGTCCACTTCGCGTCGCCGGGCGCGCGTAGGGCTCGAGTGCCGCGCGCGCGGCGAGACATGCGACGGCAGGAAAGAGGGGGAGGGTATAGTGGGGCAGCTTCGTCGGCACAAGCTCGAAGACGAGCCAGCTCGGCACGAGCCAGGCCAGGCAGAGGCGCACGACCCCTTCGCCGCGATGGCGCCATACCCAGGGCACCGCGAGGAACGCGAGCAGCGAGAAGGGCCAGAAGGTGCCAAGGAAGGTGACGAGAAAGAAGCCCGGCGGCGCGCCGTGGGCCTCCTGGGCGCTCGCGATTTTGCCGATCAGATCGTGGCCGACCGATTGCGCGAGGAAGGCCCCCTTGGTCTGGAGCATGATGGCAATGCCCCAGGGTAGTACGACGAGGACGCTGAGTGCCGCAAAGGGCCAGGGCTTGAGCGCCAAGAGCCAGCGCCAGCGACCCTCCGCGAGCGAGAGCGCTGCCGCCGTGAAGCCGCAAACCATCAGGATGATCGGACCCTTGATCAGGATGCCGAGACCGATCGAGAGCCAGAACAGGATCGGCCAGCCGGTGTGCAGCGCGGTTTTGTGGTCGCGCGCGAGATAGGCGTTGGCAAGCGCGAGCTGTGCCGCGCAAATGGCGGCGAGTTGCACGGCATCGGTCTTGGCGAGCCGCGCCTCGACGCCGAGGAGGAGGCTCGTCGCCATCATGGCCGCGGCCGTCAAGCCGACGGCGGCGCCGAAGAGCCGCGCGCCCAATGCCGCCGTCAGCAGCACGGCAAGCGTGGCGCCGAGCATGGAGGGCAGGCGATACGGCCATATGGCGGATTCGGCGGCATCCGAGAAGATCGCGGCGCTCGCCGCTTGCAGCCAGTAGATGCCGACGGGCTTCTTGAGGCGCTCCTCGTTCTGGAAACGGATGTTGACGAAGTCGCCGCTCTCGAGCATCTGGCGCGAGGCCTGGGCGAAGCGGGGCTCGTCGCGGTCAAGCGGCGGCACCGCGGCCAGGCCCGGCAGGAAGATTGCCAGGCAAAGCCCGAGAAGCAAAAGGCAGTCGCGCGCGCGCATCACCGGGTGCCGTCCTCCTCCGCCGGCCAGAGCCCAAGCCGGTCGAGCCAGCGGCGCTCGAGCAAGAGCTCATGCAGCAGCCAAGCCAAGGCGACCATGAGCACGCCGGCGAAGTAGACGTCGGAGAGGAAATGCCCGCCTTGCGCGATGCGCAGAAGACCGAAGGCGCTGCCGAGCGTCAAGCCCGCCGCAATCCCGAGACGCCGGCGCCACGGGGTTAAGGCGGCGAAGCCGAAAGCGACAAAAGCGAAGCCGAGCGAGGCCTCGCCGGAGACGAAGGAGCAGTTGCGCGAGCATTCGTCGGCGACGATCAGGGGCGGAGTGTAGTGCTTGTCGCCACCGAACTCGACGATCTGAGAGGGCCGCGCGCGGCCCCATTCCTCCTTGAGGACTCCGTTCACGATTAGGGCCGGCCCAAGGAGAAAGACGGCCATGAGATAGATCACGGCGGCGCGCGTGAGTCCGAGGAGCGGCCGGCCCAGTATGACGCGCCAGAGGAGGGCGAAGAGAAGAAAAATCCCGACGCCGAAGGCGGAAGCGCGCGTGCTCAGGCGCAAGGCCGCGGCGAGCGGGCTATGCCAGGCGGGAAAGCCCCGTCCCGGCGCGTAGAAGAGGGCCGAGAACCCCTTGTCGATCCCGCCCCACAGCGTAAGCGCCGCAGCCACGCCGATGACGAGGAGAAGAAGAGCCACCTTCAGGGCGGCGCTGGTTACGGATCGGCACAAATCGCACGCACTCGCCTTGGCGGGATCGACGGCCACGAAAGCGCGTCATAGCAAGCCGCGCCCGCGCGCTCAAGGGCCGCGAAAATCCTGCGAAATCAAAAGGATTGCTCGTGAACCAATCTTGGTTATGATGGGCGGCCTTTGCGGCCGGCAACAACAAAGGGGAGCGGCGCGTGAGCTTTCGTCGTCTCATTGCCATCTGCGGTGTCGCGGCAGTTCTCGCTGCCGGAGCGGGAGCGAGGCCCGCCTACGCCGACGATGTTGTCAACGCCATCGCGATCGCGAGCGGCGTGCTCATAATCGAGTCGCTGTTCGTGGATACGCCCAAGGAGAACGAGTCCGACTTCGTCTCCATCGAAGGCGGGCGCTTCGATGCGGTGCGCCAGGTCAAGCAGTCGGAGGAGTTCGGCCTGGAATACCGCTCCGGCTATTTCCTTTGGAAGGTGAAGCCCTTCGTGGGCGCTGGGTTCACCACGAACGAGAGCTTTTACGGCTACGCGGGAATCCGCCTCGACACTTACTGGGGCCGGCACTTCATGATCACGCCGAGCTTCGCCGTGGTGGGATACGATGCGGGAAACGGCAAGGATCTCGGCCACCCGCCGATCCTGGGCCGCTCCGGCTTCGACTTCCAGTATCGCTTCGACGACGACACGCGCTTGGGTGTGGCCTTCCACCACATGTCGAACGGCAAGGTGCTCGGCCAGTCCATCAACCCGGGTACCGAGCTCGTCGGTCTGACCTTCTCCGTCCCCGTCAAGGTGCTGATGGGCAATTCCCAATAGGGATCGCGCCATCCCGGCCCGGGGCGAGGCTCGCTCCGAGAGCGCGCTTCACTTTGCCGTGCGTTGCGCTAAAGTCGTGGGGTGCTACGGCTGCGCCGCAAGCCCGCTCGCTGCGGCTTCCTGCCGCGGGCGACCTCCGGCTCAGATGATATTTGCGAGGCCTTCATGGACATCCAATTCGGCGAGCACAAATTGCCCAAGAAGGGCGCGGTGGTGGTGGGTGTGCTCGCGGAGGGCAAGCTGACGCCGAGTGCCGCCGAGCTCGATAAATTGACGGGCGGGGCGCTCGCGCGCGCGCTCGCGAGCGGCAAGTTCAAGGGCAAGAAGGATCAGCTCGCGGAACTGATCGCGCCCGCGGGCTTGACACTCTCCCGCGTAGTGATGGCCGGGCTCGGCGAAGCCAGGAAGCTCGATGCGGCGGTCGCGGAGGCCGTGGGCGGACGCATCCAGGCGCACCTTGCCGGCACCGGCGAGACCGAGGCCGCGGTCCTCGTCGACAAGATCAAGGGCGCCAGGCTCGCCCCACACGATATTGCCGCCAGCCTCGCCTTCGGCGCCCGGCTGCGCTCCTATCGTTTCGACAAATATCTCACCAAAGAGAAGCCGGAGGACAAGCCGAGCCTGAAGACGCTCAACCTCGCGGTGCCGGCGACCGCCAGGGCGCGCAAGGCCTTCGAGCCGCTCGCGCGCATCGCAGACGGCATATTCTTTACGCGCGATCTCGTCTCCGAGCCGGCCAATGTCATCTATCCGGAGAGCCTCGCCGCGGCGGCGAAGACCCTTGCCAAGCTGGGGGTCGAGGTCGAAGTGCTCGACGAGAAGGCGATGGCCAAGCTCGGCATGGGCGCCTTGCTCGGCGTGGGTCAGGGCAGCGCCCGGCCGCCGCGCCTCGTGGTCATGCAGTGGAAGGGTGCTGCCCGCGGCAAGGACGCGCGGCCGCTTGCCTTCGTCGGCAAGGGCGTCACCTTCGACACCGGCGGAATCTCGCTCAAGCCCGCTGCAAACATGGAGGACATGAAGTGGGACATGGGCGGCGCCGGCGTGGTGATCGGGCTCATGCAGGCGCTCGCCGGCCGCAAGGCGCGGGTCAATGCGCTCGGCGTCGCCGGCCTCGTCGAGAACATGCCCTCGGGCACCGCCCAGCGCCCCGGCGACATCGTCAAGTCGCTCTCCGGCCAGACCATCGAGGTGATCAATACCGACGCGGAAGGCCGGCTCGTGCTGGCCGACGCGTTGTGGTACACCCAAGAGCGTTTCAAGCCGCGCTTGATGATCGACCTGGCGACGCTCACCGGTGCCATCATCATCGCGCTCGGCCACGAGAATGCCGGCCTCTTCTCGAACAACGACGAGCTCGCTCAGCGCCTCACCAGGGCGGGCAAGGCGGTGGGGGAGCCGCTCTGGCGCATGCCGATGAGCGAAGAGTACGACAAGGCGATCAAATCCGA